>JBAQSX010000037.1:0-32733 GCA_049296695.1 Methylococcaceae bacterium | reverse complement strand
TAAAGCTGTAAATACCCTAGGTGAAACTGAAGAAGCAGTGCGCGAAGCGAGCGATGAGGCGCAATTAATTGCCAGTTTGCAAGCTGATGGTTATATTCCGATTCGGATAAGTCTTGCCAGTAGTCGCACCTTTTTAGGTATTCCTTTAGGGGTTAAATCCAATAAATTATCCAATAAAGAAGTTTTATTATTAACCAGTGAATTAGCGACCTTATTAGAATCAGGTTTGCCGATTGATAAATCGCTCACGGTATTAATGGATTTAACCAATGAACATCCAAAACTGACTAAATTAATTGCTAAAGTATTAGATAAAGTCAAAGGCGGCGCGACCCTTGCCGATTCTTTAGAACAGCAAACAGGCAACTTTACTAAGTTTTATTTAAATATGATTCGAGCAGGTGAGGCGGGGGGTAGTTTAGGCGAAGTATTAACGCGATTAGCGGAGTATTTAGAAAGCTCACAAGAATTAAAAGATACTGTTAGCACCGCTTTAATTTATCCTGCGATTTTATTAATTATGTCAGTGGCTTCATTATTTGTCATGCTCACTTTTGTCGTGCCGCAATTTAGTGAAATGTTTGCCAGTGCGGGTAAAGCCTTGCCAGTACCTACACAAATAGTGGTGGCTTTAGCGGAATGGTTACAAAGTTATTGGTGGGCATTATTGCTGGGGGTTTTATTTTTAAGCAGTTATATGAATTATCAAATGGCAGATTCGGTTAGAAAAAAAGTCTGGGACGGACGATTTTTAAAACTACCCTTAGCAGGGGCAATTATTTTAAATAAAGAAACTGCCAATATTACCCGCACTTTAGGGACATTATTAGGTAATGGCGTTTCTATTTTAGCGGCATTAATTATTGTTAGAGAAACCGTGGATAATTTAGTAATTGCCGAGGCGGTACAAGATGCCGAAGACCAATTAAGACAAGGTAAACATTTATCGGATGCTTTATTAGAAAAATCGTTGTTTCCTAAAATGGCAATGCAAATGATTAAAATGGGTGAAGAAACGGGGCGATTAGAAGAAATGTTATTACGCGTTGCTACGATTTACGATAAACAATTACGCACCGCTATTCAAAGAATGTTGGCATTATTAGAACCTGCGTTAATTATTACTTTAGGTTTAATGATTGCGGGGATTATTGTTTCTATTTTACTGGCTATTTTAAGCGTGAATGATTTAGCGTTTTAATAAACCGTTTGTGTGTCCACGAAAGACACGAAAAATAAGCGATTAAAATTTGGACTTGTTTTCTAAAAATAAAAGTAACTATCTAGCTTGTTTTAATTATTCTATTGTCAGAATCAGGATTTTAAGATTCACAGGATTTATCCTATAACTAGAGAAAATCCTGATTCAATCGCAAACAAGCTAGGTAGTTACAAATAAAATAACGTTCGTGCTTTTTGTATTTTTCGTGGAAAAATTATAATTTTAATTATTAAATGGTGAATAATTCACCGCAAAATAAATCCCTGAATCTTGGCTATCTGTGCCTGTGGTTTGCACAGTTTTTAATGCTTGCGCCCAATAACATTCTAAATGCCATTGTTTATTAGGGTCGATATGTACACCAATACCGACACTACTTAAAGTCGTAGCAGGACTATTATTATTACCCGCTGACCACGCCCGTCCAATATCAAAAAATGGTGCGAGATGTAATACCCCATCGCCTAGTTGTTTATCAAATAACGGAATTCTCAATTCTAAACTACTGGCAAAACCGCTATCGTGTACTACTTGGTTTTTACGATAACCTCTAACGCTATTCATCCCGCCTAAGGCATATTGTTCAACCGATAATAAGGAATCGCTGGCTAATTGCAGATTAGATTGCAAATGTAATTCCATGCCTGTTTGCCATAAGCGTTGTATCCATTGCCCTTGTCCTAACCAAAAGAAATATTCACCATCGGGTAGATTGCTGTTTTTATGAATAGTGGCATCCAAAGCATTAACGCCCCAGTTTGCCACTGAACGCAAAGCAATTACGCGTTTATCGGTGTGATTGAGCCATTCTTGACTAAAACGCAAAGCACTGACATTACTCACACCATCAACTGAACCGCGTGAAAAAGAATATTGTTGCCCTGATAAAAACGCCGCGCTGTGCCGATGTTCAGCAGTTAAACCTATGGTGATTTGATTTTCAATGGTGCGCCATAAAGGTTGGCTAATACCGATAGCAATGGATTCTGACTGGTTAAAAATATTGAGCTGATTAAAGGGTTTTTCCACCACATCGGCTTCACTGTTGGCGTAATGCACGTTGAAGCTAGTATCAAAACGATTTAAGGGGATGCTGTACTCCACACCATATTGGGTTTGTCCTTCGCTTTGATTAACGTTTGCGATAACTGAATCGCCTAAACCTAATAAATCTCGATGGCCGCCCCACGCTTCAAAACGTTCCGCACCCACGCTCGGTACGCCATTATTGCTTGTGCCTAAGGTTAAAAAATAAGGGCGATTTTCTTCAATTTTGGCATTTAAACTAGCCGTTCCCATTTGCAGGCCCGGGGTTAATTCAGCATGAATGCGTTTGATGAGTGGGTTTTGTTGTAATAATTGCAGATTTTCTTGCAAGTCTTTTACATTTAAAGGTTTTTCGGGATTGGCGGCAATGCGTGGACGCACATAGCTGTCATGTAACCAGCTTAAGCCTTCAATGTGTAATTCGGTAAGCTTGCCTTCGATGATTTGTACTTGCAACTCACCGTTTTTAATGTCTTGTTTAGGCAAAATCGCGCCAGAATTGAGATAGCCTTGTTTTAAATAAAACTGGGTTAAATCTTGGCGTAATTGGCGCAAATCATCGGCACTGACTTGGCGATTTTCATAGGGTTTAATAATCTCAGCTAATTGTTCTTTACTAAATAAACTATTGCCTTGTAGATTGATTTTTTTTAATAAAAACAAACTGGTGCTAGCGGTAGAACTGGAATTTTCAGTGGCTGGCGCGGGGCTTGGTAATACAGGCGCGTTTTGATGACTATCAGGCAAAGCGGGTTTATCCAAAAAACGCTGGCTTTCTTCGACTACAGGCAAACCGTAAGCGGTCGCGCTCACTGACAACAAAGCGACACTGAGTAATTTGTAGGGTGTTGACATAAAAGCGTTCATGAGTAAATCCTTGCGGTGGCGTTAAGTGTGGGCATTATAGCCTAACTGCACTAGCGTATAAGTGAGCCTTGAACTAGCGTGATGGTCATTTATTGGTGAAAATAGCCCAGTCCAATTCATTTTGAGAAGCCGCATGAAACAAGCCCAAGCAATATTAAAAAGCGTATTTGGTTATGACAGCTTTAGAGGTCAACAATACCCCGTTATCGAGCAAGTTTTAACAGGCGGTGACGCGCTGGTCTTAATGCCCACAGGTGGCGGTAAATCCTTATGTTATCAAATCCCTGCGTTATTACGCTCAGGTGTGGGAGTTGTGATTTCACCCTTAATTGCTTTAATGCAAGATCAAGTCAGTGCCTTATTACAATTAGGCATCCGCGCCGCTTTTTTAAATTCCAGCTTATCGATAAGTGCCGCCCAAGCTATTGAACAACAATTGCTGAATGCTGAATTGGATTTGTTATACATCGCGCCAGAGCGTTTAACCAATCCTCGCACTTTAGACTTATTTAAAAAACTAGACATTGCCTTATTTGCCATTGATGAGGCGCATTGCGTATCGCAATGGGGACATGATTTTAGAGCTGATTATTTGCAATTATGCTTATTGCATGAACAGTTCCCCACTATTCCGCGCATTGCCTTAACCGCCACCGCTGATGAAACCACACGGCAAGAAATCATCACCCGTCTGCAATTAGAAAACGCGCCTTTATTTATCAGCGGTTTTGACCGCCCTAATATTCGCTATCAAATTGTCCAAAAACAAAACGCTAGGCATCAATTACTAGATTTTATAAAAGCTGAGCATAAAGGTGATTGCGGTATTGTTTATTGTTTATCGCGCAAAAAAGTCGATGACACCGCGCTGTGGTTGCAAGCCCAAGGCATTCCCGCCTTGCCTTATCATGCGGGGATGGACAACGCAAAGCGCAAAGAACATCAACAACGTTTTTTGCGTGATGATTATTGCGTAATGGTCGCCACTATTGCTTTTGGCATGGGCATAGACAAGCCCAACGTGCGTTTTGTTGCGCACTTAGACTTGCCCAAAAGCGTGGAAGCTTATTACCAAGAAACAGGACGGGCAGGACGTGATGGTTTGCCTGCAAATGCGTGGCTTGCTTATGGTTTGCAAGACGTGATTACCTTAAGCCGCATGATTGCCAGCTCAGAGGCTGACGAGGTTCACAAACGCTTAGAGCAACACAAACTCAACGCCATGTTAGCCTTATGCGAACAAGTACAATGCCGCAGACAAGCTTTACTGAGCTATTTTGGCGACCATTTAGAACATAACTGCAATAATTGCGACACCTGCTTGCGACCTGTGGACAGTTATGACGGCACATTAGTGGCGCGACAAGCGTTATCGTGTATTTTTCGCACAGGACAACGTTTTGGGGTGCATTATTTAATTGACGTATTATTAGGCAAAGAAACGGAGCGCGTAAAACAATTCAATCATCATAAACAATCCACCTTTGGTATTGGCAAAGCCGTTAATGAAGAACAATGGCATTCTATATTTAGACAATTAGTGGCTAAAGGATTAGTTAATGTTAATTTCGATCAATTCGGCGCGTTACAATTAACTGAAAATTGCAGACCAATATTGCGCGGCGAACAACAATTATTATTACGCAAAGACGTTAAATTAAAACGCGAAAAAATTACCGCTGATAAAACTCAAAAAACCGCGAATCAAAATCAAATATTATGGGAGGCTTTACGCACAAAACGCAGTGAAATTGCCAAGTCTCAAAATGTCCCCGCTTATGTTATTTTTCATGATGCTACTTTAATGGCAATGATGGAAAACAAACCTAAAACCTTACCCGAATTAGCCGAGTTATCAGGTGTAGGTCAACGCAAATTAGAATTATACGGAGCGCAGTTTTTAGAAGTGCTTAATAGTTTTAATAATACCGCTGGTTTTTCAGACACGGTGAGTTTTTCTATTACATTATTTCAACAAGGATTAACGATTGAACAAATAGCTGGGCAACGCGAATTAAAAACCGATACTATTTACACCCATTTATCAGAAGCCCTTGAACAAGGTATTATCCCTTTAAATAAAGTAATTGATTTAGACCCCGCTGAAATTAAACAAATAGAAGAGGCTTTTTTAGCCTTGCCGCAAGAACAATGGCTGAGTTTAAAATTATTTTATGAACAATTCGCTCAGATGTATAGTTACGGTGTTTTACGTTGTATTCGCTCGGCTTTAATATATAAAACTGCTTAATTGTCTGAATCATGATTTTCTATGGTTATAGGATTTGCAGGATTATCTTGTTAATCTTCTAATCCTGTAAATCCTGATTCAGATAACAAAAGACCGATTAATAACACAGGAGTTAAATAGTTTTAGCTATTTATTAAAAACCATGACCATTGATTTCAACTCCATTGCCCAACAAATTAGTTTAAGCACAGGCAAATTATTTAAAATAGAACACGTCAAGCCTGTATCAGGTGGCGATATTAATACTGCTTTTTGTCTGCAAGCACACAATCGCCGTTATTTTGTTAAATTAAACCGCGCTGATTTACTATCAATGTTTTCGGCTGAATTTTCAGCTTTGCAAGAACTTGCCAAAACTAATACTGTATGCGTCCCTAAACCAATTGTTTACGGACAAACCAATAACCATGCTTTCTTAGTTTTAGACTATTTAGAATTAAATACTAAAACTAAACAAGCGCAACAATTATTAGGCAGACAATTAGCGCAATTACACAAAATAAAACAAGCCTTTTTTGGTTGGCATCAAAATAATACTATTGGTTCTACCTTGCAAATTAATAGCCCTTGTGATGACTGGTTAATTTTTTGGCAAGATTATCGTTTAGGCTATCAATTAAAACTTGCCAAACAAAACGGTTATCAAGGTAAATTACAAACATTGGGCGAAAAACTCAGTTTGCAAATACCGATGTTTTTTAAAAACTATACGCCGCAAGCGTCATTATTACATGGTGATTTATGGGGCGGTAATTGGGCAGTTACTACGCAAGCACAAGCTATTATTTTTGACCCTGCTAGTTATTATGGTGATAGAGAAACCGATATTGCAATGACAGAATTATTTGGTGGCTTTAGCACGGATTTTTATAGTGCTTATGATGAAGTTTGGGCATTAAATGAGGATTATAAAATTAGAAAAGATTTTTATAATCTTTATCACATATTAAATCATCTTAATTTATTTGGTGGTGGTTATTTACATCAAGCCGAGCAGATAATGACGCGCTTATTAGCAGAAATTTGATGGAGGTCAGGCTTTGCCTGACCATTTCAATTAGCAAGTAAAGCTTGCACTCCATTTAATTATAAGAACTACTCGCTGATATTAGCATGAGGATGTTCTGCTAAGTTCACTTTTGAATGAAGCATTACAATTTTGATAGTACCGTTTTTTTCTAGTTCAATTAGTTTTAAATCAGCTAATTTTTTTAAATCTCGCATTTCCGTTCTTTCTGTCACATTAAAATACAAAGCCTTATACCAAGGTTGAATTTTTAAAATATCTCTTGAACGTATATCTTTATTTGCAATTAAATTAGATAATATATTATGTTGACGCACAGATATTTCTTTACTAGAAACTAAATATTCTAATCGCGCTCTAATTAAAATAGAAGATAGTAGTGTATTGGCTCTATCATGTAAGCGGTTAGTTGTGCTTAACATGCCTTTAAGAAAAAAAGATACAAATGCAGAGTTTGGATATGTTTCACCTTTATCTGTTCTTTTTCTACAGATATTCAATAAGGTAAAATATTGGTTCATATTATCTAAATAGTATTGCGACATAGCATGAGGACTATATTCATAGCCAGCCGCTCTTAAAACAGTAGCTTCTACTAGTCTTCCTGTTCTGCCGTTACCATCCCAAAAAGGATGAATTAATTCAAAATAAAAATGAATAAGCGGAGCGCGATATAATTGTGGGAGGCTTTGTACGGGTTCACTATTTGCCCAAGCACAAAACGCTTTCATTAGCATTTTTATATCATCTTGGCATTTAGGGGGTTGATAAACACCACCAACATCAATATGACCAACCTTGGTTTTTTGTTCTTTATTATTATTCCTATATAATCTGGGTTTATTAAAATTATCATCCAAGTCTTTAGTAATTAATTCATGTAAATCAAGAAATATTTCCTCAGAAATATCAAATACAACATCATCGGGTAAAACTAATTTTCCTGCTTTTTTAAATTTATCTTCATAAGATACAAATAGTTTACTTGCAATTTTTTCAGAAAAATTATAAGCATACTTTAAATTAGTAACCCGTCTGTCTCTTTGCTGTTTTACTGTATGTTCAGAGAGGGCTAAAACATTTTCTGTTTCTTCGTAGCTAAGACCGCCGCCTTCAATGGTATTAGTGCTATAAATTGAATCGAGCATCACCTTTTTTTCAAGGTCGCCTGAAATTTCACTAATTAGGGGAATGCTAATGAAGCGAATATGGGCATCATTAACTCTATCTTTTAAGTGCTTTAGTTTTTCAATATCTAAACCAATTTGAAAAACAAAATGACCCGAGCGATAGGTTTCAACTTTTAAATAACCATTTTTATCTGGAATAAAATTGACCATATAAGTGTCGCCGTAAATTGAATAGAATTTAAATAACACAAATAAAAATTATGTCGCTATGGATGCTATTCTATGTTAGTTTTAAACTTACGGCAAATAAGATTGAGTTATATATTAAGGCGATTACTATTTAATTTCAATGTTCTTTAAATACTTGGCATAAGCGTAGTCATTAACTGCGCTATAATATAGCGGTGAAAAGACGTTGCGGTGCAACGTCTCTACAATACAACATAATACTTAGTTTAATAAAAAACATGTCAACTTTACAACAAAGACTCAATACTATTCTTGCGCAAATTCATCGCGCTGAAACGCTTTATCAACGTCCAAAAAATTCAGTGCAGTTATTAGCGGTCAGTAAAACTAAACCCGCCAATGCGATTGCTGAAAGTTATTATGCAGGGCAACGTCATTTTGGGGAAAATTATGTCCAAGAAGCTTTGCAAAAACAACAAGCTTTAAGCGCGTTTGATATTACTTGGCATTTTATAGGACCTATTCAATCCAATAAAACTAAATTATTAGCAGGGCATTTTCATTGGGTGCATAGCGTGGATAGTTTAAAAATCGCGCAACGTTTAAATGAGCAACGTCCTGATTATCTGCCACCGCTCAATATTTGTTTGCAAGTCAATATTAGTGAGCAAGATACTAAATCGGGTATTTTATTAAATCAATTAGCGGATTTAGTAGAGCAGGTTTTAGGATTACCACGTTTAAATTTACGCGGTGTGATGGCAATTCCCGCACCTGCTCATACTATTGAACAGCAACGCTTACCTTATCGGACTTTATTTAATGCCGTAAAACAATTAAATAAGCCGCAATTAAGCACCTTTTCGTTTGGTATGAGTGATGATTTAGAAGCGGCTATTGCAGAAGGGGCAACGATTGTACGCATCGGTACGGCTTTATTTGGCGCGAGAAATTATAATTAAGCATTATCAATTAATAGCGAAACTTTGCCATAACAATTACAAAAACGATTACAACCACAGGGAGCGTCCATATTAAAACCGTTGTGAATAAAATAATCCCCAAAATCGGTTTTAATATAATTATCGATAATGGCTTTGACGCTAATAATACGTTGCAGTTGCTCAGGTGATTTAGCCTCATCTTTAAACTCATCGGCAAGGCGATGTTGCCAGAGTAATTTATCACCGATTTTAATATTAGCTAGCGTCATGATTTAGTTTAGTTAAATGAACAATTAAAGCACTATCCATAGTGATTAAATGCAGTTTAAACCAATCTGGCAGAGTCTCAGTAATATAGGCTTTAGCAAAAGTAATTGAGCCTTTAGCAACGCGAGTTTTAAATTGATTTAATTGACCTAAAACGCGATTATGCTCGGCTTGATGCTCAGTTGTAGCAGGAAACTTGGATTGTTCCATTAAAGCATTTTCTTCATTAAAGTGCTTTTCAGTATGCTGGTATAATTCATCAAATAAATGAATAAATTCACTGTTATTAGCTGAGTGCATTAAATTCACTAAACGAATAAATTCAGCGTGGGCATTATCAATTTGTGGATAAGCACTATTTGATAGTAGAGTGGGATTAATTAAGCTCATAATCAATACTATTAAATGTAAATGAATAAAACTGGAGGTCAGCCAAAGCTAACCTCCAGTTGATGATTAGATTTTCTTCTTTATGACTTCTTTGTCATCAATAATGAGTTCTGAAATACCGCCTAAAGATGCGTGTACGGTGCAAGTGGCTTTTTTAAAGCCACCTTTATTGGCATTTTCACCTTCCCAAATTAAAGTGACATAGGTTTCTTTATCACTCTTAGTTTCTGTTGGGAAATACACTTGTTCATTGGTAGCATGTTTAACGGCTACGGGGCATTTATCATTTGCCATCGTTTGAATAGCTACATAATTTCTAATCATGGAAGCGGCTTCAATTTCTTGTGTTGATTGTTGTTTGCTTGTACCTACCATAATAAAACCTGCGGCAAATACGGCGGCAACGGCTAACATAATTTTCATGGTTTCGTTCATTGTTATCTCCTAGTTATTGTTATTAAAAATAGCTTGTGTTTGAATCAGGATTTACAGGATTAGAAGATTAACAAGATAATCCTGTAAATCCTATAACCATAGAAAATCCTGATTCAGAATCACTTTAAAACTCTATACCCTGTTCTGCTTTAATACCTTGGTCAAATACATGTTTGACTTTACTCATATCGGTGACAGTATCTGCAATGGCAATAAGCTCAGGCGGCGCATTACGTCCTGTTAATATTAAATGTTGCCAACTGGGTTTATTATTTTGAATAAAATCGGCAATTTCTTGTCCTGAAATCCAATTATAACCACAGCAATAATTAATCTCGTCTAATAATACCACGTCAAATTCACCCGATAATATTTTCTGTTGGCTCAATTGCCAAATCTCACGGCTGGTTTTTATATCCTGCTCGGGGTTTTTAGTATCCCAAGTAAAACCATCGCCTAAAGCGTGCCATTCGATATTATCGAATTTTTCAGCGGCTTTTTGTTCACCTGTTTGCCATTGCCCTTTAATGTATTGAATCACGCAAATTTTCATGCCCCAACCTGCGGCTCTAAATACCATGCCAAACGCGCTAGAGGATTTACCTTTGCCTTCGCCCGTATTGACCACCACTAAGCCGCGTCGCCGTTCTCTTGTTTTCATCGATTACCTTACGTTACTCATTAATCTTGTTATAGTATGCACAGTTTTTATTTTAACTCTAAATAAACCATGACAACTTCAACACAGCATTTATTTTCTCAAGCAAAACAAGTGATTGCCGGCGGGGTCAATTCACCTGTTCGCGCCTTTAATGGTGTGGGCGGCTCACCTGTATTTATCGACCATGCCAAAGGCGCGATGATTTATGACAGCGAAGGCAAGGTGTATATTGATTATGTGGGTTCGTGGGGGCCGATGATTTTAGGTCATGCACATCCTGAGGTGATTGCCGCTGTGCAACAAGCCGCCACCAAGGGCTTGAGTTTTGGCGCGCCCACTGAGATTGAAACCGAAATGGCAAAGCGCGTTTGTGAATTAGTGCCTTCAATTGAATTAGTACGCATGGTCAGCTCAGGCACTGAGGCCACCATGAGTGCGATTCGCCTAGCGCGTGGCTACACCAAGCGCGACAAAATTGTGAAGTTTGAAGGCTGTTATCACGGGCATTCAGATTCATTGCTGGTTAAAGCAGGTTCAGGTGCGTTGACTTCGGGTGTGCCAAGTTCTTTAGGCGTTCCAGCGGGTGTAGCAGAAAATACTATTACCTTGGCTTATAACGATGCCGAGGAGGTAAAAAACTTATTTGCGCAAATCGGCGAGCAAATCGCCTGTATTATCGTTGAACCTGTGGCGGGTAATATGAATTGTGTGCCACCTGTGTCGGGATTTTTACAAACCTTGCGTGACGTATGTAATCAATACCAAAGCGTGTTGATTTTTGATGAAGTAATGACAGGTTTTAGAGTCAGCTTGCAAGGGGCGCAAGGTTTTTATGGGATTAAACCTGATTTAACTACGCTAGGTAAAATTATTGGCGGCGGTTTACCTGTGGGTGCGTTTGGCGGCAAACGCGAAATTATGGAATGCCTTGCACCCTTGGGCGGTGTGTATCAAGCGGGGACATTATCGGGTAATCCTGTGGCAATGGCGGCGGGTTTAAAAACTTTAGAATTAATTGCCCAGCCTGATTTTTATCAGCAATTAACAATTAGAACCGAGCAGTTATTAGTAGGATTAAAACAACGCGCTCAAGCTTCAAATATAGGTTTTACTACTAATAACGTGGGAGCAATGTTTGGTTTATTTTTTAGTAATGAATCTGAAATTAGCAGTTTTGAACAAGTGATGCGTTGTAATCAGGATTTATTTAAACGTTTTTTCCACGGTATGTTAAATCAAGGGGTTTATTTAGCACCGTCTGCATTTGAAGCGGGATTTGTTTCAATTGCCCACGATGAGCCGATTATTAATAAAACTTTAGACGCGGCGGAGATAGTATTTAAGGGATTAGGTTAATAATACTGTAAGCTTACACTCTAAAAAAACAATTAAAACCTGTTAGTTTATTAAAAACTAGCAGGTTTTTTTATTTAACACGCTCAGCTAATAATCGTTTTGGTAATAATACCAAATAATAAATAGCTAAACAGAATAAACCCAAACCAAAAAATATCCCCACTATTGGGCGCAGACTATCCTCATAAAAAAACTCGCCAATCATCCAAGTGGTATTACCACAAATCCAATGACAAATAGCAATATTGTGAAATAAGTCATTTTTATCTTGACGTTTTAACCAAGTAATATGCAATGCCACTAAAATAGTAGGCAGAGCCATGACCAATCCGCCTATTTCAGAAACAGTTAGCCAGCAAACATCTTTTAATAACCATAAAAGAATATGCAGGTTTTCATATTCGCGTATTTTGTGTGAATGATTCATTATTAATTATCAATTAAAAGTTATTATCTGTCGTTTGGGGCGTAATTATTATACGGTAATGTCTAGTATTTTCTAAACCTCAAACAAGCAAACGCGCTCTCAAATTGTTATGCTATGATAATGTTCTCTATCCTAATCAGTAGCAGGTTTAAGGTTATGCGTATTAAGTTTCAATCCCTTATTATTGCGTTTTGTCTATTGGCAATGGTCACTATTGTCCATGCTGAGCCGCCGATATTAATGACTTCTAGCTTTATGAAAAACAAACACACTTTAGCGCAGTGTCAACAAAAAGCCATTGAAATCATGACTAAAATGAATTTAGAAAAAGAAGATCATGGTAACGGCACAATAGTGGGTTATGGTGAGCAAAGTGTCGCTTCAGTGGATTGTCATCAAATTGATAATAATTTATTTGTGCAACTCTCAGTGGCTAGTCAAAAACAAGAAGCCGCTGAGACCATTATGTATTATTTAATGACTTATTTACGCAATATGGATGCGACTGAAAGCGCACCTGCTACTACTGATACCACAAAAACAAAATAATACGTTTAGGAGTTTATAGTAATGAAAGCTTTGCAATTACTACTAGTAGTATTATTAACCGCTTGCGCTAGTAAAGTCGTTAAACAAGAAACTAATATCCCGCCTTTAGTCGATGTAATTCCCAAAATTAAAGCGGGGATGAATTTTGATGAAACTAATAAAATCCTCGCAGGTAATAAACCCAGTCTGCAATTTACTACTACTGATAAAAGTCGTTCTTTATGGGAATTTCATCAACGTAATACCGTAGAAAGAGATAATATTTTAGAAGATAGAAGCGCGATAATTAGTTTTGATAATACGGCAAAAGTTATCAATGCCACGACTACTTTTTGTTTATTACCCGATCAAGAACCGCCGCTTTCTGCCACGCCCCGCACCAGTTGTTATCAAAAGCATTTATTCCCTTTTGAAAAACAACTCACCTATAATGCCATTAAACGCTTTTTAATTATTTCTAATTATCAAGTGGAACATTCTGATGCCGCTTCTGAAATTATTTCAGCTAATGGTACGCATACCGTGGAAGGCGATAAAGATAAAATGATGTTTATTAAATTAACCATTATTTTTACCGCTAAAGAAGATAATACAACCGAAGTAGTGATGTCAGCGAGTTTTAGTGTTTCTGAAAAACAATCCACTTGGGTGCAAGCAGGTTTTGCAGGGGTTACCGTTCCCGTACCTTTGCCTTTTCAAAAAAAGGAAGAATGGATTAATACAGGGATTGTCACGCCGCGTTTTTATTTGAATTTCTTTGATGCCTTGTCGAATTTAATTGCCAGTGAATATTTAGTTTATCAAGAACCTAAAGCTAATAACATGATGATTCCCACCGCAGTTACTACGCCTAAAATAGAAGTTCCTAAAGAAACTCAAAAACAAGATACGGCATTGCCTGAATTTAAGGGCGCGATTGATAGCAGTAGTAATTTGAAAAAAGCGCAATCGGCTGAGGGAACAAATAATAAGGATGCTAATAAAAATGAAGCATTACCTGAATTTAAAGGGGCGATTGATAGTGTTTCTAATTTGAAAAAAACGCGAGTCCCTGAAGAACAAAATAAAGAAGATGCTAGTAAAACCGAGGTATTACCTGAGTTTAAAGGGGCAATTGATAGTGATACCAATTTAAATAAATTTTCAGAAGAACCAGTGCCTAATGAGGAAGTTGTCGATGAAAATACCGAAGAGCAAACAGAGCCTGTACATAAGAAAACTAAAAAGGCTAAAAAGAAGTAATAATATTATTTTTAGTGATTGAAGCTGTAGAGACGTTGCAGTGCAACGTCTTTATATAAAGTAACGCTTTTATTTTAACGGCAATACTCACATATATATTTTTTATTCAATAATAGTCGAAATATTATTCGATAAAAATCGATAATTACAATTTCCCCACGCGTTTAAGCAATGCTTGCATTTTAATGGCTTCTTGATTGTTTTTAGCTTGCGCGGCAAGTGCGGCACATTCAAAATATAACTCATCAGTTAAGCTAATTTGTCGTTTTCGACTATTAAAAATAGCATTCAATAAACTAGGTTGTGTTGCCCATAATGAATACTCTTCCCATGTCATACCAAGAAATTCATGTAATTCTTGATTTTCACCTGCCACACCTAAATGCCATTGCTCAACATATTCATCAATTTCATTTAAAAAAGCATCGCCTGATAAACAACGTGACATAAAATCCATAACGCCTCCTAATTTTGTTTATTTATTCTTCTACCACGAACAGCGGGTTTAATCACAACCCCAGTTATTGGACAAACAACGCCTAAATGTAGACCATTTTTGTTAAAGACTTCTAATTCACCGTGCAAAGAATCCCATGTATGAAATATTTTCATTAGCATTTTTATAGACTTTTCTTCCCGCCTCTATTCCAACAACATGGCAATTATCCAATATTGATGGTTTAGGAATTGTTTTTCTAGTCATATTATCTAATAAATTTTTCGTTTAAAAAAGTATTCATCTATTTAATTTTAGTAAAGTAATGAAGTGCAAAACATGTTTTGCACTCCAGCAAACTAATTAACCCGCTTCAATAACTTCAGCTTTGCGCGTTTCACCTTTACCAATAGTCATTAAATCCCAAATTAATAGTATTAAACCCGCAAAAGTCATTAAACCAAAAAATGACCGCCATTGCATGGCACTTTTAAAAGAAGGATGATTTTGCGCACTAAAATAACCGCCCCAAGTAGAACCTTCTTGAGCGCGTTCAATAAAGGATTGTTCATAACCTGCAATTAATAATGCAATAGTCATTCCTAATACACCGATATTTAATAATGCTAACGCCCATTTCCATCGCCACGCATTAGGACTATTTGTTCCCATCCAGACATTACCGCGCCAATGTTGAATCGCTAAATAAAAGAACGCAATATTAATGGTGGCATACGCACCAAAAAACGCTAAATGACCATGAGACGCCGACCATTGCGTGCCGTGAGTATATAAATTAATTTGTGGCAGGGTGTGCATAAATCCCCAAACCCCCGCACCAAAGAAATTACCAAAAGCTTGTGCAATAATCCACGCCACTGCGGGATGATTACTATTTTTAAATGAATGCGCCCCTGCATCATAAACGGCATGAACCACCATTGCGACTAATGGAATGGGTTCTAATGCGGAGAAAAAACCACCAATAGTCAGCCAATACTCAGGCGTTCCTATCCAAAAATAATGATGCCCTAATCCTAATATGCCAGAGCCAAACATTAATGCCACTTCAATATATAACCATGTTTGGACAATACGGCGTTTAACCCCTAATAATTTCATCAGTGACCACGCCATTATTACCCCGACTAATACTTCCCAAGTCGCTTCAACCCATAAATGAATGACCCACCACCACCAGAATTGGTCTTGGGTGATATTGGTAATATAAAACATCCCAGCAATATACATCCCTGCTAATGCCAATAAATCTAAAACTAAAACGCCTGCAATCCCCGACCATTGACCTTTACTAAAAGTCGCCACTACGTTATAGAAAAAAACTAATATGACCGCGACAATACCAATATCTGCCCAACGTGGGGCTTCAATATATTCACGTCCTTCATTAATAAACCATAAAGTAGAATCTTTACCCGCGCCTATTTGAATAAATAAATACACTAAAACCACAATAGTGACTGCGCCTGTTAATACCCAAAAAGCGATATTACCCAGTTTCAAACCGATGATTTCTGTGCCGCTTTCATCTTCTAATAACCAATAAATACTGCCAATAAAACCGTATAACATCCACACAATCATGGCATTAATATGAATCATGCGATTGACACTAAAATCTAAAATGCCATATAAAAAACTGGGATGTAAAAATTGAGTCGCGGCAAGTAGTCCAAAAACTATTTGGGCAAAAAATAAAATCACTGCGACGGTAAAATATTTAACGGCTAATAATTGTCCGCCTGTTAAATGGGAACTATCTAAAGCAATCCATTTTTTAAATGCGTTAAGATAAAGTTGCGACTTTTCACAAACTGTTGATAAGGTCATGTTTAATCCTCCGCATATAGGGTTTTAAAATGATAAGGAAAGCCGTTAGTATCAATACTACTCATCCATTTTAAATAAGCAATAATACCTTTAGCCTCGTCTTCGCTAATCCCTAAATTGGGCATTTTTCGATTACTAGCAAACGTCCGCGCATTCTTTTCAGGGTCTAATAAGAATTGCAACATTAAGGATTCACGTTGCTCAACTGAAATCCAGCCTTTATCTAAATAAGCCTTAGTTAAATCGGGGGCATAATATGCACCATTACCTAATAAGGTATGACAATTCATGCAGTTTTTAGCTTGAATGGTTTTTTTGCCTAAAGTAATTAACTGTTCCGCTTCGGCTTCATTATACGTTTTAGCAAATAATAATTCGGTGTCGCCGATAACGGGGATGGATTTATGTAAATCCTCTTTATATTGATAATCAATTTTTTGATTAATGACACTATAAGCGGGAACTCTTTTACTGCCCGTGTTGGTTTGCTTTAGGGTATCAAAGGTTAAAACAATTAATATAAGAAACGCACCCGCTGTCACCCATATTGCCATTTTTTTCCAGAATGATTCTAAAGCCCATAATGGGGTTTCATTCATCAGTATTCCTCCTCTATTATTAATGTTTATGGGTTTTAACAGTTAAATGCCAAATCCCCATCGGAGCAAAAAAATAGCCGATTAGCATTAATAATGACACGATTAACCAGCTACCCGAAAAATTGGCGGCTTTGCTTAATAAAATCACAGCAATTACTAATATCAGATAAGAAATATAAGCGGCTATTTTAATGTAAGGTTTTGCGTTGAGTTTTGACCACGCAAATAATAAAGCGTAACTTGCACCTGCTAGAATAATTAACGCGGCGGAAAAAAAGGTAATAAAAAAGTCTTCTAAAGCGACAGGTTCTATCATTGATGTTATTGAATCAATACAAGTTATAATTGTTTGAGCTTAAAGGGTTTTTGAAAAAATAGCAAATCTTGGTGCATAAAAAAAGCCAATGTGGTGCAAACACATTGGCTTAATTGTTCATGTAGGGGCGAATAAATTCGCCCCTACGGTTATTATGTTTATCGTTAATTTTTTTGATTTAAAGCAGATGTTAATAATTTAGCGGTCATATCCACATAAGGGATAATTTTTTCATAAGCCATACGCGTAGGACCTATAACGCCTAATACTCCAACTATTTCATCACTAATAGAATAATTAGCGGTCACTAAACTGCATTGTTCAAAGGCTTGATAACCTGATTCTTCACCAATAAAAATTTGAATACCATCGGCTTTCATGCAATGGTCTAATAAATGAATCACGCCTTGCTTTTGATTAAAAGCATCAAATAAAGTTTTTAAATGGTCACGCTGTGCTAATTCAGAAAATTCCATTAAATTGGTTTCACCTGCTAATACATAATCGTCTTGATTAGTATTATTAAAGGCTAATTGCGCCATTTGAATGGCATTAAGCATTCCCTGTTCAATATTGGCTTGATCATTTTGTAATTCATTAAATACTGCCTCACGCACAGCGGCTAAACTACGACCGCAATAAGTGGCATTTAAATAATTCGCCGCTTGTTGTAATTCTGCTGGATTAAAAGCTTTATCGGTGTGAATAATTTTGTTATGTACTTCTTGTTCATGGGTGACAAAAATCACTAATACCCGATTATGCGATAAGGGTAAAAATTCAATATGACGCAAGCACACTAAATCACGTTTAGGCAACGTCACCACCCCCGCCATTTGCGTGAGTTCGGCTAATAAGCGCGAGGCTGTGCCGATGACTTCGCTATGGTCAGGACTGCTGAGAATGCCTTGTTGCAAACGTTGCAGGGCTTGAGTGCCTAAGGGTTGTACGGTGAGTAAGTTGTTGACAAATAAACGATAACCACTAACAGTGGGGACGCGCCCCGCTGAGGTATGCGGTGAATGCACTAGCCCTAAGTCTTCTAAATCCGCCATGATGTTGCGAATCGTGGCCGAACTTAAATTTAACTCTGAGTTTTGCGCTAATACTTTTGAGCCGACAGGCTGACCATCTTGGCTATAACGCTCCACTAAGGTTTTTAATAATTGCAAGGAACGTTCATTTAAAACATGGCTAGGATTCATTTTATTTCTCAATTACTTAA
Source organism: Methylococcaceae bacterium (assembly GCA_049296695.1). Lineage (GTDB taxonomy): Bacteria > Pseudomonadota > Gammaproteobacteria > Methylococcales > Methylomonadaceae > UBA10906. The sequence goes on along the minus strand of JBAQSX010000037.1, from coordinate 14,302 downwards.
ATAACACAGCGGTTGAACGGGCTTAGTTTGCGTGCAGTGTAGTCTGTTACAATAACAAACATTTTATTCTTTTTGCATAACGACCATGACAACACTGAAAAACGATATTTTTTTAAAAGCCCTATTAAGACAACCCATCGATAGAACCCCCGTATGGATGATGCGTCAGGCGGGGCGATATTTACCTGAATACCGTCAGGTACGCGAACAGGCGGGTAGTTTTTTAAATTTATGTACCAATCCAGAATTAGCCTGTGAAGTGACCATGCAACCCTTGCGCCGTTTTGCTTTTGATGCGGCAATTTTATTTTCGGATATTTTAACCGTGCCTGATGCGATGGGCTTGGGACTGTATTTTACTGAGGGCGAAGGCCCAAAATTTCAACGTCCTGTGCGCACCGCAGCTGACATTGAAAAACTACCCATCCCTGACCCACAATTAGAACTGGGTTATGTCATGGACGCGGTGAGTTTAATTAGAAAAACGTTAGACGGTGCAGTGCCGTTAATTGGTTTTTCAGGCAGTCCGTGGACGCTGGCGACTTATATGGTCGAAGGCGCGTCGAGCAAAAGCTTTCAAAAGGTTAAAGCTTTGATGTATGAACAACCCGCGTTAATGCACTTATTATTAGATAAGCTAGCGCAATCAGTGGCCGCGTATTTAAACGCGCAAATTGAAGCAGGCGCACAGGCGGTTATGTTATTTGATACTTGGGGCGGTTCACTGACCACTGAGGATTATTTAGAATTTTCTTTGCGTTACGCCAAACAAGTTAGAGCCTTATTAAAAACTAACGTTGATGGTACGCAAATCCCCACCATTTTGTTTACTAAAGGTGGCGGTTTGTGGCTAGAAGAGATGGCGGATGCGGGTTATGACGCGTTAGGTTTGGATTGGCAGACCGATATAACACAAGCAAGAGCCAGAGTAGGCGATAAAGTCGCGTTGCAAGGTAACTTAGACCCTGTGACCTTATATGCCAAACCTGAGGCAATTGTGAGCAAGGTACAGTCAATTCTGCACGGTTATGGACAAGGTTCGGGACATGTCTTTAATTTGGGGCATGGTATTTTGCCTGATATTAATCCAGAGCATGTTAAAGCCATGGTTGATGCGGTACATGCTTATAGTCCTGCTTATCATACAGCTGGCTAAAATGATGCGTGTTTAGACGTTGCGGTGCAACGTCTCTACGATGTTGCAAAAACTAAAGCCCTGAAAACAAAAAACCCAGCATAAAAGCTGGGTTCTTTGATACTGCGGACTTTATCGTCTTTTAATTATAAAGAGATAGAGCTAGAAACTTTTTGTTTTGAACCATCTGGATCGTCCATACAGCCTGATAAGCCAACGATCATTAATGCCATAGCTGCAAGTGCTAATAATTTCTTCATAAGACTATCCTCCAAAAGGGTTGTAAATTATTTTATTTATCTCGTGCCGATTCTCAACGGCACGATTAATTTATATCACGACTAGAATAGTGATGCAATAGTTATGCGTTTTATAAACAAATATTCACAACGATCTATGCGCGTTAAGACAAACGAGCATCGAAAATTTTCCCTGAATAGTCTTATAGTTACGAATTCCATAAAAAAGCCATAGCTTTCGCTATGCTCATCTAAACGCTTCAAGGCAAAACCTAAAGTAATCTGGCTACCATAGCCGAAAAAGCAAAAAATGATACGGCTAATAAAGCATCTGCTGTAAAAATGGCGAGAGAATTGCAACAATCTATGATAAAAACGGCAGAATCGCGAGGCGTTAATCTAAAAACAAGTCAGGCTGGTAAAACTAAACGCTGTTTTAGGGCGACTACAAACGCTAAGCACAATCGGATTGGAGTTTATGTGGGTGATATTAGCTAGTTTCCGAAGTTAATTAATGATGCCTTCTGCATAAAACTTAATTTAATAGACGCGCTATCTTCGCGTATTTTTAAGTCAATACACATCACTTACGAGATTACACTATGGTTGATTTTACCCGCAAACGCTTACAAGTTTTTGTTTCTTCGACTTATACCGATTTAAAACAAGAGCGACAAGCCGCCGTTGAGGCGATTTTAAGTCATGGACATATTCCCGCTGGTATGGAATTATTTATTTCAGGCGATGAGTCGCAATTAGACGTTATTAAACAATGGATAGATGAGTCTGACGTTTATTTATTAATTTTAGGTGGGCGTTATGGCAGTATTGAACCTAAAACCAATAAAAGTTATACCCATTTAGAATATGAATACGCGCTTGAAACAGGCAAACCGTATTTTGCTTGCGTAGTTAATGAACAAGCGCAAAAAGAACGCATTAAACAATACGGCGATGTAGTAATAGAAGATGATAATCCTAAAGAATTAAAAACGTTTAGGAAAATAGTTGAAAGTAAAATTGTTAAATATTGGTCAGATTGTAAAGATATTAAAATTGTTGTGGGTGAAACAATGGGCAATTTTGCAAGACGTGAGGATTTAATTGGTTGGGTTCGTTCTAATCAACTTAGTGTTAATCCCGCTATTGCCGAAGAATTAGCTCGTTTAAGCAAAGAAAATGAACAATTAAGAACTCAATTAGCTAATAGTAATCCAGCCGAAGAGTTGATTAATGGTTTCGATTTTTCCACACTTAAAACCTATCTTACAAAAAATAATTTATTTGATATTTTTATAAAAAATAAAATGGAGTTTAACTATGGAATTGATAAAGATACTAGAGATTTGTCTCTTGTAAAAGGAATAGAAGAGCTTTGTATAATTGGCGTTGTTAAATTTGAAAAAGATAAATATTTATTATCAGATTCTGGGCGTTTGTTTATTAACAAAATAGAAATCGAAAAACTAAAACTTAAAAAAGAATCTGTCACACTAAATGATAACAAAACGGCATAATCGCATGAATACTAGCCAAGCTCTTTATGAACAAGATTATTATCAATGGACGCAACATACCGCGCAATTAATTCAACACGGTCAATTTAGCGAACTTGATATTGAACATTTAATAGAAGAAATTGAAAGTATGGGCTTTGGTGAGCGTAGAGAAATGGAAAGTCGATTAATTGTCTTAATTAGTCATTTATTAAAATATCATTATTTAACGCAATGGCGCGAAGAAAATGGACGCGGTTGGCAAGCCACTATAAAAGAACAACGCCACGCTTTAAAACGCTTATTTAAACGCAATCCCAGCCTAAAAGCGCAATTAAGCGTATTATTTAATGAAGGTGATTTATATCAAGACGGTTATTTAAAAGCTATTGCTCAAACTAATAATGACAGTTTCCCACCACACTGTCCTTATTCATTAGAACAAATATTAACTGACGACTTTTTCCCAGTATAAATTAATAGTATGTCACCGTCATTCCAGCATGGATGCTAGAATCCAGTTACAAGGATGTATTTATAACAGTTACCATCCGTGGCACTGGATTTCGGCATCCATGCCGAAATGACGCTACTATTATTTTTATGCACCATTAATTAGCTCTATAAAATGGCTTGAAAATTTTTCAAGTGGACAATAATGAAATGTGCTATTTGTCGCAATGGTTATACTGAGCAAGGCTTTACTACTGTAACCTTAGAACGTAATCAATCCACCTTAGTTTTTAAACAAGTCCCCGCTGATATTTGTGAAAACTGTGGCGAGATTTATTTATCCTCAATAACCAATAACCAATAACCAATAACCAATAACCAATAACCAATAACGCCTTATTAAAACAAGCTGAAATAGAATTGCAACGCGGCGTTGTGTTAGAAATGCTTAATTATTGCTAATCAAAATATTCTTCTCGTTCCCACGCGCTGGCGTGGGAATGCCTTTAAGACGCGCCGCGTCACTTACAACACCGCAGGCGCGGTGAAACTGTATTCCCACGCGGCGCGTGGGAACAAGAAATAATAAAATTTAAACTTCACAGGAAAAAAACCATGCTACAAACCTACAGACAGCACGTTACAGAAAGACAAGAACAAGGCATAGTCCCCAAACCCTTATCTGCCGAGCAAACCGCGCAATTATGCGACTTACTCAAAAATCCCCCCGCAGGTGAAGAAGCCTTTATTGTCGATTTATTAGTGAATCGCATTCCCGCAGGTGTGGACGAAGCGGCGTATATTAAAGCGGGCTTTTTAACGGCTATTGCCAAAGGTGAGGCGCAATCGCCATTAATCAGCCCCGAATATGCCACCGAATTATTAGGCACAATGCTCGGCGGCTATAACGTCCAACCCTTAATCGAATTACTCGATAATGACAAACTAGCAACTATTGCCGTCAAAGCCTTATCACATACCTTATTGATTTTTGATGCTTTTCACGATGTACAGCAAAAAGCTGAGGCGGGAAATAGTTACGCCAGCCAAGTATTAAACGCGTGGGCAGAAGCCGAATGGTTCACCAGCAAAGCCAAAGTCGCTGAAAAAATCACCGTCACCGTGTTTAAAGTCACAGGTGAAACTAATACAGATGACCTCTCACCCGCGCCAGATGCGTGGTCGCGCCCTGATATTCCGCTCCATGCCAAAGCCATGCTGAAAATGCCCCGCGAAGGCATCACCAACGCGGACGCGCAAATTACTGAATTAAAAACAAAAGGCTTTCCACTGGCTTATGTGGGTGATGTGGTTGGCACAGGTTCATCGCGCAAATCAGCAACTAACTCAGTGCTGTGGTATATCGGCAATGATATTCCTTTTATTCCTAACAAACGCGATGGCGGCGTGTGCATCGGTGGCAAAATCGCGCCGATTTTCTTTAATACTATGGAAGATTCTGGTGCGTTGCCGTTTGAGTGCGATGTCAGCAACTTGGCTATGGGTGATGTGATTGATATTTACCCTTACGAAGGCGTAGTCAAACGCCACGATACAGGCGAGTTAGTCTGTAATTTTGAACTCAAAACCGATGTGTTATTAGACGAAGTTCGCGCAGGTGGACGCATTCCATTAATTATCGGTAGAGCTTTAACTGATAAAGCCAGAAAAGTATTAGCACTAGAGCCTTCAAACGTCTTTGTGCGCCCTAGCGCGAAACAAGACAGCGGCAAAGGCTACACCTTAGCGCAAAAAATGGTCGGTAAGGCTTGCGGCGTGGCGGGTGTGCGTCCCAATACTTATTGCGAACCCCAAATGACCACAGTCGGCTCACAAGACACCACCGGCCCTATGACCCGCGATGAACTCAAAGACTTAGCTTGTTTGGGTTTTTCGGCGGATTTAGTATTGCAATCCTTCTGCCACACCGCCGCGTATCCCAAACCCGTAGACGTTGCCATGCACCACAGCTTGCCCGATTTTATTATGAATCGCGGCGGCGTATCCTTGCGCCCCGGTGACGGCATTATTCACTCGTGGCTGAATCGTATGTTATTGCCTGACACCGTTGGCACAGGCGGCGATTCGCACACCCGTTTTCCGATTGGTATTTCTTTTCCCGCAGGTTCGGGCTTGGTAGCGTTTGCCGCCGCTACGGGTGTGATGCCCTTAGATATGCCTGAATCGGTGCTAGTGCGCTTTAGCGGCACAATGCAGGCGGGGATTACTTTGCGTGATTTGGTTAATGCCATTCCTTACGCCGCTATCAAACAAGGCTTATTGACCGTTGCCAAACAAGGCAAGAAAAACATTTTTTCAGGACGTATTTTAGAAATTGAAGGCTTACCTGATTTAAAAGTCGAACAAGCCTTTGAATTATCCGATGCCTCTGCTGAACGTTCAGCGGGTGGTTGCACCGTGCGCTTAAACGAAGCTCCAATCCGCGAATATCTCAATTCAAACATTAGCTTATTGCAATGGATGATAGCCCAAGGTTATGGCGATGTACGCACGATTGAACGCCGCATTAAAGCCATGCAAGATTGGCTAGCAAACCCTGTCCTGCTTGAAGCCGATGCTGATGCCGACTACGCGGCGGTGATTGATATTAATCTCGATGACATCACCGAGCCATTATTAGCGTGTCCTAACGACCCCGATGACATCAAACCCTTATCAGAAGTGGCAGGCACTAAAATTGATGAAGTCTTTTTAGGTTCGTGCATGACCAATATCGGACACTTTAGAGCCGCTGGTAAGTTACTCGCAGGTCACGATAAAGCCGATTTACCAACCCGTTTATGGATTGCGCCGCCCACCAAAATGGACGCTGAGCAACTCACTAGCGAGGGTTATTATGATACCTTTGGCAAAGCAGGGGCGCGGTTAGAAATGCCGGGTTGTTCATTGTGCATGGGTAATCAAGCGCGGGTGAATGATAATAGTACCGTGGTCTCGACTTCAACGCGCAACTTCCCCAATCGTTTAGGTGATGGCGCGAATGTGTTTTTGGCCTCAGCCGAATTAGCGGCTGTGTGTTCGTTATTAGGACGAATTCCTACTGTTGCCGAGTATTTGCAGTATGCTAGCGATATTAATAAAACCGCTGACGATACTTATCGTTATTTGAATTTTAATGAGATGGCGCAGTATAACGCCGCTTAATTTTTGAATTAGAAACCTGTCAGGTTTTAAAAACCTGACAGGTTTTATTTATGAGTAAAAAAATGATAAAACCAAACTGGGATAATTTTAAATCTAAATTTGAAGGTAGAAATCAACAAGACCAATTTGAATGGTTTTGTTATTTGCTCTTTTGTCGAGAATTTAATCAACCTTTTGGTATTTTTCGTTATAAAAATCAAGCAGGAATAGAAACCAATCCTATTACTGTCGGTTCAGATGTCATTGGTTTTCAAGCGAAGTTTTATGAAACGACGTTATCAGACCATAAAACAAAATTAAAAGAAGCCATTGAAAAAGCAAAAAAACGTTATCCCAATATTAACAAAATACGCTTTTATACTAATCAAGAATGGGGGCAAGGACAAAAACAAAACGATTCGGAAGATAAACAGGAAATAGAAACTGAGGCAAAAAATAACAGCATAACAGTAGAATGGAAATGTGCTAGTTTTTTTGAATCAGAATTTGTTTGTATTGATAATGCAATTATCGCTAAATACTTTTTTAGTCTTGATAATGGTATTTTCGATGTTATTGAAAAATTAAACTCACATTCAGAATCTATTTTAAATGAAAGTCGTCCACAAATTGAATTTAATAATAATATTATTGAAATACCTATAGATAATTATTTATCGCGTATCAAAATAGAAAATAATAAAGCCTTAATTCTTAGCGGTGTAGGTGGGATTGGTAAAACTGCCGTTATCAATCAATTTTATGAGCAAATAAAAAAAGAAGATGACGCTGTTTGCTATGTGTTTAAAGCAATCGAATTTAATGTTAAAAGAGTAAATGAATTATTAGATGGTCATGATTTAAAAGAGTTTATTGACGTGCATCAATCAACTAATAAAAAAATAATTGTAATTGATTCCGCAGAAAAATTATTAGACATTCAAACTGACGCGTTTAAATTATTTTTATCGCAATTATTAGCAGAAAATTGGTGCGTTATTTTTACAACACGCGATAATTATTTAGACGATTTACATTTTCAATTTTTACAAATCTACAACACGCAACCACTTAATATAAGATTAGACAGTTTAAGTCCTGATGTTTTGCAAAATCTAGCCGAAAACAATCACTTTTCTTTACCTAATGATTCTAAAATTTTAGACCTTATTCGCATACCTTTTTATCTCAATCAATATCTGCAAGATTATCGTGCAGATGAATCATTAGATTTTATTGGTTTTAAAAATAAATTATGGAAAATAGCGATTACAGAAAAAACAGAAAATCATTTTTTAGCAATTGCCAAACAACGCGCCGATGAAAGATGTTTTTATATTCAGCCCAATTGTGAGTCACAGGTTTTAGAGGAATTAAAAAAGAATAAAATTATCGCTTATACAACAGCAGGTTATTTTATTACGCATGATATTTATGAAGAATGGGCATTAGAAAAATTTATTAATAAGACATTTATTAATAAACTAAATCATCAGCAATTTTTCACAGAAATGGGTGCGGCTTTGCCCATGCGGCGGAGTTTTAGAAAATGGTTGTCTGAACAATTATTATTAAAACGAGATACTATCAAAACCTTTATTGAACAGGTTATAGATGATAATACGCTCGCTCAATTTTGGCATGATGAAATACTGGTTTCGATATTATTATCAGATTATGCCGTGCAATTTTTTGAACTTTTTGAAGATGAATTAAAAGATAACACGCTTAGATTAATCAGAATCAGTTTTTTATTACGTTTAGCTTGCAAAGAAATTGACGAAGAATCTTTAAAACTATTTGCTAAAACAAATTGTGATTTAACACATTTAAAATTATTTTGGACAATCCCAAAAGGACAAGGTTGGCAAAGTTTTATTCACTATGTGTATGATAATTTAAATGATATTGGATATGAACCTGTAAAAGCTATTTTACCTGTTATTTATGAATGGAACGATAAAACAAAACGTGGTGAAACAACAAAGTATTCCAGTTTAATTGCACTAGAATATTATCATTATTGTTTAGAGAAAGAAGTTTATTTATTTGATGAGGAAAAAAAGCAACTTTTAAAAACAATTTTATTCGGTTGTTATGAAATTAAAGACGAATTGCAACAAATTTTTGAGCGTGTTCTTGTAAATAAATGGAGAAACTCTCAAGACCCTTATTGTGATTTAGTTGAAATGATTTTACATTCTAATGAATTTATTTGTATTCGTATTGTGTGTGCTATTTTACCACTTTCTGTTTTAAAACTTGCTGAATTATTTTGGACTGCTGATTCAAAATCAGAAGATTCTTATTCACACGGAGTAGAACAATATTTTAATTTAGAAAGACGTTATTCTCGCTATTCAACAGTAAGTGCTTATAAAACTCCTATTTATTGGTTGTTGCAATCATCATTTAAAGAAACCATTAATTTTATTCTTTCTTTTGTTAATAACGCCGTTGAATTTTATTCTAAAAACGCAAAATACGAATGCGTTGAAGAAGTCACTTTATTTATTACTGATGAAATTAACATCAATCAATTTCATAGTAATAGTTTATGGTGTATATATAGAGGCGTATCATCGCCAGTAATGCCCTATTTATTGCAATCTATACACATGGCATTAGAGAAATTTTTTCTTGAAGACCTTAAAGAAATTGATGCTCAAATATTAGAATATTGGTTAATTTATTTATTGCGATATTCTCGCTCTTCTTCTATTACTGCAATTGTAAGTAGTATTGTTTTAGCTTATCCTGAAAAAACTTTTAATGTGGCACTTATTCTTTTTAAAACTAAAGCATTTTTCTTCGCTGATACACACAGAATACCACAGGAATCTACGGCTAAAAGTCTTTACTCCATAGGCTATGGTTGGGATTATAAAAACAAATTTTTTCAAGACGAACGCTTAAAAACTTGTGAAGATAAACATAGAGAAAATTATTTAGAACGATTATTTTTGCAATACCAATTATTTTTCGATGAGACAAGTATTAATGAAACTGCGTTTGAACAAAGACAAAAAACGTTGTGGGATTTACTTGATAATTATTATGCTGAACCATTAGATAATTCAGAGCAAGGTAAAACATGGCGACTGTTTTTAGCCCGAATGGACGGAAGAAAATTAGATATTGTTTCTAAAGAAACTGAACAAGGTATAGAAATTCATTTAATTTCACAACTTGAACCTGAATTAAAGGAATATTGTGAAGAGTTTCAACAAGAAATGTCGGAAGAACACAAGTATTTAAAATTAAGATTATGGTCTAATTATAGATTAAACCGAGATAATAAATATCAAGAATACTCAGATTATGAAAATAATCCTGTTATGGTTTTTGAGCAAATTAAAGAACTTATAACTAATAAAATACATTTGGAGAACTTTCTAAATAAAGGTGTACCTGCAATTGTCAGTGCCGTCTTAATAAAAGATTTTTTTGATAATTTATCCGAAGAACAAACTATTTTCTGCAAAGATATATTACTACAATATATTATTCCTGTTGTGCGAGGTGAATATGATATTCAGTTTGGTATTGGTATAGAATCCGCATTTTCTGTTTTGTCGGTTTTACTTGAAAAATTTGATAATAAAGAAACTATAAAACTTATTTTGTTGTTATCTTTATTTGACGAACATCTTATAAGCGAGCTAAGTAAGTTTAATGCTTCACCCATCACTCAAATTAATCAATTATGGCAAAACAATATTGAGGAGGTACATTCTTTATTGATTGGTTATTTATTATTGGCTAATCGTTATGTTGCTTTAATTCATACAATACGCACAGAGAATTATAAACGAAATAATTACAATTTAACTAAAACCGAAGTTATTACAAGGTTCTGTCAAGAAAACGAAGCTGATTTAGACAGAATAATAAATAATCAAGTGTCATTCGATGATGTTGGTAATATTCATGCAATAAGACTATCTACTTTAACTATTGCATTTCAATTAATACCTAATGACACAAAACAAACAGAACTAAAACAATTAGCTTTAAAAATAATTAATGCTGTAGCTGAAAGGTTATGTACTGAAAAACGAGATAGTCAAGAAAATGGCGAAGGTTATATGGTTAAACATGATTTAACGGAGAAATTCGCTTCTTTTGTTTTGCATTCTAATAAAAAAGATATTGAAAACTATCTTGCACCGATTAAGATTAATATCCTATCAACAAAAAAACTAGATAAGAACGCAATAACTAATTTATTTGAAGCTTTTATTTCTGTTGAAAAAAACATTAAGTCATACGATAATTTCTGGCAAGTATGGAAGCTTTTTAAACCGACAATAATAGAGTTATCTAAACAAGGCGATTATTATGTCAGTGATATTTTAGAAGGTTATTTATTTGCTCGAATTTATTGGAATGAAAAAGCGGTTGAATGGCACACTTTTAAAGAAAAAGATAAACGCTTTTTTAAAAGTATTACCGAAGAAATGAAAGATTCGCCCGCTGTTTTATATTCAGTAGCAAAATTATTGAATAATGTAGGTAGTTGTTATTTGAATGATGGCATAGCTTGGCTTTCGGCTATGTTGCGAGATAATGAGCAAGCGTTTAAAAAATTAGAAAACGACACAGTTTATTATTTAGAATTAATAACGCAAAAATATATTTATCACCAAAAAGAAGAAATAAGAAAAAATAGACAATCAAAAGATGAATTGTTAGTGATATTAAATTTTTTGGTCAATAATGGTTCTGTTACTGCTTATATGCTTAGAGAAGAAGTTTTGTAGTTATTAGTAATATAATGCAGTTTAGTTTTAATTATTAAAAACTGACAGGTCTTTCTTTTTATATAAAGGTATTACATAAATACATTAAATTTTACTTGCTGATATTATGCACCGCGTCAATAATCAACATGATGCTTTTATTGTGACGCATAGTAATGAAAAACCCATTGTCATTATGTCATTAGAAGACTATCAAGGTTTATCTGAAACCGCTTATTTATTAAGAAATGAAAAAGGCGCGAAAAGATTATTAAATTCTGTTGAAAAATTACGCGCAGGCAAAGGAACAATTAGAGAATTAATTGATGATAATTAAATTTTCTAGTAAAGCGTGGGAAGATTATTTGTACTGGCAAGTGACTGCCAAAACAATATTAAAACGCATTAATTTATTGATTAAAGATATTGAACGCAATCCTTTTGATGGAAAACATCGCTAAAGTCATATAACTATGAAGATAATATATTATCTATTGCTCAATGCCGTGACCATTATTGAATTTATTAACTGCTAGTTATTACATTAAAAGGCTATTATCATATAAACCTAGCAGGTTTTAAAAATCTGCTAGGTTTTTGTTAATTTATCGTGAGCAAAAAATATGACTCCTAATTTCACTCAATTAATAGAAAAAGCATCAAGCTTGCCTGATAGTATTCAAGAAGAAATTGTTTTGCAATGGTTAGATGATATAGACGCTGAATTACAATGGCAAAAAACCTTAGAAAAGCCGCAACCACAATTAGAGCAATTAGCCTTAGCCGCATTAGCGCAAGCTAAGCAAGGTAAAACCATTAAAAAAGGTTTCGATGAACTCTGAATTAACCAGCGAGTTTATTCGCTTATTTCGACAATTACCTCATCGCATTCAAAAAACGGCTAAGAAAAACTACCGTTTGTGGAAACAAAATCCTCAGCACCCTAGCGTAGAATTTAAAAAACTGAAAACTAATTCAGCAGTTTATTCAGTTCGCGCAGGAATTGGTTGGCGAGCGGTAGGTGTTATGAAAGACAGTAATACTATAGTATGGTTTTGGATAGGTTCTCATGCTGAATATGACAAATTACTGAAAAGTATTTAATTAATAGCAAGGAATAAAAATGGCTGTTGAACACATTGAAAATATAGAAATTATTAATTTTAAATGTTTTAAACATTTAACTGTATCAGATATTGGTAAAGTTAATCTTATTGGTGGTAAAAATAACGTGGGTAAAACTGCTTTTTTGGAAGCAGTGGAATTATATATTTCATCAAATCAAGTTTATTATTTAGCTGAGTCAATAACTAAGTTATTAGAAAGAAGGCAGCATAAAAATGAATCTTTAGAATTTGATTTGATAGATAACATAACAGAATATATTAAAATATCATCTAAATTAAAAAACATAAGTATTCAACTGGTTGGTGATTCGTTACGTTTAGGTGTTGATAAAAATGAAGAAAAGATAAAAATAAATTCAATCCCTTTATACATGATAACAAAAGCACCTAATAGACCTGTATTAATGCACGATAGTGATGGTTTTTTGATTTCACCAAAGTTTCAAGCAGATGAGGTGATTTATATTTCTACCTCAAAAATAGAGGAAGAAAGTATTGCTTTATTATTAGGTCAATTAATTGATTTAGGTAGAGAGGATTTTTTAAATAAATCATTACTCATTTTTGATAAAGATATTTTAGAAATAAAACAAATAATGACAAAAAAAGGTGTGTCTTTAAAATTAAAAATTAATAAAAAAGATTCTCTTGTGCTTTTATCCTCTTTAGGCGAAGGTATTAATCGTTATATTGCTATTCTTTGCGCGATATGGGCAAGTAAAGACGGCGTATTATTAATTGATGAAATAGAAAATGGTATCCATTACACCAATTATAAAAAACTTTGGGAAATTATTTTTAAAACCAGTGTAGAGGCAAATTGCCAATTATTTATAACAACGCATTCCAAAGAATGTATTATGGCGTTTAATGAAGCGCAGTTTGAATATGAAAATAGTAACGCTAGTTATATTGAACTCTATAAAAATAAGAAAAAAGACGATTTAATTACCGCCGCCGTGCGTGATAAAGAACAATTACAGTATTCTCTAAACAATGATGGGAGAATACGCGGTGAGTAAAAGCTTATTAATTGTTGAAGGTAAAACTGATAAGTTATTTATAGAACAACTCATAAAAAACGCCAACGAAACTATTAATACTAATGATTTAGTTGTTGATATACCTATTTGCAATATTGACGGCTGTGAATGTTTAAATGGCTTAGATAACCTTAAAGCTAAACTCAAAGAAGTTAGTATTAGAATTGATAAAGAAGGCATTAGCAAAATAGGTATTTTAGTTGATGCTGATAACGATGGCAAAGACGCTAAACTGAATATTATTAACGATGCTATAAAATCTATAGACCCCGCTGTAACAATTAATGCCGAAAATACATGGTTTACAAGTGAAAAACTCGATATTCAACTATCTTGCTATGTATTAAATGTCAACGGCTATGGTGAATTAGAAGATATTTTAAGACTAATAAAAGCACAGCCTTCGCCTTTTGCGGATTGTTTAGAAGCTTGGCGATATTGTTTACAAACAAAACATAATCAGATTGTTTCAGATAAAGATTTTAAAAAACGCTGGTTTTATTATTACAGTCGTTATGATTGTTGTGATAAAAAAGAAACGGGGTCGGCTGAAAAAAACTGTAGTCCAGAGTCTACATTGCAAAAAGACCATGCTTGGGATTTTAATCATGAACAATTAAGCCAACTAAAAACATATTTAAGCAGTTTTAATTAAATAACTGCAGTTACGCATGATTCAAAAAATGGTGGTGCATCAAAAAAGTAGGTTAGTTAATATCGAAATTTCTGGAGTTCAAACCTAGGTTTGAATTCCAATTAAAATGGCATTTTATTAAAACCTACTCTTTTGAGGCGCTACCGTATTTAATGTAGTGCATCAAAAGAGTAGGCTAGTTAATATTAAAACTTTCGGAGTTCAAACCTAGGTTTGAACTCCAGCTAAAAGAGCGTTTTATTAAAAACTACTCTTTTGAAGCACTACC
>JBAQSX010000036.1:0-1500 GCA_049296695.1 Methylococcaceae bacterium | reverse complement strand
GCCGAAGGCGTGGCAACCTATTTGAGCGGCGGCGGATTTGGCTCCGAAGCCTCGATCGCCGCGCTCCTCGTGTCGCTGGCGGGCAGTGGCCTGTGCCTCGGCCTGGCCTGGCGAAAGGGGCGGTTTGGTCCGTAGGGACCAGGCGCCGGCCGGCGCCGGCACGCTGGCCTGCATGTGCTTAGGGAAAGCTCTCCTCTCCCGGAGGAGACCTCTGCATAAGTGAGGGTGCTGTGGAGGATTCCCTGAGGGCTGGAAGCGTGATTCTCTTTGGCGTTGATGCTGCGCCGATGGAGGGTCCGATGTCTGAGCGGCAACTGAGCCTGGCGGAGGCGCTGGCTGATCCGAGGTTGGGGGCCAACGCGCGGCTGGAGGCGATTGCGAAGGCGATCGACTGGGCTCCGCTGGAGCGGTTGGCGGAGGGTGTTCGGGGCGGCCCGATGGGACGCAGGCCTTATCGGCCGGGCCCGATGATCCGGGCGCTTTACCTGCAGATGCTCTACGGCCTGTCGGATCCCGGCCTGGAAGAGGCGCTGATCGACCGGCTGTCGTTCCGCCGCTTCTGTGGCTTTGGTCTGGATGAGACGACGCCGGACGAGACGACGATCTGCCGGTTCCGGGGCGCGGCGGCCAGGAAGGGTGTGATGCAGGCCTGCTTCGAGGAGGTGAACCGTCAGCTTGACGCGCGGGGCCTGATCGTTCGGGGCGGCACGTTGATGGACGCGACCCTGCTGGCGGCGGCCTCGCGCAAGCCGGGCTACGGGAAGGGCAAGGCGGCCAGGCTCGAGCAGGAGCCCGGGGCGAGCTGGACGCGCAAGAACGGCAAGAGCCACTTCGGCTACCGGGTCCATGTGGCCACCGACCAGGCCTACAACCTGATCCGCAAGATCATCCTGACGCCGGCCCATGTGGCCGAGAGCCCGGTGGCCGAGAGCCTGATCCTGGGTGACGAGAAGGCCGTCTATGCGGACAAGGGCTACGAGAACAAGGCGCGGCGGGCGCGGCTGAAAGCGCGCGGCGTCAAGGACCGCATCTGCCACCGCTCGCACAAGAACCAGACGCAACTTCCTCACTGGCAGACCCAGAGGAACAAGCTGATCGCCAAGCGACGGGCCCTGGTCGAGCAGGTGTTCGGCACGAGCCGGCGGGTGTTCGGCTACACCCGGGCCCGATCGACCAACTTCATCATCAACCTGGCCGACGCCTACCGTCTGGCGACGGTGTTCAACCTGCGTCGTGTCGCGGGCCTGGCCATGACCTGACAGGATCAGTGCGCCCGCTCGTCTGGAAAACTGACAAATAGCGCCGCCAAAAACGGTGATGGCCCACCGACGCCCGGTCAAAAACGCCCCTCAGCGCACCGATCTCCCAAAACCCCGATTATGCAGAGGCCTCCTCCGGGAGAGGACGAATTAAAAAAGGCGGCTCCGTTTCCGGGGCCGCCTTTTTGTCACTTACGAGGCGCCGCCGCCGGAGCGATTGCGGTTGCGGGGCTTCTTGCGC
>JBAQSX010000035.1:0-6677 GCA_049296695.1 Methylococcaceae bacterium | reverse complement strand
AGACCTAAACTGGGTCTGATATTTAATTTTGCGGCTTCTTCAATAATGAATTCTAATTCTAAGGGCTTTTCTATAACTAAATACAGTTTTAAACCCATCGCCAAACCGATTAAAGCTAAACGAATATAAGCGCGGTCTTTATAACCATTACAAACCACCACACCGCCTGCTTTTGATAATGCCATAATGGCCAGTAATTCAGGTTTACTACCCGCTTCTAAGCCAATGGTTTCAGCGGCTAAAATGCCTTCAATCACTTGGCGTTGTTGATTGACTTTTATGGGATAGACGGGGGTATAACTGCCTTGATAGTCATAATGCTGGCGTGCTTTGGCAAACGCGCGGTTTAAACGGGTCACACGGTCGGTCAAAATATCAGTAAAACGCACGAGTACAGGCAAAGACAAGTGTTTGTCACCGAGTGATTGGGCGATGTGGTACAAGTCTAAGCTAACCGCTTGGTCACTGCTGGGTTTAACACAAACATGACCCTCATCGTTGACGCTAAAATAACCCTCGCCCCATGAGCTAATGGCATAAGTTTGAGCAGAATGCTGGGTTGACCACGGTTTGTCTTTTGGTAAAGTCACGAGGAACTCCTTTAGTTTAGTTAGGATAGGATTGTAATAGGCTATGTTTACATTTACAGTAAAAAAATTAATTCAAACCCACACAGCATCGCTTGATATACGCTAAACTTGAGATTGTTTTGACTAAAAAACGATAAATCAATAGAGTTGTTTTTGGCTGTATTGATTATATTTTTAATGCGCTACAATGTGACACATAACAATAACAACAACAATAAAAGAAGGAGTAAAGCCAATGCGCGATATTTTTTGGCGAATTGTGAATAATATGTTGGGGCAGTACATTACCGTATTAATGGTATTGGGTGCTGTGGCGGGGACAACATATCTAGTGCTTATCACTGATATTCGTAGTCAGGAAGGTAATGCGCGACTCGTGAAGATGAGTACCGAGCAGAGCCAGATGATTGCCGATACCAACCTTGCCCTCACGCAAAAAACTTATGTCACAGATTCTAAAGAGTTAGGCAAGGTTAATGCGCGTATCCTCTCTAATGTCATTCAATTAAATCAAGATTACACCTCCCTCAGTCAAGGCGATCGGTTTGTTAAGGAAGGCGAACGCATCGTGCATGTACCTGGGCAATTATCTCCCGACTTACGCGCTTTATATTTTTACGAATCCCCTTCGGTTGATTCATTAATGCGTGATTATTTGTCTATTGTACGCGAGTTGCAACGTATACCCGCTAATAACCTTTCTTTAGAAAATGAAGAAATGAACAAATTATTGTTCACTATTTCACCACGTTTATTAGATTTATTAGGTCGGGTGAGTTTATTACACCAACGTCAAAGTGAATTTATGTTGGGTAGTACCGCTAATAAACAACATTTAATGTTTGGTATTTCATTAATCAGTTTGGTATTAGTGGGTTCATTATTATTGCAACCTTTAGTATTACGACTCAAAGACAGCGTACTCAAAACCCAACAAGAAAAAGATTTTGCCGATAACGTAATTAATACTACACAAGCGTTAATTATTGGTTTAGACCCTGCGGGTAATATTGTCTTGTTCAACCATTACGCCGAAGAAAATAGTGGTTGGTCAGAAGAAGAAATTCGCGGTAAAAATTTCTTTGAGCAGTTTATTCCTTCGCAAGAACGCAAAGAGTTACAGGCATTATTTGATGATATGATGTCAGGCTTGGTTGAATATGCCGATGATATTGAAACTAAAATGTTAATCAGCACGGGTGATTTGCTCGACATTGTTTGGAGTCCCACGGTTATCAAAGAAGCAAAATCTCACGCGCCTGTGATGTTTTTAGCCACAGGTCTTGATATTACCGAACGTAAAGAAGCCGAAATTAAAGTCCAAAAAGCCAATGCTGAATTGGCAAAATTGACTGACCGTTTGCAAGGCGAGGTCAACTTAGCGGCGACACTGCAACGTTCTATTCTACCGCCACCTGTCATCGACCTACCCGGTGTACAAGGTTTAGCCAATCTATTAACCTCTAGTGAGGTCGGTGGTGATTATTATGATTACTACCAAGTAGGCGGTTATCACAGTATTTTGTTGATTGGTGACGTAAGTGGTCACGGCGTGGCGGCGGGTACGATGGTGAGCGCGGCAAAAGCGGGTGTTTATCCGCTGATTCATGAAGGTGTCACCAGCGCCAGTGAAATTTTAAATTCGCTCAACGAAACCATGCGTGCTACCGCGCAACAATCCTTACTGATGACTATGGCGTGTTTGAGTTTGGATGCGCGTAACGGTAAGCTGAGTTTTGCTAACGCAGGTCACGTTTTACCTTATTTATTACGCCACAATTCTGGACAGTGGGAAATGCTAGAAGCCTCAGGTCTGCCTTTGGGTAAAAGTATTGATTCTGACTATTTAGAAACTGCCATTGAATTAACCTTAGAAGTGGGTGATCGTTTATTCCTGTATACTGACGGTATTGTTGAAGAAGAATCACCCTCAGGTGAGGCTTTTGGTTACGATAGATTAGAAGCGATTCTCAATGCTAACATCGATACTAATCCCGAAGATTTGCGTAATATGATGATGGATGCCTTGCGTATTCATTGCCGTGGCACGGCGTATACCGATGACGTGACTATGGTCATTGTCACCCACGGCGACCGTGTTCAAGCCGCTGTTAGCAATGAAGTCAGTGATATTATTCGTATTTCGGAAGGCTTCTACCGTCAAGGCGACCATCCTATTCCACGCATTTCCAAAGAATATGTGGTGTTTATTGCCGAACACAGTTATGCCGATTTGCTCACGCGCTTTAGTCAAGACGGTATTTGCCGTATTCTGCCGCGTCATAATGAGTTTTGTAAAAAATTGGGTTGGGAGCATCTGCTCAATCAACATCATGAAACCCCCGATGATGATTTATATGTATTACTACCCGAATCGCCCGACTATCGCCAATTTCAATTAACCCATACTGAAGATAAAGCCTTCATTATGCAAGAAATTAACGCATGGCTCTCCGATCATAGTGGTCTACCTAACGACCATATTGAAGCCTTAATGATTATTCTCGATGAAATGACCGAAAATAGTCTTTATGCCGCGCCGCGTGATGGTAAAGGGGTGGCGTATTACACCAAAGGTGAATCCAGAGAATTATCCGAACATGAAGAAGTGCGCATCGATATTGCTGTTACCAGTGATATGCTAGGTCTTATGATTACTGACAACTGGGGAACACTGCAACCTAGCGTCTTTTTGAAAAACATTGCTCACGCGATGGATCAAGGGGTTGAAGCGGGAGTCGGTGGCGCGGGCTTATACATGATGTGGCGTTTATCGGATTATCTGCAAATTCGTGTGCGTCCACAACAACGCACCCAAGTGACAACCTTATGGAATATTAACGGCGTTATTGATATGAATGTCGATTCAGGTATTCAATTTCTTTATCACAGCGAGTATGAAGCCGCTTATCAAAGCAGAGCATAATTATGATTATTAACACAACTTTTACTATTCAACCAGTCTCTGGGAAAGATTATCACTATGATTTTATCGGCTCTATCGATGCTAATTCAGCCGACACTTTAGCCACGCTAAACGCTGTACCCGCTGAATCTCATGTTTTATTAGATTTTAAGCAAGTAGAACGCGTTAATTCAATGGGCTTGTCGCTATTATTGAAGTTATTTGAAGAGTGGGAAGGCAAAAAAGTCCGTGTTGAAGTGCAAAATCTTAACCGTATGGTGAATATGCTCTTTAAAATCACAGGCTTGGGACGTTTTGTTAAAACCGAAGGTAGTGAAGGCGCGACAGGTTCAGTCGCTTCTAATCCTGAGCCACCGCGTCATGCTGAGCAAGATGCGGCTTTAGCTTTGCTCAAAACTGTAGCGCACGACAAACTTAATTTTGTGGCTAGCTTGCAATCAGGTCAGCAATTGACGGGCTGGTATTTACTGAATACTTATCTGCAAAGACGTTTGAAAAAAGCGATTCACTTTGAACAATCAGTGGACGCACCTAATGCCAGCACAACTGACATCTTATTTGCAAAACCGTTTGAAGCCTGTTCGATGATTAAACAATATGGCTTCATTCCTGTGATGCGCCCCGTAAGCGAAGCCGATGAAGTAGTGCTTTTGACTAGAGCCGATGATACCCGCAGTTTAAATGAATACGAAAACGCGGCAGTCGGTACTGCTACCGAAGGCAGTTTTGTGTATTTATTAGGACGGTTTTTGTGCGATGAAAATGGCTTAGATTCATCACAATTTAGTTTTGAATTTGCAGGTAACGAAATCAAAGCCTTGCAATCATTAATTCGCAAAAAATGTGATTTATTATTCATGCTGAAAAAAACCTACGAAGGTCTGTCTTCATTTAGCCGTAGCAATGTACGCAAACTTGATGAAAGTGAAACTGATTTTGCTTGCCATTTATTTTGTGTCGCGCCGCATTTAAAAGAAGAAGCCGCTTCTTTGGTTGAGGTACTCACTGAAATGGCGCAAGATGAACAAGGTCAGCAAATTTTGCAAGATATTCAAATCCAAGGTTGGACTAAACCCGAAGGTGGCGAATTACAAATGTTGCAAATGGTTTATAACAAATACGTTAGTTAATAACGAATTAGCCGCTTAGTTTTTTAATTAAACGACTAATCATTTATGGCATAAAAAAAGGGCGTGCTTTTAAAACACGCCCTTTTTTAGTTAATTAGGTTTATTTAAAACCTGTCAATTTATTGAATATTCCAAAGTCCCATCATACCAATATCTTCATGTTCTAAAATATGGCAATGAAACATGGTCAATCCTGCAAAATCTTTAATAGGCACTAATAGTTTTACACTACCGCCTTTAGGTACAACTACAGTATCTTTCCACGCAGGACTGCTAGTATAAAATGATTTATAGCCAGTATCACCGCCTGTAATAGATATAACTTGCGCGGGATTTACATGCTGATGGAACGGATGATCCATCATACTATTATTAATCACTTCCCAAATTTCATAAGTATTTAAGCTTGAATTAGCCGTATAAGCAGTAATACCCGTGCTAGTTTCTGAAAAAGCAATACCATTAATCGTTGCCTGCATTGAACCGCCCATCATACCCATCATACTCATACCTAAAGTAATTTGGCGGGTTGGTGTATTAGCAGGAATAGCCAAACGCACCGCCGCTGAATTAATAGTAGTGGGAATAGTATTGCTAACCGCTGTCCCTGTGACATTAGTGGTTAATAAAGTAATTTGCTGACTACTACCCGAGCCGCCCATCATGCCCATGCCTCTATCATAAGGATTACTGATTAATTTGTAATAACCTTTAGTTGTTGAGGCTTTAACTAAAACATCAATACGCTCGCCGGGTGATAATAAAAGAGTGCTTTGCGCGTAGGGCTTATCTAATAAACCGCCGTCTGTGCCTATTACTTGCAAAGTATGGCTACCCAAACTTAATTTATAAAAACGCGCATTGCTGGCATTAACAATTTTCCAGCGTTGTACTTGACCAGGTTTCATGGTTAATACAGGATTCACCTTGCCATTAATCATCACGACATTACCTTCTTTGCCGTTCATGAAATCATCCATAGTATGTGCCGCTGGCGCGCCATTACTTAAGCTAATATCTTTTAAGACCATAGTATGGGTTTCATAAGCGGCTAAAGCGGTGGTTTCATCGGCAACTTCTAACGCGCCTGCCATACCACCCCACATTTGCTCGGCAGTATTACCATGACGATGCGGATGATAGAAATTTAAATTACCGCCCGGATGTAACGATAAGTCATATTCATAATCAAATACCTCACCTGACATAAAACTTAGCATAGTATTATCTGAATTACCCTCAGAAGAAACATGCAGTCCGTGAGTATGTAAATTGGTTAAATCCCGCGCTTCACCCATCATATTCAAACCCGTATAAGGCAGAGAGTTTTTAAAATGGATTTTTAAATGGTCGCCTTTTTTAACTTTAATAGTAGGCGCGGGATAAGTGCCGTTATAAGTCATTAAATTAGCAGTCACGCCATTAACATTAATAGGGGCTACTTTAGCCTCCATATTCACTTCAACAATACCTGGGTAAGTTGAAATATTGGGCATGACCGCAGGGTCTGTAAAAGCAGCCCCGCGTGGTGGGTCTATTACCGTTGTGGTCGTGCAACCCATCATACAACCGCCCATACCCATAGCATGGCTTTGAGGCGATAATAAAAGACCGACTAAACCCAATAAAAAGGGCGCGGTATAAACGCGTGATAATTTCATACTATTCCTTCTCGATTATTAATTATTAATTGAATGCTCTATTTACTGATTCGCTAAATTCGAGTATTAGCCAGCAAAGAGCGCGAAATAATAAACAATAATTATGCCATTATATTTTGTATTTTTTATCAAGCGGTTAATAACAAGCTTATTTAAAAAACAAGGCAAAACACACAACTATTAGGTTATATGCCTTATTAATTGACGTTGTGCAAATATAGGGGACGTTATATTTAGCCTTAATAACAAATAATTATTAGCAAAGGGCAATTGTATTTTGACTCTACAGTTTTATTATTTTTGCGTAATTTAATTTAATAACTCAAGTTAGGCAAAGATTGTTAAATAAGTCTTATCGGGAGTGCAAGCT
>JBAQSX010000034.1:0-25944 GCA_049296695.1 Methylococcaceae bacterium | reverse complement strand
GACCAACATTTAGGGCGCAATACTGGCTATCGCATGGGGATTCCTTTAGAACAAATGGTCACTTGGGATTTTACTTTGCCAATGGGCGGACTGACTATTGAGCAAATAAAACAAGCCAAGATAATATTATGGAAAGGTTATTGTTCTGTGCATCAGGCTTTTAAACCTGAGCATATTGATAATTTCTTAGCGCAATATCCCGAAACAAAAGTAATAGCGCATCCTGAAGCGTGTTTTGAAGTCTGTGAAAAGTCTGAATATATTGGTTCAACTGAATATATATTAACTACGATTCGTGAAGCCGAGCCTAATACTCGTTGGTTAGTGGCTACTGAATTAAATATGGTCAATCGATTACATGAAGAATGTAAAGCGCAAGGTAAAAACGTGCATTTTATGTCGCCTATATTATGTATGTGTTCAACTATGTTTAGAACTGACCCGCAACATTTAGCGTGGGTATTGGATAATTTAGTCAATGGCTTTGTGGTGAATCAAATTAGTGTTGATAAAGCGCAAGCGCAATTGGCTAAATTAGCATTAGAAAATATGTTATCAGTAGCCTAAAGCTTTAATTATTTTATTGTCTGAATCAGGATTTACAGGATTATAAGATGACAAGATAAATCCTGTGAATCTTGAAATCCTGTTAATCCTGATTCAGACAAATGCCGCTGAATAAAGACGTTGCGATGCAACGTCTCTACAATAATAATAAATAGATTATTAAATCTGCTCTCCGATAATATAACCATCCGCCACTGCAATTAATCGACATTGCGTTATTTGATTCTCTAATGATTCATCATTATTAATCACACAGCCCACACGCAAATAATTAGGGGTATAACCAAAAACACGCTGTTGATTATTCTCTAGTTGCTCAGTATAGCCTTCCCATAAGACAGAAAATTCTTTGCCGATATTCTCAGCAAAAAATTGATGTTTCATAGTATCAGCTAATTGATGTAATTGTTGACTGCGTTGTTTTTTAATATCACCATTAATTTGATTAGGCAAACTTGCCGCTTTTGTACCTTCGCGTTTGGAATATGTAAAAATATGCAAGTGACCAAAACCGATGGTTTTAATAAACTCAAAACTTTCTCGCCATTCTTCTTCACTCTCGCTAGGAAAACCGACAATAATATCAGTAGTGATATTAATATCAGGATTAGCCGCTCTTAATCTTTGCACAATATCGGCAAATTCTTGACTTTTACACCGCCGCGCCATACGTCTTAATACTGAATCTGAGCCGCTTTGCAAAGGTAAATGTAAATGCGGCATTAATCGCGTATTCATAAATAATTCAAAAAATTCATCATTAAATTCCCACGGTTCTAATGAACCCAAACGCAAACGACTAATAGTCGTTTCATTTAAAATGGCTTTAATTAATGACACTAAATTAGTGTCTAAATCACTGCCATAACCGCCTAAATGCACCCCCGTTAATATAATTTCATTAATACCTTGGGCGTTTAAATTATTAATTTCTTCAATAATATCGGCAATTGCCCTGCTTTGTTCTTCACCACGCGCCACGGTGACAATACAAAAGGTGCAACGATAACGACAACCGTCCTGCACTTTAACAAAAGCGCGTTGCCGACCACGGGTAAATAAAGAGGTTTGCGCAGGCTCGGTGGCAAAACTGGGCATGGTTGCCATATTCAATTCTGCCAAGACTTTTTCAACTAATTGGTTTTTGTCTTTATTGCTGACAATTAAATCCACGCCCAATAAATTAGCGGCTTCGTCTTCATTTAAAGTGGCGTAACAACCACTAACCACGAGTTTTGCTTGGGGATTTTCACGGTGTAGGCGGCGAATCAGATTGCGGGATTTTCGCGCCGCGTCTTGGGTCACGGCGCAGGAATTTAACACGATGATATGGGCGGCGTGGGCGTTATCGGTAATGGCGTGTCCGTGTTGTTGGAAGGCTTGCGCCCACGTTTCTAATTCAGCTTCATTGAGCCGACAGCCCAAAGTTTTAAGGTGTACTAACATGGTTTTTCAATCAATTGTTTAGCTTAAGTTAGCGGCTATTATTTCATAGTTATGTACGTTGATAAGCAACATCAACAACACATTTTTTGTTCAAACAAAAAAAATTTCTAAAATTTTTTTCTCAATTTGTAAATTTTCTCACTTTCTATCGAGAGTAAGGGAGTGTAGGCGCAAAACGCTTACTTTCACTTAATCTATCGGAGAAACATGATGAAATCAGTAATTTTAACAGTCAGTTGTATTTTGCTGGCACTCAGTTCTAACGTTTATGCAGGTGGCGCTCAAGGCGATGGTAATTTCAAAATGGGCAATTTCACTTCCGATGTCACAGTAGATAATATTACCCAAGATAATATTACCCAGCCCAGTCTTGGCTTAATAAATAGCGATTTGTCTCCAAGTTATTATCAAGAAAGAAATGCTCAAAAAGGAGGTTGTGTGGGTATCATTAATAATACTGAAGCAACTGTCGGTTGTAACTCCAATGCTAATAATGGCATGGTCAATCATTGAGTAGTTAAAGAGTGTTTTATTTCAAATAAGATACTCTTTTCTGTTCTTACATAAATTGGTTAGTTTTATAATCAATGGCTTATTTTTTTAAATTAAAATCCATACTGGAGAAATATCATGAAATCAGTAATTTTAACAGTCAGTTGTATTTTTCTGGCACTCAGTTCTAACGTTTATGCAGGTGGCACTCAAGCGGGTGGTAATTCCAAAATGGGCAATTTCACTTCCGATGTCACCGTAGATAATGTTACTCAAGTGACTATCGGCAATAAAAACGAAAGTGAAATGGCTATCGGTGGTATTAGCAGTCGCGGCACATTAAAAATGGGTGATTTTAAATCCAGTGTTCATGCTAAAAATATTACACAAGCAACAATAGGTAATAATAATAGTAGTTCACTGGCATTAGGCGGCATTGTCAATCGTTAATCAAGCAATTAAAAAGCCGCTGTAATAAGCGGCTTTTTTCTATTAAGGAAGACATCATGAAGCGTTATATTATTTTGTTAGCATTAATTACAGCGAATGTTTTTGCACAAGATACCGCTACCATTGATTTAAATGATATTCAACTCGGCGTTATTGGTGATAATAATAAAAACCGTGTTGTTATTGGCACAAATGAATCTAAGTCAATAAAAAAACATACACTAACATGCAAAAATATAAAACAAATTATCATTGGGAAAAATAGCGCAATACAGTTATTATTGCCCGATAATAATTCGTCACTTTGTCAGGAGAAGCACTAATGTTTATTATTATTTTTCTTTGCACTTTATTAGTTAGCGCAAATACAGCCAATGCAAAAGAGTTATTAAGTATTAACGAGAATACTTCACGCTGTGAATTATTACGCGCCCTTAATGGCAAACATGTTCCTATGGATTGTCGCACTAAAGGTGTTGAGCCTAAAAAAACAGCGGTATTAGATGATGTATTATTTGCTAATGCCTCTTATCAATTAACGATTAATGCTAAAACAGTATTAACTAATGTCGCTCAAGTCATGAATGAAACCCCGCAAGAATCTTATCATGTTCAAGGTCATGCTAATAAAACGGGGGCATATCAACGTAATTTAACATTAAGCCAGCAACGCGCCCAAACCATTAAACAGTTTTTAATAGCACAAGGTGTTAATGAACAACGTTTAATTGCCGAAGGCTTTAGTTATGATAAACCATTAGAAAATACCGACCCTACTGATGCGATAAATCGTCGCGTTGAATTTGCCAATAATCGAGAATTAACTCATGAATAAAATTACTTTATGTTTAGCCTTATTGCTATTTAATACCGCGCAAGCCGATGAATTAAATCAACGCAATCATGTCGCGCCCAGTGTTGCCGCAAAAACCAATAATTTAATTGCAAAAGCTTATGCACAAGATGGCCCAAAACAAGATAAGGTTATTTATAACAATGCAGGACAAGCGGCTAATCAAAACGTTGAAATTGGTACAACTCATAATGCAACTAATCCACCGCGTGAACAAAATACCGTTGTGAATGGTTCGGTTACTGTTATATGCCGAAATTGTTATGGAAAACCTTAGTTCTCTATTTATTTAAACAGAGCAGTACAAAGCTTGCTTTGTACTCTCTTAAACTGGATTATGCCATTATGTTAATACTTATTAAGCGTTTTATTATTCTATTAATTGCTTTGCAATTAAGTGGCTGTTTTAGTAATCCTAATTTAGCCTATAATTTAAGACAGCCTATTAGCAAGCCAATCCGTAATGTTACTAATATGGATAATGCCTTAATGTGCATGGATAACTTATTGCTAAAAGAGAAAATACCGCCCATTTATTTAACTTCATTTGGTATTCCTAATCGTGCGGGAGATAAAATTAATTTAAATAGTGGCATTGATATGTTGTTTAATGCTATTTCTTTATTATCAACACAAAGCAATGCTTTTCGTTATGTGCATTTATCCAATATCGCCCCCTCTTCTTATACATCAAATACAAATCAGCATCTTAATGACACCACATTAATTGACCCTAGTATTATTAAAATATGGCAACAATATGCTATTGAAACCCCAACTACATTTAGTCGTCCACAGTGGATAATTATGGGTTCTATTTCTCAAGTTGATGACAATGTTATTTCACAATCACGCGGTGGCAGTATTAGTTTAGGTTTTGGTGATTTAGGCGGGTCTGCTGATAAAATCAGTAGCATTATTAGTTTGGATTTACAATTACTTGATTGGAATAATTTGCAATTAAAAAATGGTAGTGCTATTTCAAATTCTATTGCAGTAATGAAAAGTAGTTCCGCGCTTGATTTTGGAGCGCGGCTTAAATCGAATATAGGCGCGTATATTGATGTTAGTAATGAAAATAATGAAAGTGGCGGTCAAGCGGTTCGCACGTTAATTCAATTTAGCACTATGCAATTATTAGGCAAACTCACAGGTATTAATTATCAGCACTGTTTAACGCAAGATAATTTACCCAGTTATGAGCAGTTAAGACAAGAAGTCATCACGCCACCACCGCCTAAATTAACTTTAAAATTAGATAGCTCTAAAGGTTATAGCTATCCTATTTATCACCCCAGTGAATTATTGAGTTTTTCAGTAACAGTCAATCAAGAAGCGCAGGTGCATTGTTTTATTAGCGATACCAAACGCCGTGTGCGCCCTGTATTTCCTAATTTAAAACAAGATGGCTATTTAAAAGCGCAACAAACCATTACTATTCCCTCAGCAGAGGCGAATTTTAATTATCGTTTTGATAAAACAGGTTTTGAGCAGTTAATTTGTGTTGCCGCTAAACAAGATTTACAATCGCCTTGGCAATTCAATAAAGATATACTTCATGCCGATTATCTGCCCGTAGAAGATGCTACTGATATTGAAGCGGGTTATCGTGAAAAAACACGCGGTGAAGTGTTAATTGAAAAATTAACACTTCATGTTAAATAAATTAAGCTTTTAAAAAAATCAAAAAGGAGTTTTTATGTTTTTTTTCAAAAAAAATCATAGCCAATTAGTAATTATTTTCTTTGTTAATAGTATTTTATTAAACGGGTGTTCTGATAATTCTAAAAGAGATTATTCCCCCTATATTTCATCATCGAGAAGTCAATATTATTCATCTGGTTTTTCAGATACTCAAATAAACTTTGACAATGCTAAACGTTTTGCTTTAATTATTGGCAATGCCCATTATCAAGCTAATAGTTTGGATAAATTAGATAACGATATTAACGACGCTAATGATATGGCAAGTTTGTTAAAAAACGCTTTTAATTTTGATGAAGTGCAAACTATTATTGATGCCGATGAAAAAAACACGACAAGAAAAATCAGTGAATTTGCTAATAAGGTAAAATCTTATCAAGGGCAAAAAGTGGCTTTATTTTATTATTCAGGTCACGGAATAGAAATTGATGGGACGCAATATATTATACCAATTGATGCCTCGGCTGAGGATAAATTGCAATTCACCCGTTCTGCAATTCCAGTTAAAAATATTTTAGCGGTATTAGGCGAACAAGATAATCAATTAAATTTACTCATTTTAGATGCCTGTCGTAATAATCCTTTTAGTAAAGCCTTTGGTATTAAAACAAAAGGCGGTGAGGTATTAAACGGTTATATTCAAGAAACGTTTAAAAGTATTACAAATAGTTTAACAGGCACACTCATCGCTACCGCAACCTCTTCAGGCGATACCGCGTCTCCTGTAGGAGAACGTAATAGTATTTATACTAAACATTTATTATCAATTTTACGCAAAAAAACTAATGATGATATTCGTTTATTATTAGATGATGTGGCAAATGCGGTTAATGAAGAAACGCACGGCGGACAAATGCCTTGGCATGGTGGTTTAATTAAAGGACGGTTTAGTCTTGCTAGTTTTGAGCCTGTTAATAATCCAATACCCACAAATATAGCCAAAATAGAAACTTCAAATAATAAAACAGCACAAGATAATATAAATGACTGGCAAAAAATCAATCGTTATTTAGTAAAAGACGATTTAGTAAAAGATACGCAAACACATTTAATGTGGCAACGTTGTTCGGTAGGACAAAAATGGAATGGCACAACGTGCCAAGGAGACGCTAAAACATATACTAGGGATAATGCCATGAAACTCAATCATTCTAGTGATAGTCATTATAACGATTGGCGATTACCCACTATTAAAGAATTAAAAACTTTAGTGTATTGCAGTAGTGGACAACCGACAACATGGAATTCAAGTGTTAATACCGATGCTGAAGAATGGCAATATAACGGCTGTACTGACAACAGTGGTTATACTCGCCCCACTCTATTAACTGAGGTATTTCCTAATATGCCTGAAAATTATCCTTGGTATTGGTCTGCCTCGCCTGTTGCTAATGATAGTAACGATGTGTGGATAGTGGATTTCGATCTTGGTGTTTACGGTGGTTGGTACAATAAGAATAACGGTAACTTTGTTCGATTAGTTCGCGCGGGACAGTGATTTTGCTTTTTGTTTTTTTGTCTGAATTAGGATTTACAGGATTTTAAGATTAACAGGATAAATCTTGAAAATCCTATAATCCTGTGAATCCTAATTCAGACAATAGAATAATTAAAACAAGCTGGGTAGTTATGTTAAAAGGTAATTAATCATGAATGTCATTTATCCCTTTAGTCAAGATTGTATTGAGCTATTACAACAACTTAATGAAAATAAAAAGCTTAACCTAGAATATTTTTATGTTGGTTTAGTCTTATTATTCTGCAATAGCAAAAAGAAAAAGTATTACAACCAAAAGTTACTCTATCCCACTAATAATATTTGCACAACAATAATAACGTTAAATGGTAATTGTTTTGAAATTAATGACGAAGTGTTGTTTTATTTAAACAATGCTATTTTATATCGTCCAATTAGTAGTTCAAGTACCAATAGGCATTATGAACCTAACAAAACTCACCAATTATTAAGTCGTTTTTGTTATTTACATATTAATGATTATTGGCAAAGCACTACCGTTGCTCGTTATCCTAATCCTCAATTTATCGAAAGCCAGCAATTAAGTTTTAAACAATTGCAAAATCAATTAAGAAAACTGAAATGGCAAAAAACAGAACACAACGAAAAATATGGTGCAATCTATTTAACAGTAGCACAAAGCGGGATAAAACTACCTGAAGAACTGTGTTTAGCGCATATTATAGATGTTTGTCTCAAACCATTAAAAATGGGTTTTCAACAAGATAGCTTATTTGAAGATTTATTTACCAGTGTGATAGAACAATGTAATGCTTATTATGGATTATTAGTATCTTGTCGTTTAACACCGCAAATCTGGTTAAATAAAAATGTGCAAATTAAGGAAAAAAGAAATTCAAAACCGTTAGCTAATTGGCAATTAGAAGACTTAAAACAATTACGCGAATTAGCAATGCAGACAGATGAATGGAAAAACGCTAATGATAAAGCGGCTTATCAAATAGCGTTTGCTGAATTATTAGCAAAAAGCGATAAAAAAACCAAAACCGTGGCGCAGTTTCATTGTTTTGAACAATGGTGTCTTCATGAAATAGGACAAGCCATGTTAAATCCTGCGCTATTAAGTATTGAAGAGATTAACCAAGAGTATAGTGATACTGTATTTGATGATGCAAGCTTAGCCGAAAAACCTTGTTTTGCAGTATTAGTCGAAATTGCCCCGCATTTATTTTCACCGTTAATGGCGTATTTGTTTAATCATATTTTTGACATACCCAACTGGAGACAAATAACTGCTCAGGATAAAACATTAAAGCAATTAATAATAAATGAGCCACGTTATGCTAATTTAAGCGGCAAAAAACTAAATGATAAATTATGGCATGATGCCGAAAAGTTTTTATTAAAACATAAAACGTATTTTACTGAGCAGTTAAATATTGAATAAATGACACTATCAAAACAGGTAATGCTATGAACCCAAACAAATTACTCGCTTTTATTATTTTAATAATCGCTCTAATGACCAGCTCAGTTTGTTTTGCTGTGCCTAAACGTTTTGCTTTAATTATGGGTAACGCCCATTACAACGCCAGTTTATATAATTTAGACAATGATATTAATGATGCCAATGATGTCGCGGCGGTATTAAAAGAGATTTATCATTTTAATAATGATGAGGTCAAAATCGTTCTCGATGCTAATTCAGACACCATGCTCAATGAAATTAATAAATTTGGAAACCATATTAAAAGTTATCAAGGCGAAAAGCTGGTTTTTTTGTATTATTCAGGACACGGGGTTGAAGTAGATAATATGCCTTATTTAGTTCCAACAGACGCGTCTGCTGATAATAAAATGCAGTTTTTACAAAAATCTGTGCCTGTTAAACATATTTTAATGACCTTGGGTAGTGATAAAGAGCAATCTAATTTAATTGTATTAGATGCTTGTCGTAGTAATTTATTTAGTAAGGCGTTTGGCATTAAAACCAAAAGCGGTAATGTGCTTGGTGGTTTTGATGAGGCAAATTTTAAAAGCATTAATGATACTCTTATCGGAACATTAATTGCCACTGCCACATCTTCAGGCGATACCGCTTCGCCAGAGGGTGAGCGCAATAGTATTTATACCAAAAACTTTTTAAAGTTTTTGCGTGAAAAACCTGATTTAGATATTCGGCAATTATTAGATGATGTGACTATAAAGGTACTAGAAGAAAGCAATGGTGAACAAACGCCGTGGAAAACTGGTGTTATTAAAGGAAATTTTAGTTTTGCTAGTTTTGAGCCTGTTAATAATCCAATACCAACAATAACTACGCCACCTGAAACAGGATTAATATCAACATTTAAAGAAGAAACTGATACAGCTCCCCTTATGCTTAAAAAAAGTAGAGGTCCGTTTACATATTTATTACTAGCTCCCCTACTCTTGGCTTTTGAAGAAAATTGCAAAACTAATTTTAATAAATTAAAAAAACAAGCACAGCAAGGTAATTATATTACTCAAAATCTATTAGGGGACTGTTATTATGCGACTGATGATTATCATAATTCTTTTAAACAATATTTAAATTCAGCGTACCAAGGATATGTAGTTGCACAATATAATTTAGGTTATATGTATGAAGAGGGAAAAGGAGTAACACAAGATTATTTGATAGCAAAAAATTGGTATTTTAAAGCCGCTAATCAAGGCTATGACAATGCAAAAGAAGCATTAGCTAGATTAAATAAAAAACAGTAAATTTAAATAAAGGCAATCATCACTATGCAAACCATTACTTCAGCCGATAAAGCGCGATTATGGCAACGCGCATGGCATCAATTACACGCCATTGCGCCTATTGATATTGACATTCAACAAATAGAAGACGTATTACACGCACTGCCGCCGCGCCGTATTGAACAATCTTTAAGCGATTGGTTAAAACAACGTTATATGATTGAACAATTTAATCGTGTTGCGGCAAGCAGTAAAACAAACGCTTGTCCTTTACCCGATTGTCCATTAGAAACCGATAAATTTTGTTTAACGATTACCGAAAAAAATAATACTCTGCATTTAACCCTGCAAGCTCTTGGCATGGCACTGTATGATTTTGCCCAAATACGTTTGGAATTAATCAACGCCACTAATGCAGAAATCATTGCTTATTTTATTTTAGACAATAATGGTTTTGCTAAAACAGAAATACAAGACAATGCAAAAAATCGTTATGCCTTGTTAAAAATGCAATTATACGCGCCAATATGAAACGCTGTTTTTTATTAACGCCAGCCTGTAATATGCGTTATCCGCAAGAGATTATCTTTTTAGAATTTATGGCGCAAATACAATCAACACAACCCGTATTTTGTCATTTACAAGGTTTGGGTTTAGATAACGCACTAACACAAGCCAACGCTATTTTACAAAACTTAAAACTTGAGCCACATAACAGTATTTATTGGACAAATCCACAGTATTTATTATCGCAAAATGAAGGATTAATACTCCCTTTTATTTTAGGTGCAGTAATTAATACTATTAATTATCAACAAATAATAGTATTAGGACAATTGCAGTATAATGAAATTATTAATAATTCATTAATACTACCCGCCTTACAACATTTATTAACGCTACCATTAGCAAAAAATAGTTGTCTTTTATTGCCGCTCAGTGCTATTAATCAACAAAACCAAGCCATTATTTCTAATATAAAACAACAAGGTGTTGCTGTTTATGGCATTCATACTTTAAAACAGGCATTAACATTATGCACTCAAGACATTATGTAATTATTCCCGTTATTGATACTATTAATAGACAAGGACAATTATTAGAATTATATGCTCAGCCAAATGATAAAAAAGAATTTATTAGTATTAATGAAAGTGTGGCAAGTTTAGAATCTATTGTTTTAAAAAAACAGGGCGAATCTGCGCTTATGGCATTGCAAAAATTAGCCACTTCGCCTACTTTACCCGAAATAAAAGGCAGTAAATTACCTAATGGCTCAGGGATTGATGGTAACAGCGCACAATTAGGTATTGCTTTAGTTACCGCCATGCAAATTTATCATTGCGCTATCGAAGTAATAATTGCAACAGGTGAATTAACGATTACCGAGGGTTGTATTGATGATGCGATTAAAATTAAAGCAATTGGTCATTTAACTGAAAAGTTAATGGCTGTATTAGCCCACGCAAAAGCACAAGATTGGAAAGCAGAAAAAAATTATTATTTCTTTGTGCCAAAAGATAATAGCGAAGAATTAAACGAACAAAAAGATGTTGTTAATGAATTAAAAAAGCAGGGTGTGCTAATTATTGAAGTAGATAATTTAAAAGAAGCACTGGATGAATTAAATATAATTATAGATAACTCAAATTCTATTGAAGACTCATCTAGGATAATTAAGCGCAAAAATAAATATATTAAAAACATAAGTTACAGCGTATTAGCTATTATTATTATTGGCTTAATGTTATTTATTAATTCTGAAAAACAACAAAACATAAGTATTTCGTTTAATAAAGAACCTGCTATTGTGTGTCAAACTGGTCTTCGATTTCATTATTACGAGCCTTTGGTGTCTTTGGGTTTAAAGAAAATCGCGCCCATTAATAGCACTTTAGGCTGGCAAATTGAAGTAAATGCACTGAATAAAACAAAATCACTGCCTTATTATTTAACAGTGGCATTTGTGGGTTCAACAAGTGGTTTATCGTTATTAGCTTTAAATAAACAAGGTGATTTACAATTAGCTTTGCAAACGGCTAATTCATGGACATTTCATCAAAGTTTAAATGATACAATAGAATCGGGCGTATTGGTTTTTATGGCAAATAACAATGCTTTTAATACCGACAAAATACAATCACAATTTTCTGAAAAATTTAATTCTGCACCTTATAATATAATTCACGCGCAAAATTTTTTAAAACAATACGCGCAAAATAGTCAGATTTATTTTTTTGATACAGCCAAACAACCTTCACCTTGTAAAAGCGATTATGTTTCGTAAAATTATTTTAGCTTGCCTATTATTAAGTCAGTCTAGTAATGCTTGTGAATTTTTTATTAAAGATGACGGGCAAACTCTGCAATTTATAGCTAAAGACAAAAATTTTAAAACATGTTGTTATTATGCGGCTTTATTTAAAGATAATTTTGAATTAAAAAACTTAGCCGATTTAAAAAATGGTGAGTATTTAAAAAAAGTAAAAGGCGTTGCACAATTACCTAGTGATTATCAACAACACGGAGTTCTTTATACTATTTTTAGCTTAAAAGAATTAAGTATATTAAATGTAGAAGGTGTGCCGCTTTATCAAATTACACTTTCAAAACCAATGGAAGCTAAAAAAGGTATCAGTGCTTATAGTCAAGAACCTAAAAGTTCTTTTCAAGAATATCCATTGCAAAATACTACTGTTTGCACTTGGCAATGGTAAATCATTTATAATCAATAAAATAGCCTATTTAAGTAATCATTTGGCAATTGATTAGCGCGTAAAAATAAAAATATGACTTGTGATAATTGCATATAAACGACTACAATATCCAGCTCTTTATGTGCGAATGTGGCGAAATTGGTAGACGCGCTGGATTTAGGTTCCAGTGGTAACCCCGTGGGAGTTCGAGTCTCCCCATTCGTACCACCCCAATTCCTTTGTGGTCGGTGTACCGCTAAATCCTATTCTTTAGCCGCTAAGCTTCTGCGGCATTCCTATCAAAACCCCCGTTCCTTGTGTGAGGTAAGCAATGCAAGTTTCTGTCGAAAAGACATCCGAATTAAGCCGAAAAATGATTGTCAGCGTGCCTGAAGAATTATTTCAAGAAAAAATTGATGCACGTTTGAAAACCTTAGCGCGCGAAGTAAAAATTCATGGCTTTCGTCCAGGTAAAGTACCTACACATGTTGTTAAAAAAATGTATGGCGACAAAATCCGCGATGAAATCACCAGCGATTTAATTAAAGATACTTACTTTAAAGCGGTAGAAACTGAAAGCTTGCGTCCTGTTGGTTATCCGCACATTGAATCAGTCGATGAAAACAATGGTTTTCAATACACCGCTGTGTTTGAAGTTTATCCTGAAATTTCTTTAGAAGGTTTAAATACCTTAGCAGTTACGCGTCCTGTTGCCACGGTTGAAGAATCGGATGTCGATGACATTATTGAAAAATTACGCGTGCAACAACAACAATGGAATGAAGTAGAACGCACAGCCCAAGAAGGCGACCGTATTACTATCAGCTTTGCTGGCACGGAAAATGGTACTAATTTCACCGATGGCACGGTTGAAAACTATGCCGTTGAAATTGGCGCGAAACAGATGATTCCCGGTTTTGAAGACAATTTAATTGGCTTGGAAAAAGGCTCTAGCAAAAAATTTGAAGTCACTTTCCCAGAAGAATACGGTAACGCGCAATTAGCAGGTAAGTTAGTTGAGTTTGATGTCACCGTGGCTAAGGTTGAAGTGTCGGTTATGCCTGAGATTGACGAAGCCTTTATTAAAACCTATGGCATTGAAGACGGTTCAGTGGAATCTTTTCGCAATGACGTTAAAGCCAATATGGGCAGAGAATTAGACCAAGCTTTAAAAGGACGTTTGAAAAATGCGGTGATGGACGCGTTGTATCAAAAAATACAAGTGACTGTACCTGCTACGTTAATTGATGAAGAAATTGCTAATTTGATGAAGCCTTATGAAGAAACGGCGAAACGTCAAAAAATGAAATTAGAAGATTTACAATTGCCGCGTGATGCGTTTGAAAAACAAGCCCAACAACGCGTGGCTTTAGGTTTGATTTTAGGCGAAATCATTAGCAAAAATGAAATTCAATTAGACGACAATAAAGTGCGTTCAACCATTGAAGACATGGCAAAAAGCTATGAAAGCCCCGAAGACGTAGTCAACTGGTATTACAGTGATAAAAACCGTCTGCACGATGTACAGCAAATGGTATTAGAAGATCAAACCGTTGAGTGGTTGCTGTCTCAAGCCAGCGTCACTGACGAAACTGTCACCTTTGGCGATGTGATGGCCAAACAACAACGTTAGGAATAGCTATGTACAAATCACCTCTCACTAATGCAATGATAGCCCCACAAGCGGCAGGTGGTTTAGTGCCTATTGTGGTCGAACAAACCGCCAGAGGCGAACGTTCTTATGATATTTACTCGCGTTTATTAAAAGAACGCGTTATCTTTTTGGTCGGGCAAGTTGAAGATTACATGGCGAATTTAGTCGTGGCGCAATTGCTGTTTTTAGAATCAGAAAACCCCGACAAAGATATTCACCTCTATATCAATTCACCTGGTGGTTCTGTGACTGCTGGCATGTCAATTTATGACACCATGCAGTTTATCAAACCCGATGTTAGCACTATGTGCATAGGACAAGCGGCAAGTATGGGCGCGTTACTGCTGACAGGCGGCGCGAAAGGTAAGCGTTATTGTTTGCCACACTCACGCATGATGATTCACCAACCCTTAGGCGGTTATCAAGGGCAAGCGTCTGATATTGATATTCATGCCAGAGAAATTTTGTTGATTCGTGACAAATTAAACAAAGTATTAGCGCATCACACAGGTCAATCACTAGAGCAAATCGAAAAAGATACCGACCGCGACAACTTTTTAAGTGCCGAAGCGGGTGTCAACTACGGTTTAATTGACGCGGTACTCAGCAGTCGCGCTGGCAACACAGAAGGCTAACGGTTAAAAAAGTGATAGCATTACGCATTAATTGGATGTTTAGAGGAATAGGCTTATGAGCGACAGAGGCAGAGACGAAGACAAACTGCTGTACTGTTCTTTTTGCGGCAAAAGCCAGCACGAAGTGCGTAAATTAATCGCAGGGCCTTCGGTTTATGTCTGCGATGAATGCGTGGAATTGTGCAACGACATCATCAAAGATGAATTGCAAGACGAAGATGTCAACTTTGATAGTCATGGTCTACCTAAACCCAAAGAAATCAAAGCCGAACTCGATGATTATGTAATAGGTCAAGACCGCGCTAAAAAAATCTTAGCCGTTGCCGTTTATAACCATTACAAACGCTTACGCAGTAAAACCAAAAAAGACGGCGTGGAACTGGCTAAAAGTAATATTTTGCTTATCGGGCCTACAGGTTCGGGTAAAACGTTATTGGCTGAAACCCTAGCGCGTTTGTTGAATGTGCCTTTCACTATTGCTGATGCGACCACGCTCACCGAAGCGGGTTATGTGGGCGAAGATGTGGAAAACATCATTCAAAAAATTCTGCAACGTTGTGATTATGACGTGGAAAAAGCCGAAACAGGCATTGTCTACATTGACGAAATCGACAAAATTTCGCGCAAATCCGACAATCCCTCCATTACCCGCGACGTTTCAGGCGAAGGCGTACAACAAGCCCTGTTAAAACTCATTGAAGGCACAATCGCCTCCGTGCCACCACAAGGCGGCAGAAAACATCCGCAACAAGAGTTTTTACAAGTGAATACTGCCAATATTTTATTTATTGTCGGCGGCGCGTTTGCTGGTTTGGATAAAGTCATTAAAGCCCGCTCTGAAAAAGGCGGCATTGGTTTTTCTGCCGAAGTGAAAGGCAAAGACGATAGCAAAAATGTCGGTCAATTATTTGCCGAAGTGGAATCTGAGGATTTAATTAAATACGGTTTAATTCCCGAATTTGTCGGACGATTATCGGTTATTGCTACTTTAGATGAATTAGACGAACAAGCTTTAATTCAAATCCTCACTCAACCTAAAAACGCATTACTCAAACAATATAAATACTTGTTTGAAATGGAAGGCGCGGAATTAGAATTCAGAGAAGATTCTTTAGGTGCAATTGCGCGTAAAGCGATGGAGCGTAAAACAGGGGCACGGGGTTTGCGTACTATTGTTGAAAACGCTCTGCTTAATACTATGTATGAAATTCCATCAGCTGATAATATTTGTAAAGTGGTTGTTGATGAAAGCGTGATTATGGGTCAAAGTGAGCCGTTTTTGGTTTATAAAAGTGAAGAAAACGATATAGATATAGCCGTTTAAACTATTAAATTGCAGTTATAAAAAAAGGGAGCTTATAGCTCCCTTTTTTGTGGTCTTTTAAATTGAAAATTAACCGTTTCAATAATATTACATTTTCGTAATAATAACTTATCAAAAGTATTTAACAATTTTGGCTTCATATTTTTTCTAACAAAAGTAATGAGCTCCACATCATTCTCTGCTAAAAGTTCAGTTAAATCCCCTATTAGTTATGAATTACATAGAAAAGTATAACCTTTAGCTATGTTCATCTAAACGCTTCAACACAAACTACTTTCTAGGAAAAACCTAAAAAATCTTATTGTTTTTGCGGCTGTCAACAAAATCAAAAACACACCTTACATCCCAACCCTAAAGAGATGGTGCTTTCTGGTAAAATAGCTAAAACGACTTTATATCAATTCAATTCTATGAAAACACTCTCTATAGGACCGGTCATGCTTGATGTGGCAGGACTTAGTTTAACCGCTGAAGAAAAAGAAATTCTGCAACATCCTAACGTAGGCGCGGTGATTTTATTTGCGCGTAATTACTATGATATTGAGCAAGTTAGTGCGTTAATTACTGAGATTCGCAAAGCGCGGCGTGGCGACATCTTAATTGCCGTTGACCAAGAAGGTGGTAGAGTGCAACGCTTTCAAACAGGTTTCACCCGTTTGCCCCCTGCTAGCGCGTATGCAAAATCGCCTAAATTAGCTTTTGATGCCGCTTGGTTGATGGCGGCAGAATTATTAACCGTGGGTGTCGATTTTAGTTTCGCGCCTGTGTTAGATATAGATTGCGGGGTTAGCACTATTATCGGTGATCGTTCTTTTGCCACCGACACCGAACTTGCTAGTCAGCTTGCCAGCGATTTTGCCAAAGGGATGCGTAGCGCGGGTATGGCGGCAACAGGCAAACATTTTCCCGGTCATGGCGCGGTGGCTTTAGATTCGCACTTAACTTTGCCTGTGGATGAGCGCGACTTGCAAAGTATTCGCGCTAAAGATTTAGTACCGTTTAAGCAATTAATTACTGAAGGTTTAGAAGCGGTGATGCCCGCGCATGTGTTATATCCACAAGTGGATAAGCAACCCGCAGGATTTTCAAGTGTTTGGCTACAAACCATCTTGCGACAAGAATTGGGCTTTAATGGCGTGATTTTTAGCGATGATTTAAGCATGGCGGGCGCGGCAATCGCGGGGGATTTTGAACGACGCGCTGGTTTAGCTGAGCAAGCGGGTTGTGATATGTTATTAGTGTGTAATAATCCAAGCGCGGCAGTACAGGTACTAGAGGCTTTGCCCATTAAAGAACGTCGTGTTAGTGCGCAACGTTTGCAAGCGATGCGCGCCAAATCCTTTCCTTTTAGCCGTGCTGAATTATTAGCTAGCCAGCGTTGGCAACAAACCACGCAACAACTGACAACGTTAATGAATGCTAACTAAAAATAGCTACCGCCATTTAGCCCTTATCTCTCAACTATGACTAACATTATGAATTTTCTCAACGAATTTCAACAAGTCCAAAAAACCGCTCAGCTACTCTATGACGCGCCCACTTTAGAAGCCGCTTTAGATAGTCTTGCCGAAAAAATTAATACTGATTTAGCCGATAAAAATCCTGTAGTGCTATGCGTACTCAATGGCGCGATTGTGATGACAGGTAAATTATTGCCGCGTTTAACCATACCACTCACCTTAGATTCGATTAATGCCAGCCGCTATCAAAACAAAACCTTTGGCAGAGGCATTGAATGGTTATATAAAC
This sequence comes from Methylococcaceae bacterium, assembly GCA_049296695.1. Classification (GTDB taxonomy): domain Bacteria; phylum Pseudomonadota; class Gammaproteobacteria; order Methylococcales; family Methylomonadaceae; genus UBA10906. The sequence goes on along the minus strand of JBAQSX010000034.1, from coordinate 8,170 downwards.
CGCGTACTTCATTGCAAAACCGCACGGTATTATTAGTTGATGACATCTTAGATGAAGGCATCACCTTAAAAGCCTTGCGTGATTATTGTTTGCAAGATGGCGCGACTGAGGTTTATAGCGTGGTATTAATTGAAAAAACCTTAGAACACGTTAAACCCTTAACAGCCGATTTTGTTGGCTTGACCATTCCTAATCAGTATATTTTCGGTTATGGCATGGATTACAAAGGTTATGGACGCAACGCTAACGGTATTTACGCCTGCACGGAGACATTTTAATGACCACTTTAGCCATTATCGGCGGCACAGGTTTAACCCAACTCAGCTCACTTAATATCATTGGCAGTCAAAGCCTAGATACGCCTTACGGCAAACCTTCAGCGGATTTTGTCACCGCTGAATGGCAAGGCAAACCAGTGATTTTTTTAGCGCGTCATGGTAATCCACACCAAATTGCTCCACATCACATTAACTACCGCGCTAATATTTGGGGACTCAAACAATTAGGCGTACAACATATTATCGCCGTTGCCGCAGTGGGCGGGATTACCGCTGAAATGTCACCCGCACATATTGCCATTCCCGATCAATTGATTGATTACACTTATGGACGTGAGCATACTTTTTTTGCTGAAAAAGATGCCGTGGTGCAACACATTGATTTTACCCATCCTTATAGCCAAAGCTTGCGTCATTTATTAATCACCGCCGCAGAAAAAGCCGTGATTCGTGTGCAAACGCGAGGCACTTATGGCTGTACCCAAGGGCCACGTTTAGAAACCAGCGCGGAAATTCGTAAAATGGAACGTGATGGTTGTGATTTAGTGGGCATGACAGGAATGCCCGAAGCCGCACTGGCGCGTGAATTAGAAATCGATTACGCCGCTGTGGCAGTTGTTGCCAATTGGGCTGCCGGTAAAACCGCGCATGACATTACCATGGCAGAAATTGAAGAGAATTTACATAAAGGCATGGCAAATACAGGCGAGTTATTAAAAGCTGTTATTGCTTTATTATAAAGTTATTAAGTGGCGTGATAAATTATCGCGCCACTCATAATAAATGAAAGAGCTTATCATGAATCAAGCCATTTTTGACAGTCAATTATTATCCGATGGACATTTATATTGTCCACAAGAATTTATAAAAAAGAAAAACCCATTATTTAAAGTAATTGTTACTTTTGAAGAAGAAACGGAAATAGTAGAGTCTGATATAGAACTTTGCGCTATTCATGATTTATCCGAAGACTTTTTAAATCAAGAAGAGCTTGACTATTATTTGAGCTTAGAAGAATTATGAAAGTATTTCGTCAAGGACAAATAGGGTTAGTTAATTTCGATCCAAGTTTTGGACATGAATATCAAAAAACACGTCCTGCAATTATTATTCAACACAATGACACTATTAATTATAGTAACTTATTAACAATAGTACCGATTTCATCTCAATTAACAACGATTACCGAATTGGATATTTTAATAAAATCCACGTCAAAAAATAGATTAATGAAAGACTCATTAATTAAAACAAAACATATTAGCTCTTTTGATAAAAGACGTTTTATTAAATTAATAGGTATTTGCGAAGAAAACACCCTAAATATTATCAACAAAAATATCAAAAAATTCCTATTTAATAACTAACAACACCCGCTATTTCAATAGCATCCAATCACTCAACACAAGCGTATTAATAAGCCAATAATTAATACGTCTATTTAACCCACACCCATGTCGCGTATTCATTCCATTCAAGACACGCTAGCCGAACAGCGATTATTTTTTAATCGAATTTTAACTGCCTTTATTATTATCTTATTATTAACAGCTAGTTTAGTCACGCGACTTATTTATTTACAAATAGTCGGACACGAACATTATGCCTCACTAGCAAAAGATAATAGCGTAAAAATATTTCCAACTGTACCAGCACGCGGCATGATTTATGACCGTCATGGTAATATTTTGGCAGAAAATGAGCCGTCTTATGGATTAGACATTATTCCCGAAAAAATAAAAGACATGGAGGACACGCTAAAACGTTTGCAACAATTATTAAATATCCCCGAAGAAAAAATAGAACAATTCCAACGCCAACGCAAACGCCAAAAACGTTTTACCAGTACCCCTTTATTATTGAGTATGAGCGATGAAGAATTGGCTAAATTTGCGGTAATGCGTCCTTATTTTCCGGGTGTTGATATTCATACTCAATTAGTGAGACGTTATCCTTATGGTGATTTAACAGGGCATGTCGTGGGTTATGTGGGACGTATTAATGAAAGTGAATTTAAAGAATTACCCGCCTCAGAATATCAAGGTTCAACTTATATTGGTAAATTAGGTATTGAACGCGCTTATGAAAAACAATTACATGGTAAAACAGGTTATGCTGAAATAGAAACCAATGTGCAAGCGCGGCCTTTAAATACCATTAATGAAACTGACCCCATAGAAGGTTCTAATTTATATTTAACCTTAGATATGGGTTTGCAAAAAACCGCCTATCAAGCGTTAAGAGGTTATAATGGCGCGGTGGTTGCCATTGAAGTTAAAACAGGCGGCGTATTAGTATTTACCAGTAGACCGGGATTTGATCCGAATCCTTTTGTCAGTGGTATTCCTAATAATTTATATAAAGCCTTGCAAACCTCAGAAGATCAACCTTTATATAATCGTGCTTTGCGTGGTTTATATCCACCGGGTTCTACCGTAAAACCTTTTGTGGCATTAGCGGGATTAGAATATAACGCCATTACTGCACATCAAAAATTACTTTGTCAGGGGTATTATCAATTACCCAATGTCTCGCATAAATACCGCGATTGGAAAAAAACAGGACATGGCTCGGTTGATTTAAATAAAGCCGTGGCAGAATCCTGTGACGTTTATTTTTATCGCTTATCTGGCACTTTAGGTATTGATCATATTCACGATTTTTTACAACGTTTTGGTTTTGGTGAAAAAACAGGCATTGATTTAGTTAATGAAAAATCAGGTTTATTACCCTCACGCGAATGGAAAAATAATTTAAAACATAAAGCGTGGTTTCCCGGTGAAACTTTAATTACAGGTATTGGACAAGGTTATAATCAAGTAACGCCACTACAATTAGCCAGAGCCACTGCCACACTAGCCAATCGCGGCAAAGTAGTCACCCCTTATTTAGTTGATAAAATTGTCACTGCTAATGAAACTTATAGTGCGCATACCCCTAGTAAAGAATTAATTCCATTAAAAGCCGATAATATTGAGAGCGTGGTTTCAGCTATGGTTAATGTAGTTCACAGCTCTTATGGCACAGCTAAAGGCATTGCTAAACATTTAAATTATCATATTGCAGGAAAAACAGGCACAGCACAGGTATTTAATATTAAACAAAACGCTAAATATAATGAAAATGCCATTGATTTTAAATTACGCGATCATGCCTTATTTATTTCATTTGCACCCGCTGAAAATCCCAGAATTGCAGTTGCCGTGGTAGTAGAAAATGGTGGTCATGGTGGCTCAGTTGCCGCGCCCATTGCCGCTCAAGTTATCGATCAGTATTTAAAGGAAAATCATGAAGACTGAAATTCGCCACGAACATTTTGAACCCCCGTCATTAATTGGCACAATACTGCGAAGATTACATATTGATATTCCCTTATTCATTATGTTAATGCTCACCGCTTCATTGAGTTTTGTGATTCTTTATAGCGCGGGTGGACAAGATATGGGGGTATTAATGCGTCAAGCGGCACGCGTGGGTTTGGCAATGGCATTAATGACAGTATTAGCGCACGTTGAGCCTAATCAATTTAAACGTTATTCAGCGATATTATTTGCCGTGGGGGTGTTTTTATTATTAATGGTTTTATTAATGGGGCAGATTGGTAAAGGGGCGCAACGCTGGTTAGATTTGGGCATATTTCGATTTCAACCCTCAGAAATGATTAAAATTACCACGCCAATGATGATTGCGTGGTATTTATCAGAACATCCTCTGCCACCTCGCGCTTTGCAATTATTAATTGCCGCCATTTTAATTGCCGTACCCACTTTATTAATTGCCAAACAACCCGATTTAGGCACGGCGATATTAGTTGCCAGCTCAGGTGGCGCAGTATTATTTTTTGCTGGGTTATCGTGGAAGTTTATGCTGTCTATTGCTACTTTATTAGCCAGCCTAGCCCCCGTTTTATGGCATTTTATGCACGGCTATCAACGCGATAGAGTATTAACTTTTTTAAATCCAGAAGCCGACCCATTAGGGCGTGGTTATCATATTATTCAATCTAAAATCGCGATTGGTTCAGGTGGGGTTTATGGTAAAGGTTGGCTGGGGAGTACCCAATCGGAATTTGATTTTTTACCCGAAAGTTCAACTGATTTTATTTTTGCGGTATTTGCCGAAGAATTCGGTTTATTTGGCTGTCTTGGTTTATTAGTTTTATATCTGTTAATTATTTGGCGATGTTTATATATTGCCTCACAAGCCAAAGACAGTTATTGCAGATTACTAGCCAGTAGTTTATCGTTTACTTTTTTTGTCTATGTGTTTGTTAATATCGGCATGGTAATCGGGGTATTACCTGTGGTGGGTGTACCATTACCGTTAATTAGTTATGGCGGGACTTCTATTGTAACGTTGTTATCAGGTTTTGGTATTTTAATGTCGATTCATACCCATAAAAAGTTTTTACCCCGATGAATAAATTATTATTATTATTCTCGTTGCCACGCGCCGCGTGGCAATGCAGTGTCAGACGCGCCGCGTCATTGTTTTTATTATTATTAACAGCTTGTTCTAGCACGGTTATTAAAGATAATTCAGCAGTAGATACTTTTATTAATACTATGGTGACAAAATATCATTTTAATGAAACACAATTAAAAACCCTGTTAGCCCAAGCCGACATTAAAGACGATATATTACAAAAAATCAGTAAACCCGCTGAAAGTTTAACATGGTCTAAATACCGTGCTATTTTTATAAAACTAGAGCGTATTAATGCGGGTGTTCAATTTTGGCATGAACACGAACAAACTTTAATTAAGGTTGAAAAATACTACGGTGTCCCAGCAGAAATAATAGTGGCTATTATTGGCGTTGAAACCAGTTATGGTAAACATACGGGGAATTATCGCGTTATTGATGCTTTAAATACTTTAGCTTTTGCCTATCCTGCGCGCAGTGAATTTTTTAGTGCAGAATTAGCGCAGTTTTTAGTATTATGCAGAGAAGAAAAAATTAATCCTTTAAATCCGACAGGTTCTTATGCGGGGGCAATGGGTATTCCTCAGTTTATGCCCAGTAGTTATCGCCATTATTCAGTGGATTTTAATAAAGATAATTACCGTGATATTTGGCAAAATCCCGATGATGCCATTGCCAGTGTGGCTAATTATTTTAAACAATTTCATTGGCAAATCGGTCAACCTATTGCTTTTAATGCTATAGCACAAGGTGAAAGTTATAAGTCATTATTCAATGCTGATTTAAAACCTAATGCTACTATTGCCCAATTAAAGCAGTTCAATATTAGTATTAAAGAATCTTTGCCTGATAATACCGCTGTTAAATTACTGGCTTTAGATAATGAATTATGGGCGACGTTGGATAATTTTTATGTGATTACCCGATATAATCACAGTCCATTATATGCAATGGCGGTTTTTCAACTCAGTCGTGAATTAAAAGCGGCGTATTAAGAGTAATTGATATTCGCCCTTATGCAACCGTATGTTATGAAGGGCAAATATGATTTGCCCCTACATTGATAAACACCGTGTCATTTCAAAACGAGTAAGGGCGAATAATGTCGCCCCTACATTATCAATTATTTAATTGCTCAGTAATTAGAGCATGGCTTTGATGACAGACTGCTTGACGTGTTTTACCAACAGTCTCAATAGGGGAGAGAAAACTCAATTGAACATCAATAGTTTTTAATTTCAGCATTTTTAATAAATGACTCGCAAATTCATCATCACCAATAAAAGGTGCAGTTTGCTTTGCTAAACCTGTATATTGAATTACCACAGGTTGTACTAAAGATTGAGTTAATAAGGCGGGTTGAAATAATGAAGCATGAAAATTTAAAACCGTTTCACCTGAGGTGGTTGTGCCTTCAGGAAAAGCAATAATATTGCTCTGTTGTTTTAATAAACCCAGCATTTTTTCTGAGGTGGCTAAAATATGTTGTTTATCACCACGACGAATAAAAATAGTACCGCCTTGCCGTGCTAAATAACCAATAATAGGCCAGTTTAAAATATCACTTTTAGCTACAAAATAAGCAGGTAAAAACTGTCCAATGACAATAATATCAAGCCACGAAATATGGTTGCTGACTAATAAGACATTTTGGCTAGGTAATTGACCTATTTTAGTAATGCGTAAAGCGACAATTATACTAAATACTTTTAACCACAGCGTTTTTAAATAATCCTTATAGCTTTTAGCAGCATTAACTGAGCAAATTAAGCTAATTAATGGAAAGATAATCCCTGCAATAATCAAACCGCTACTAAACAGTAAAACAATAAAAACTAATTTATAAAGTAGCCGAAAATTCATTACTGCTTTCATAGCCTCTCATATAATGTCTGCTGTAGCGTTCTTTTAATTGATTTAAGGGCAATAGCATTAATAAATCCATGCAATTAAAATCTTTATCCCAATAAGGTTCGCCACACACTAACGCGCCAAAACGTAAATAGGCTTTTAATAAAGGTGGAATACCTGATTCATCACGCAAACAATGTAATTCTGCTGGTACGGGAATTAAAGGTTTAACTTGCAAATTAGTAGGCGCGATATTGGCTTCATCAATGGCGCGATACACCGCATTAACCGCAAAACCGCTAGGGCCGGGGGTAATACTGGCGCATCCTAATAAATAATTAAAACCGCCCTCTAGGGCATATTGAACTAATGCTGACCATAATGTCGTTAATACTGCGCCGCCACGATAATTAGGGTCAACACAAGTACGACCAATTTCTAAGAAATTACCGTCTAAGGCTAGAATTGGATTTAAATCAAATTCATCTTGTGAATAAAAACGACCTAAACGCTTTGCTTGTTGTTGATTTAATAAACGGGTATAACCTACGATTTTGCCTTGGCTATTATCATAAACAATTAAATGATCGCAATAAGCATCGACTTCATCATAATCTAAACCTTCGTTTTCAGATTTGAGTTTTGCACCCATTTCTTGAGCAAAAACGCGATAACGCAAAGCTTGGGCTTCTTTAATTAATTCTGGGGTATTTGCTAAAAAACATTCTAATTTTTTAGCTGAATTAGCAGGTCTTTGTACTGTTATCGTTTTCATAAATTTCCATCGAGCTTTAAGCTAAAGTCACTGAAATAAAAAGGTAACGGCTTAGCGTTATAACTTAAATTAAGAGGGGAGAGAATTAATTTAAGTGTGGCTAAGCGGTTACTAAAGTGACGCGCAGTGTAGCGGTCAAAGGTGTCAGTTTCGTGTCTTTTTGATGAAAATAAAATGACAATAATGTGGAGGTTTAATGACAAAATCTGCATTTATAACGCATTGGTAATAGTTAAAATAGATTTTAGCTTATTACAGAGTCATTAGTATGTTATTCTTTTGTATAAAGTATAGAAAAATATAGAAAAGTATACCGTTAAAAAGACGTAAAGTTTTAAAAAGCTACTGCGACAAACTATAAACCACCGTTGTATTTTATTAATCTACATAATAATGATGACACTTAAAGCGTTTAAATATCGGATTTATCCGACTAAACAACAAGAAGTTTTATTAAATAAAACGTTTGGTTGTGTGCGCGTAGTTTGGAATCATAATGTCGAAATATTTAATAAATATGATACAAATTTAACTGAGCAAGAACAACCTTTAACCTCAACAGAACTTAGAAAAAAATTTGAATGGTTGCAAGAAATAAGTGCGGCGGCTTTGCAACAAAAAGAAATGGATTTCAAAACCTTTAAAAAGAATTATTTTTCTAAAACGAGAAAGAAAAAAATCGGCAGACCTGCGTTTAAAAAAAGAAATAATAACCAAAGTTTCCGATTACCTAATCAAAAGTTTAGTTTAAAAGATAACAGCATTCGATTAGAAAAAATCGGTAAAGTTAAAGTCGTTATTGATAGAATTATTCCTATTGATTCTAAATTTATGTCGGTGA
>JBAQSX010000033.1:0-31226 GCA_049296695.1 Methylococcaceae bacterium | reverse complement strand
AACAGTTAATTACTATTTGAAGTTACGCAGAATTTATCAATGTAGGGGCAAATCATATTTGCCCTTAATAATAATCCGTTGTACAAGGGCGAATATGATTCACCCCTACAATTACCCCTATTTTTAGCCACTATAATTAATTCAGGCATAAAATTATGCGTTTTAACTAAAATTTAAAACAAAAAAACCAGACAGGTTTTTAAAGCCTGTCTGGTTTTTTTGGAATTAAAAATTGATTTATAAGGGGAGTATATTGCTAAGGCGAACCTGACAGTCAGGTAAGTTAGCAGGCAATCCGATGATTTGAACACTGCCAAGAACCGTTCCGTTATTAGCCCCACCACTCAATGAATAGCCTGATTTTAACAAGGCATGTGTCGCGCCTGTGCGCCAGTCCAACATATCAGAACTGCTAGTGCTAGAACTAGAACTAGAGTCATGAATGTATTTATATCTACCACTATTATTCGTATGATAATGTGGATCACTCAATACAAGACCATCTTGTTGATTGATAATCAATTTGTCTTCTAAGCCGAAGCCTGTCAAGTCAATAGCATTACCAGCTAAAAGACTTTCTGCATCACTATAACTTATTCCACCAAAATTAATGTAGATGTCATTTTCTCCTGCGTTAAAAGCAGTATTCACAGCAGCGGCACTGGCGGCATCATGAATAATATAGCCAGTTGCTTGATTTACAGTCGCGGTTGCACTGACATTTAATGTTTCTGTGACAGCACCAGAGACAAAACTCGTATAATCTTGAGAGAAGACGCGATAACCATTAGCCGCAGTGCCTTCAGTCCAAGTGCTATCTAAGTTTACCGTGTCACTGGCATTAGCATCGATGGTCAAAGTCCCATTGTTACTATTACTTATAGTCTGAACATCACCATTATCTACTTGAATAGTGTTGCCAGCGCCAAGTGCAACAATTTCTATGTTGTGAATATCATCTTCACAAAAATCAACCGTTTGAGCTGTTCCTGTAATTTGCAAAGTGTCGTTACCATTACCGCCATCAACATAATCATTAGAAGAAACATCACCTAGTTTTATGATGTCATCACCCTCACCGCCATAAAGCGCGTCACTACCTGTACCGCCATCCACGGTATCATTGCCATTGTTGCTAAATAGGGTATCGTTGCCCGCGCTACCCGCTAAATTATCATTAAGCGAACCCGCATTGATTAAATCATTACCCAAACCGCCATCTAAAGAACTAGACGCATTTCTATAACCAATTAAAATATCGCTACCCGCGCCTGCAATCACCGCTTCAATGCTTGATAATATATCTGTGCCTACCGCCGCTGTTCCTTTAACAAGATGGGTATTTAAATTAATATTAATCCCCGCAGTATCGGCACTATAATTGGCAGTATCAAAACCCGCATCACCATTTAAAATATCGTTGCCTGTGCCGCCGGTTAATAAATCATTACCCGTGCCGCCATTAAGCGTATCCATGCCTGAGCCACCTAATAACTGATCATTACCTGTTTCGCCAAACAAATAATCATTACAGCCGCCGCCGTCTATCGTGTCGTTACCATTACCACCATATAATTGGTCTTGGCTAGCTCCGCCGACAATAGAATCATTGCCATTTTCACCAAAAATTAAAAATGTATCTTGCACTGAACCTGTTGCAATTAAAACATCATCACCTGTGTTGCCGTAGCTAATTATTTTAGCCATTGTTTAATCCTCTGAATAAATGATATTAAACTAATACTATATAAAATCGACTATTTTATTATTAACTTCGATTAAATATAATATTAGATGGATGTGTTGCAGATTAATTAATCAATTTAACCGCATTGCAACAGCGGTTATTGTATAATGTAATTAGGGACAAAATAAAGAAAAAATTTAATCAACTATTCTTATTTAAGAACGCCAATTATGACTTAGCCAATAATTGTTTAAACAATATCTCTAGTTTTAAATAGAGCCGTAGAAGTTTACGCCACCACGGTAAAGCAGAACCGTTATTATTACGCCATAATAATAATTCATTTAACACACATTCAGGGGTGGAAAATTTATGACTATTACTACTGACATAAGTTGGATAAACAATTAAAGCCCCCGCGACTAATTCATTGAGTGTTAATTGACGGTTACGCCGTGGTAATGCGTCTAATACATCTTCGGTTAATCCCCAACCTGAATAAAAAGGTTGTCCATAACAGACGACTTTTTTACCGCGCAATAATGCTTCAAATCCTGTTAAAGAAGTCATAGTATGCACTTCATCAATTAAGTTTAGTAATTCACCCATGGCAATATTGATAATTAATTGATCGCAATAATCAATACTGTGTTGTTCATTATTGCCACCTTTACGCAAACCCGCGACTACATCAGGATGAGGTTTATATAAAATATAAGCCTGAGGATTTTTTTGGCGCACAGTTTGTAATAAGGCTAAATTTGTTTTAATAACAGATGCGCCATAAGCTAAAGAAGCATCGGATTCGACTTGCCCTGTCACTAAAATAATAGTTTTTTGAATAGTTTTTAAAGTATCGCTTAATTGGTTTATAGCATCATTAGTTATTAAATTATATTTAGTAATACCCGAAGTAACTAATCGCTGGCGTAATTGCTTAGCTCTTATTAATAAGCTTTCATCAAAACAAGTGTTTTGTAGAATAATTTCCAAGTCAGATGCTTTAGTGGCATCGTAATAAATACCGCGACGGTCAATCACCCACGATAGCGGTCTAATTAAATCCGCACCTAAACCCACTGAGCGAATAAAGCCATCTTCAAGACGTAATACTTCAGCGCGATGTTGCCTTAAATCCACCTTATTATTGGCCCAAATAACAACTGTGGCATCGCTGGGTAATTGCGCTAATTTTTTAATAAAAATAACTTTACTACCCGCAAAAAATTGGCGGACACTGCTTTGTTTGTATAAAGAAAAACCAAGTGCGTAAAGTTTTTCAGGAAAACGTTGCCGCATGTGACGTTGCCAGCCCATCCATTCTATTAAACGTTCTACTTGGCAGGCTTGCCTAGTTTCTGGGTCAAGATAACGCGGGTAGGCAATTAACGCCGCATAAACTAATTGTTCTATGCTGACTAGGCTACGCCGTGTTGGGGCTACTAATGCGTCTTGGGTTAAGCCCCAACCCGCATAAAAGGGCATTCCAAAAGTATGCACCCGCTTACCCCATAGCAAGGCTTCAAAACCCATTTGCGAAGTCACACAATACACCGCTTGAGCCTGTTCTAATAAAGACACGGGGTGAGTGTCATCGGCGCAAATCTGCACTTGAGGCAATCGTGCTAAATGGGTCAAATCAAAATGTCCGCGCTTATAGCCCTTGACCACATCAGGATGCACTTTAACGATGATAATACACTGCGGATTTTGGGCAATCGCGGCATCAAGCATTTGTTGAAAGCTGTCAGCAGTGGCTAATCCATAATGAATGGAGGCATCACCAAAGGTTTGATCAATCACCAAAACATAAGGTTTAGCTGGTATCGATTGGCTATCGCGCCCTTGATTATATTTAGAAACGCGCGCGGTTTGCCAAGCGGCGATTAAAGCGCGAGCGCGGTTTTGTTGATTAGTTGTTAAGGTTTGGGTGATGAGTAATTCTAAGCGTGAGGCTTTTGAGGCATCGTAATAAATACCCACATCATCGATAACAATCGATAAAGGCGCATCTTCTTGACCTAAAGCCACTGAACGCAAAAAACCATCTTCTAGGCGCAATAAAGGTAATTGCCGTTTTTGTGCATACCGCTCGGCTTTTAACGCGTGAGTACGCAAACCCCACGCGGCAATTTTATCGCATTTTTTTTTTGAAAAAGGCCATAATAATACCCAAGGCTCATCCAATAAAATGCTTAGATGTTGAATACGACTAATACCTATGGATAATATGCCAATCATTATTTGAAATTAATTTAAAAGTGGGATGTGAATTTAGGCGTTATTATTCTATTATCTGAATCAGAATTAACAGAATTTATTCTGTAGTTGGTAGCGCATCAAAAAAAATAGGTTAGTTAATATCAAGCCTTTCGGAGTTCAAACCTAGGTTTGAACTCCAATTAAAAGAGCGTTTTGTTGTTAATTAATATGTTCCCCTGCAATATTGGTGTTCATAAAATTTATAATTGCCTCTTCATTACTAAAATTGCCATAAGCTAATAATAACTTAACATAGCACGCTTCAATTGAGGTATTCCAAATAATTTCCGCACCACGATTTATTAAGGCTTGGGTGCTTTGATAAATATCGGCTGATTTTATCGCAGGGGCTAAATAAACCTTAACACTTTGTTGCTTGCAGTATTCAATAAATTCTAATAAAGAATACATTTTATGCGCCGTGGCTTTTTCATAAAGAAACGGTTCAACGCACGCAGTACCTGAATGATATAAATCATGTAATACTGCTTCTACACCTGTTAAATTAATATTTTTATAGTTTAAACTAGGATAAGGTTTTATCATTAATATTTGTTGCGAAAACTGAGCTTCTAATGCAATAGATGGACTTATAAAACGTGACGGTACGGTATCGGTAACACTGATAAAATCCGAACTTAATTGCAAAGAACTTATTAAACGCGTGCCTTTATGCAACTGCATACCCTGTCCGCTATTACGATAAGGCACAAAAACGCCAGCGGGTTGCTGTTGCTTAATATATTTAACCGCGTGAATAAAGTTTTCTAAACCATTAGACTCGGGATGCTCTAAAGGATAATTACTGGAAACCAATAATAGCGGTATGTTTAAATGATTAAAATAAAAACTTAAAGCCGCCGCTGTATAAGCTAAAGTATCTGTGCCATGCGTGACTATAATACCGTCATAGTCAGTTAAGTTTTTTTCTTCTATAGTATTAATTAATATTTCCCATGCAATAACGGTGAGATTTTCACTTAAAATTTGCAGTGGTTGTAAAATATCAAATTCAATATCGGCTGATTGCGGATAATGTTGTGTAAATAATTGGAGTAATTTAAAAGGAGCTTGATGTGTAGTATTAATTGTACCAGCAACAGCACTAGAACCAATAGTACCGCCTGTAAAGACAACTAGAATTTTTTTCATAGGCATATTAGTAAAGTAAATAGATGAAGTGCCTATTTTTATAAACTTATATTCTATAAAAATAGGGCAAGTGTATGTAACTCGTTATTTGAGAGTATTTTAATGGAATTAGCAGTCATCGTGGCAATGGCAGAAAATCGCGTCATTGGTAATAATCAGCAAATACCGTGGCATTTATCAGCTGATTTAAAACGTTTTAAACAAATTACTATGGGTCGCCCTATTATTATGGGTAGAAAAACCTACGAATCCATTGGTAGACCTCTACCGGGGCGAACTACTGTTATTATTAGTCGTAACCCTTGTTATAGTGTTACTAATTGTTTGGTTTTTAATAGTATTGAATTGGCATTAGCCTATTATGCCAGTAGCGAGCAAACAGTTTTTGTTATTGGTGGTGCGGCACTTTATGCGGCCGCTCTTCCTCTTGCCAGCAAGCTTTATTTAACGCAAATTCATAGCACTTTTTCAGGTGATACTTTTTTCCCTGATTGTGATATGCAGTATTGGCGCGAAACAAAACGCGAGGATATAAACGACGATCATAGTGTAGCTTTTAATTATAGTTTTTTAGAGTTCGAGAAAATATAGATTTTCATTTATTAACTCAAGTAGGGGCAAAATATTTTTTGCCCCTACATTTTTATTACCACTGCGTAATTTAAATTATTAATACAAAAACTATTGATAAAGGGGAAGTCAATATTGTTTGGCGTAATATTGATTTTGGGTTGGGGAGATAATGAATACTTATAAATCTAAATAACCTGTTTCTTCATGTAATACTGTATCTAAACCTTGGATTTCTTCATCACTGCTCACGCGCAGACCTATATATTTATTTAAAAGTTTTAATATTAAATAACTAAATACGCCGCTCCAGCAAATTGTTACGATAATAGCTAAGGCTTGTACGCCCATTTGCTGAGCAATCGATACACCATCGGCTAAGCCTAAGCCACCTAAACTACTGGCAGCAAACGCGCCAGTGAGTAATGAACCTGTGATGCCACCTACGCCATGCACGGGGAATACGTCTAAAGAGTCATCTATTTTTAGGGTGCGTTTAATATATTGAGTAGCAAAAAAGCACACAAACCCAGCAGTGATGCCAATAAATAACGCGCCACCTGCGCCGATAAAGCCTGACGCTGGGGTGATTGTACCCAAACCAGCGACCATGCCTGTAACAATCCCTAAAACGCTGGGTTTACCAAAACGCCACCATTCAATAAACATCCACGTCAACGCGCCAGAAGCCGCGCCGATATGGGTGGTTATCATAGTAAGTCCCGCGTGACCATCGGCAGTTAGCGCGCTACCCGCATTAAAGCCAAACCAGCCGACCCATAAGATACCCGCGCCAGTGACGACCATGGTCATGTTATGCGGCGGCATGGCGGTATGTGGAAAGCCACGACGATTGCCTAAAACTAAAGCAGACACTAACGCCGCCACACCTGCATTGACGTGAATCACAATACCACCCGCAAAATCCATCGCACCTAATTGTGCCAGCCAACCGCCGCCCCAAATCCAATGGCAGATGGGCAAATACACAATAATCAGCCACAAGCCACTAAACCAGAGCATGGCAGAAAATTTCATTCTTTCGGCAAACGCGCCCACGATTAAAGCAGGGGTGATAATGGCAAAGGTCATTTGAAACATGAAATACACGGTTTCAGGAATATCACCGATTAATGAATGGGTATCCACACCGCTTAAAAAGAATTTACTTGTGCCACCGATGAAGGCTTGCAAATCGCCGCCATTACCAAAAGCTAGGCTATACGCGCCTGCAAGCCATAGAATAGACACTAAGCAAGTGATAGCAAAACACTGCATCAATACCGATAACACGTTTTTGCTACGCACTAAGCCAGCGTAAAACAAGGATAATCCCGGCAAGGTCATAAATAAAACCAAGGCGGTAGCAACTAATACCCAAACCGTATTGGCTTGATTGAGGCTATCAGTTGCGGCAACTGCCAGTGAAGGTGCTAAGCTCAAGCTTACAGGCAGTGCATAATGAAGTTTATTGGACATAATGGTTTTCCTAAATCCACCCATTAAATCGCGTCTTCGCCCGTTTCGCCTGTGCGAATACGAATAACTTGCTCTAAATTAGAAACAAAAATTTTACCATCACCGATTTTGCCCGTATTAGCGGCTTTAACAATGGCTTCAATGGCTTTTTGCACCACATCGTCGGCGACGGCAATTTCTAATTTAACTTTAGGCAGAAAATCGACGACATATTCCGCGCCACGATACAATTCAGTATGTCCTTTTTGACGACCAAAGCCTTTAACTTCAGTAGCGGTAACACCTGTCACGCCTATTTCTGATAAGGCTTCACGGACATCGTCCATTTTAAAGGGTTTGATAATAGCGGTAATCAGTTTCATGGTTTTTTCCTTAAGAGTGAATAATGTGGCGACAATCATAGTCAATTGTAGGCTGTCGCACAATGCTGGTGTGTTGTTAAATAATGGAGTTAGGCTTTTAAATCTATTAATAATAATTTTTAAAACCTAAGGTTTTAAAAAAATAGCTGAGCAAAATTTTAATTTTGCTCAGCTCAATTAAAAATAAGGATAGCGTCTCAAAAGAGTAGGATTAAAAAAGATTTTGATACATAAAAAACCAATAACGATGGAGTGCATTGTTAGGATTTTGAAAAGCCTGTCACTAAGGCTTCAAAACCAGAAATTACATCGAATAATTCTGCATCAATAGCATTTTGACGTAAACGATGAAAATCGCGCTGTAATTCTTCTAAATGCTCAGCAATATTTTTCTCAGCGCGTTGCATAGCCGCTAAGCGACTGGCATTTTCACTAGCCAGTGATTGGGTACAACAACGAAATAAAGATACGAATAAATACTCACGAATACAGGCTTTTAAAGTTTGTTTTCTGCCACCGATAATTTCAGGTAAGTTATTGGTTGTCCAGCGCACTGCTGTTAATTCAGTTTGCCAAACAGCATCGAGTGGTAATAAACATTGGCTAACTGCTTGATATAAAACCCCTTGGGGGCGATTATGAAACAAATAAATACTGCCAATTTCACCACACTCAAGTTGCGTTTCAATTGCCAATAATAATTCGCCAATCAAGGCGGTAATTGCTTGAATGGCTGAGGGGACTACAAACAACTGCATACTGTTTAAATTCATATCAGCCAAGCGCGTTTGTACCCGCTCACCCACTGACCAAATTTTTTTTTCACAAGGCATCGTACTGAAAGTGCTTGAAACAAATTCGGCGAGTGATTCATTAAACTGTCCCACTAAGCCTTGATCTGAACCAAACACCACCGCGCCCACTGCCCCAGTGCAAGCCCAATCAGTCACTATTTCAGCGTGCTTTATAGCTTGATTTTCTCGAAAACAAGCAATTAATCCTAGTTGCAATGTACGATAGTAATCATCTAAAGCAGTCACCGCTTGTTCATAGTGACTGATATTAGAGGCGGCAAGCGTTTTCATAGTACGCACCACCGAGGCTAAGTCGGTCGCACTGTCAATTTGGTGGCGTAAACCGCTAATACTATCAGCCATAATAATTGCTAATCCTCAAGAGCTACTCATCGTCAATCAAGCAAGATAAAACTAAAATACTATACAATAAACTTTAATATAGTAACGTAGTTTTGAAAATTTTTTATATTCAATCAGTTATTAAAGATATTAAATTGTAGGGACGAATTAATGACATAGCCCTTATGCAATAGCTTGTTATTAAGGGCAAATATGATTTGCCCCTACAGTGATAAACTCTGCGCAATTATAGCTAGTAATTAACTAATTTTGAAAAACTTATATATACTTTTAGCATGGTTTTTTTGTTATAACCAACTTGGAATTGAATCACTATACAGTATAGGTTAAATTAAAATAGTTGGTAGTGCATCAAAAAAGTAGGTTAGTTAATATTAAACCTTTCGGAGTTCAAACCTAGGTTTGAACTCCAGCTAAAATGGCGTTTTGTTAAAACCTACTCTTTTGAAGCACTACCAAATAGTTATAGTTTAATATAAACTTTTTAAATAAAAAATAGAGTGGGAAATAAACAGCTATATTTTATTTAAATAATTAGTAACTATCCTATTTGACGTTGTTTTAATAACAAAAAAAGGGCAACTTTAAGTTGCCCTTTTTTAATTAAGAAAATAAACAGTAATTAATTTTATTTAACTTAAATAAACGCTTAAAATTACTGCGCTAATAATGCGGCAACAATCGCATCACCCATGCCTGTTGTGCCAGCGGTTGAATTGGGATTAATATCGGGCGTGACGTTTTTACCTTCAGCAATCACTTGTTCTACCGCTTTGACGACTCTGTCCGCGCTAGCGGGTTCACCAATATGGCTCAGTAACATTGCCCCCGCCATAATCACAGCGGTTGGATTGGCAATATTTTTTCCTGCAATATCGGGCGCACTGCCATGAACCGCTTCAAATAATGCCGCATCCGCGCCAATGTTGGCTCCGGGAATTAAACCCAAACCACCCACTAATCCCGCCGTTAAATCAGACAAAATGTCACCAAACATATTAGTGGTGACTACTACATCAAATTGCTGTGGATTCATCACCATGTGCATACAAGCGGCATCAACAATTTTTTCATCAAATTGAATATCGGGATATTTTGCCGCCACTTCACGCGCCACATCTAAAAATAAACCTTGGGTATATTTCAAAATATTGGCTTTATGACACACAGTTACTTTTTTACGTTGATTAGTCCGCGCATAATTAAAAGCATATTCGACAATACGCTCAGACGCGGCACGCGTCACCACGGCAAGACTTTCAGCAATGTCTTTTTTGGGTGATAAATAATGCTCTAAGCCGACATAAAGCCCTTCAGTGTTTTCGCGCACAATCACAATGTCGACATCTTTATAACGGGTCTCTACCCCAACCCAACTTTTAGCAGGGCGCACGTTGGCATAAAGTTCATAATGTTGACGCAACGCTACGTTAATACTTCTAAAACCCGCGCCTACTTGAGTGGTCAGCGGGCCTTTAAAGACTAAACGGGTTTTTTCAATAGCCGCCATGGTTTCATCAGGCAAAGGCGTACCGAATTTTTCCATGGCGGTCATACCTGCAAAGGCTTCTTGCCATTCAATAGCAACGCCTGTGGCGTTAATAACTTTTACAGCCTCATCCATTATGGACGGGCCAATTCCATCGCCTTTTATCAGGGTGACAACGTGCATGTGTTTCTCCAGTGAATAATAATAAAATTTAATTATAGTGGCTTTGCAAAACGGAGTTTCAAGAAAAATAACGTCCGTTACTGGCTTGTAACTTTGCATTTTCAAAAAGTGCGTTGCATTGCGTCTCTAAAATGCCGCCAACTAACAGGCATTGCCTAAAAGGCGACCTTGCAATTACTTCTTCTGCGCGAATGTCAATTTGTTGCCAGCCGTGGCTTTGCAAATAAGCAATCGATGTGCCGTAATAAACTCTGCCAATACCTGCCCATAAAATCGCGCTTTGACACATAGGGCAAGGCTCAGCGGTAGTATATAAATCAAAGTGTTGCCAGTCTGCTTTAGGGTGTTGCTGGGCGCAATTGTTAATGGCGACCATTTCTCCATGCCAGCTTGGATTAATCACACCTTGATTAAAGCCCGTTGCCATGATTGCATTATCGTCTCTTCGCACAATCACCGCGCCAAAAGGATACGCAGGGACATGTTTTGCTTGCGCTATGGCAAGGTTTATAAAATAGTCTGGGTTCATAAAATTGATGGAGTGCAAGCTTTGCTTGCTAATTAGATGGTCAGGCAAAGCCTGACCTCCTTATAAAAAAGCCCGAATGGCGGCAATGCCTTGCGCACCTGCGTGTTGCACAACACTTAAATCAGCTTTACTCAAACCGCCTAAAGCGTAACTGGGTAGATTGGTTTGTGCGACTAATTCACTAAAAGCTTGCCAGCCCAAAGGCAAAGTTTGTGGATGCGTAGGCGTGGCTAAGACTGGCGCGATGACTACAAAATCTACGCCTATCGCTTGGGCATGTTGCAGTTCTTTGAGGTTATGACACGACGCGGCAAGCCAACGGTAGCCTTGGGGACGTTGTTTTAAAGCCAGCAACGCACTACTTGTTAAATGCAAACCCTCTACGGTTAGGTTGTCTATTCCCGCCACATCGGAATTGAGCAATAAACTCGCACCATAGTCAGCACACAAGGCTTGCGCTTGGATTAAAAAATTTTTAACCGCGTCCGCTGATAAACGTTTTAATCGCGCTTGTATTAAGGTAATGCCATTAGATAACAGTGTTTTTAATTTATGAATAATTAAATCAGCTTCATTATCATCGAGAATGGCATAAAACGGCGGCAATTGTGCGGCACAAATAATTGGCTGATTCGCCGCTGGAAATTGGAGCTTGTGCAAATCACTAGGTTTTAGCCATTGCAAAGGTTGCTGTTCACGATTAGTCACTTCGCCTGAAAATTGCGTTACTAAAAATACATGCAGGCACACGCTTAAATCAGGGTAATGATGATTAACAGTAATTAAAGGCGTAATACTTTGAATAGTAATGCCTAATTCTTCCTGTAATTCTCTAGCTAAGGCTTGGGGAGCGGTTTCACGCGCTTCAAGTTTACCACCTGCAAATTCCCATAAACCGCCTTGATGCGCGGCTTTACTACGTTGTGAAAGTAAAATTTCACCCGCCGCATTTTTAATTACGCCAACGGCAACGTGTAATGGGGGGTTTTCTGTAATAACTGACATAAGTTTTCTTGTTAGTTTTTCTAAATACAAACCTAGGTTTGTACTCCAATAATTATAAAGCCGCCGCCACTAATTCTATCCAATGGCGTACAGGTAAATCAGTTTTAGCTTGTAAATGATGCAAACAACCAATATTGGCGGTCACAATATAATCGGGCGCGTCTTGTGTTAAAGCGGCGATTTTATTCTGTCCTAACTGCTCGTCTGTCCTAACTGCTCGGCTAATTGGGGTTGTAAAAGCGAATACGTCCCCGCTGAACCGCAACACACCCCCGAATCAGTTACAAAACTCAAAGCAAACCCCAAACTTTGCAATACCTGCTCCATTGCCCCTGCTAACTGTTGCCCGTGTTGCAAGGTGCAAGGCGACTGCACCGCAATTTTTCCTAAAGCTTTCAAGGGC
Source organism: Methylococcaceae bacterium (assembly GCA_049296695.1). Taxonomy (GTDB): domain Bacteria; phylum Pseudomonadota; class Gammaproteobacteria; order Methylococcales; family Methylomonadaceae; genus UBA10906. The sequence goes on along the minus strand of JBAQSX010000033.1, from coordinate 18,948 downwards.
AAGCGGCTTAAATCTTCAGCTAGCATAATCTCAACTAAATCACGCGTTGCCGCAGAAATGCGCCGCGCTTTATCGGCATAAAGCGAATCATCTTTTAATAACTCCCCATAATCTTTCACCATCACCCCGCAACCGCTGGCAGTCATCACAATGGCTTCTATGCCTTGGTCTAAATAAGGCAACCACGCATCAATATTGCGTTTTGCAAAAGCTAATGCCTGCTCAGTTTGATTCAAATGATACGGCAACGCGCCACAACAGCCCGCCGTGGCAGAGCTAATCACACTAATGCCTAAGTGTTGCAAGACTTGGGCGGTGGCTTGATTAATACTAGGGCTTAAACTGCTTTGAGCGCAACCTTCTAAAATTAACATGCTCCGCGTTTGTTGTTTTAAGGGCTGTTTAAAAATGAACTTTCTGCTTTTAGGAATTTGTTTGGCAAGTGATTGTGGCAACAAAAAACTAAGCCCACGCGCTACTGCCAACAACGGCGCGAAGCGTTTAGGATAAGGCAATACTGCCACGAGTAAGGCGCGTTTATATCTTTCCAGCCACGGGCGGCGCACTTGCTTTTCCAGCTGTTCGCGCCCAATAGTTAATAACTGAGAATACACAACCCCAGAAGGACAAGTGGTCTCACACGCTCGGCAAGTCAAACAACTATCCAAATGTTGAAGTGTTTGCAAGCTTGCTTTTTGTCCTTCTACTACTTGTTTAATTAAATAAATGCGTCCGCGTGGCCCTTCGCATTCATTACTGCTTAATTGATAAGTAGGACAAGTAGCATTACATAAACCACAATGTACGCAACTGCGCAAAATAGATTCAGCTTGGATAGCTTGCTGTGGATTTAAAACGCTTAGATTTTCTATTTTCATTATGGAGTAGGCTTTCTTTAATGTGTTTTAAACAGTAAGTTTATTTAAACGCCAATGATAACTACAAGGTTTTCAAAATCATTTATTTTTTATCTAAAATTGCGCAGAGTTTTGTAGGGGAAAATCATATTTGCCCTTAATAACAAGATATTGTGCAAAGGCGAATATAATTCGCCTCTACAATTATCCATACTTTTAGTAACGCATCGAAATATGAAAACCCTGTAAGCTGAATAATAATCGATAAAATTGTATTTTATAAATTATTACGCTGTATATGAAAAATTAGCTTGAATGAGAAACTTGCTAAACTTGAAGGAATGAAAATAAATCAATTAATAGAAAATCTGGTAGTGCTACAAAAGAGTAGGAACGCCCAACAGCATGAATGCCGAAATCCAGAAACCACAGATGGCAACTGTTATAAATACAGCCCTGTAACTCGATTCCAGCGTCCCTGCTGAAAAGACATCGTAGTATTTATCCTACTCTTATTATTCCTGCGAATAATCGTGTAAATATAAAGTAGAGCCAATTACCGCCGCTGGTGCAATAATAATATTTAATACAGGAATCGATAAGCCCAGCATTACCAACCCCCCAAAACTCAATACACCTAAACGAATGGGTTTTAGAGTTTTTTTCTGCTCTTCAAATAAAATGCCGCTATTTTCTAACGGATATGCCATATATTCTAATGCCATAATCCACGCGCCAAATAATGCCCATAACAGTGGCGCGATAATGTTAAGCACAGGAATTATTAAACAAATCGCTAAAGGAATTAAACGCGTTAATAAATAACGTAAGCGTTTAAATTCTGAAGCCATTACAGTAATAATAGAATGCTGAGTGCTATTAGTAATGGCGTTAGGATAAATGACAGTTAAAGTTTTCGCGGCTAATTTATCGTAGAAAGGTGCGGCAATGATATTGGCAAGCACACTAAAACTAAAAAAGCCTATTACAAAAAATCCTAAAAAAAACGCAGGATATAGTAGCCAAGCTAACCATAGCAACCAATGCGGGATGAATTGGTGAATTAAATCATTGAGGTAAAAATAACCTAGCATTAATGCCGCACTATATAATAAAAAATTAATCATAATGGGCAATAATACAAAATGTCTTAACTGCGGATGCGTAATTAAGTTAAGACCCTTGATTAAATAAGCAAGCGCGATAAAAGGATTATTGGCTTTAGTATTAAGCTTCATAAATGCTTTTCATGGCTTGAGTCGTTGGATTAAAAACTACGCCGCGCTCGGTGACAATAGCATCAATTAATGGCGCGGGGGTGACATCAAATACAGGATTCCACGCATCAACTAATGAGCCTTCATAATGATAGCTTGCGGGTAATAATTCTTGTTTGTTGCGTTGTTCGATGACGATGTTATCACCATTTGCCAGTGTCCAATCAATGGTGCTAGTGGGCGCGACCACCATCACTTTTACACCGTGTTGTTTTGCCAATACCGCTAAAGAATAAGTGCCGATTTTATTGGCGGTATCACCATTGGCGGCAATTCTATCAGCTCCGACAATAATCCAGCCGATATTGGCGGTTTTCATCAACCACGCCGCCGCTGAATCGGCAATTAAAGTGGCAGGAATGCCGTCTTGCGCGAGTTCCCACACGGTCAGTCTTGCACCTTGTAGCCAAGGACGGGTTTCGCCTGCATAAACTGTTAAAGGATGACGGTGGTACGCGCTACGAATCACACCCAAAGCCGTGCCGTGTCCACCTGTGGCAAGTGAACCTGTATTGCAATGGGTCATAACTGCCAGTGAGCCTGTGATGATATTCGCGCCTAATTCGCCCATTTTATGATTAGCGGCAATGTCGTCTTGATGAATTTGTATGGCGGCGGCTTCTAAGGTGGCTAAAGCATCGCTAGGGTTTTGTTGCATGACCGCCGTCATTTTTTGTAATGCCCAGCATAAATTCACCGCCGTGGGACGTGATTGCGCTAAATAATCAATGTCTTTGAGAACTTCATGTTGCCATGTTTGTGCATTAGCGGCATGGTGTTGAAACGCCGATAACACCACGCCGTAAGCGGCCGCAATGCCAATAGCGGGTGCGCCGCGCACACGCATGGTGGCTATGGCTTCATATACGCCTTGGGCATCGCTATATTCATCATAAATAATGCTATCGGGGAGTTTGCGTTGATCTAAAACTTTTAAGCTAGTGCCTGTCCATTGCAGGGCTTGTACAGGGGTAAGCGAGAGAGCTGTCATGATTGGTTTATTGTTAATAATTGAAATTTAATAAAATTTGACAGCCAGTTTTTTTAAAGACTGGCTGTCATTGTGCGGTTAGTACCAAGCGTTCTTCCATTTAATGAAGCCGTAATGCTTGTTGACATCGGTAGTATTAAAGCCCGTAATTAAAGGTGACCACGTTACCGTATTACTAGGATAAAAGTCTACTGGGCGCACTGACCATTTACGCATTTTAATGCCATTTTGGTCTTTAATGTCATTCATGCTCAGCATAGTGAGTACTGGCGTGGTTTGAATAATAACGCCCACATGTCCTGCATTATCAATACTATTTTGAGCAAAAACGACTAAATTACCCACGCTAGCGGTTGTTTGTTGTAAAGCAGAATTAATCACACCACCATACCAATATTTAGCACTACTATAACCACTGCTTGCACCCACTAAAGAAGTATTAATCGGCGCATTACCACCTTTTAATTCAACTACGCCCCAAGTATCTTTACCCCATAATAATGAGTCATTATTATAATAATTAGCCACCTGCGCTCTGCCAATACCTGTTAAATTAATCACTTTATCGGTTGCAATACCGTTAATTAATGTTTTTAAAGTTAGAGTAGCAGGAATTGATTTAGCGGCGGTTAAATCATCAAAAGGTGAAAAACCAATGGCGATACTGCAAGAACCATTGGCGGGAATAGTAAAATTTTTACTATTGGGGGAGTAATGTTTAGCGCGACAGGTTTTTTTCTTGTCGGCAAATAAATTAACCCAATAATTACTCGCGTCAGAAATAATCACATTAGATACTGTAATGGGATTGGCTGTGCTGTTTTTTAATTCAACTGTTTGCGCGTTTTTAGCGTCGTAGTGAGTGGCAAAATCTAAATTAAGCGTGCTTTCATTTGTAATATTATAAATTGAAGACTGGCATTTACCCACACTACCTGCATTAAAAATGGCGGCAATTTCAGCATCAGAAAGTTCACGTTTATAAAAACTAAATTCATCAATTGCGCCATTAAAAGTACGCCACGAATCAGAGTGATGACCACCAATAAGAAAACTTGTTGTATTATCGAGATTACCTTGTACTGTAGTTGGGTCATAAGTATTAACCAAAGCACCATCAACATAAAACTTTAACCCCGTTTTAGAATCTCTTTTTACAGTGACTGCTAAATGATGAAATTTTCCATCTGGAATAAATACAGTTGAGTCAATAGTTAAACTAGCACCGTTAGGTATTACTATTTGTAATCCTGCAAAACCGCGATAACTTAAATACCAGTGATAACCAACAAATCCATTCTTAGGGTCTCTTTTATCCATTATGGTAGCAATATCTTTACGGGCATTACTTTTTACCCAAGCCTCCATTGAAAAATCCCCCGTTCCCACATTAAGTGAGGTCGAGTTTGGAATGGATACAAACGCACTGGTATTATCATTTAAGCTAAACGCTTTTCCTACCATGCCTTGTGTAAAAGTCGCGCCGTTTTTAAGTATGCCATTATTTAATTTTTTAATATCATTGGCATTATTCTCGGCTGGCCACCAACTAATTATAGTGGCTGGCGGCACGCTACAATCTAAGGCAAATGATGGTGAAGATATAAAGCAAATAAGAAAAATTATGCTAAAAAACCATTTATTCATTTTCATTTCAAACACCTCTTTATTTAAGTTTTAAGACTTTTTACGAAGAGTTTTTAAAATCAAAATAATTCAATAAGGCGAGCATAATGCCCCGCCTTATTTTCAAAACAACTACCTACACTATCGCCTCACCATAAATCATGCTTACTACACAGACTCAGCGCGTAAATTAGGCCACTATAGCCTTACAAACTAAATTCAGAGCTGGCAACTTGGTCTTTGCTGGGATTAAATAAGGGGTCAGCAATAAACTTGTCGTTTTTATCGAGTAGCGTGTGTTTGACAATAGAGTGTTCATAGGCTTTCATTTCATGCGCTGTGACCACTTTAACTGTTGTTTTGTCGCTGTTTTTTTCTACCGTAATGCTGGGAAGATGCGTGGCGGTTTTACCAGCCCAACGCCCCGCATAATCTTTGGTGTAATAAATGTCTCTGTCCGTTGAAGATTCACTGTTAGCCAATACTAAAGCAGGTGTAAGCATTGCCGCACTGACACCTAGAAAATTTAAGCGTATAAAATTACGACGATTCATAAAAAACTCCTTGATTGTAATAGGTTAAATAGCCCCACGATACGCATACTAAGTAACACGCATTGAAAATACAACGGTGCGCCTACAAAATCTTGTATTACAACAAATAAGCTTAATAAACATTTTTCAATAAAAAATCTTGCGTTTTAGCTTGTTTTAATTAGAAATTTATTATTCCTAACCGCCATCAATTAAGAGATTTGCCAATCTTTGGTAAAAGAACATGAAATTAAGTCGCGAAGAAATTGAAGCTCGCCTAGAAAGCGTACCTAGCGATGTACGCGTTGCCTTTGCAGTACGTTCAGCTATGCGGGTGTTACCTTTATTAGCCATGCAAAACAAACAAAATCAAGATAAAGATGCTTTTTGGTTTTGGCAAACAGACGATAGCAGTCGCTATTTATTGGCAATATTTAAAGCTTACAGCATTAGCATCGAATTTATTTTTACAGGTAAATATGTCGCTTATGCGGTCAACAATACTATTGATACCGTGCATCTTGCCGCAATCGATGCCACCAATAACGCCTACACGATGGCAAGCACCCCTGCCAATGCCGCAGTCATGGCAAGTTGCATGGCCGATGTTGCCGATACTGCCGCCATTGCCGCTCAAATTGCTTATGCCGCCTACAGTGCCATCCATACCGCCATCAATACCGCCACAGCGGGAAACGCCGCACAAGCGGCTTATGATGCCATCAACAGTAATGCTTATGTAGCCACTGCCTCAGAGGCGGCGATTGCGGCAACAGCTGCTAATATCGATGCCGTCAACACCGTCTGTGCGGCTTTTTATGCGGCGCATAACATGACGCATAATCTTATTGGGCAAGAAATTGCCTTTGATTTGGTATTAGCAGGTTATGCCACGGCGATTGATTTATTACAACGCCCTTTATGGTCAAATCTGATTGAACATAATTATTTACAGTTATACGAAAATTTTAGAAACCAACTGCTTAGTTTAAATGCAGGTTTTGAAGTGTGGTTAAGTTGGTATGATGACCGTTTATATGGCAGAGATATAAACAGCGCCTTATTAAGTCAATGGAATAGTATTGCTGATGAAATCGAAAGCTATAATGTATTAAAAGTGAATACTTACTTAGCTAATTTAGCTAATAAAAAAGCGACTGAAGCTTTAAATAGAGTACGCGTTATTTTTATTGGTTATAGCGAAGCGGGTAAAACATCCTTAATTCGTGCCTTATTTAATGAAATTATCTTAGAAGATAAAACAGAAACAACTATAGGTGTTGCCATTCGAGAATGGAGTATGCCCAATAGTGAGATAAAAGCGAGTTTTTGGGATTTTGGTGGTTTGACTATCACCCATGCTACTTATCCTTATTTTTTTAGAGCCTCTTGTTTATATGTGGTGGTATTACATCAACATGCCGACATTAATGGTACAGAACAAGCCGAATATTGGTTAGATTATATTCGTAGTTTTGCTAAAAGCGCGTCCGTTATCTTGGTTTGGAATAAATCAGACCAAAATTTTATGGATTTAAATATTAGTTATTTAAAACAAAAATATCCCAATATTGTAAGCATTCATGGTTTATCTTGTATCCGAGCGCGTAGTAGTTTTCAATTAAAATTTGAAGCATTTAAACAAGAGTTTTGCCAACAAATCCAAGAAATTAACAGTCATCAAATTTTATTTACCGCTGAGCAATTTACCGCTTTAGAAAGCTTGCGTTATTATTTGACCAAAACCACTTTTTTAAGTCGCTTACAGTTTGAAGAAATTTGTACTGATCAAGGCATTAGCTCTAAAGGCATACAAAATAGCGCGTGGTTATTGGCTATTTTAGATAATTTAGGGTTGGTGATTCATTTCCCACAATTGGAAAATTTGAGTAATTACGTCTTAAATTCACAATGGCTAACACATGGTATTTATACATTACTTTATAATAAACAAGCCTTATTAACTGAAGATGCGATTGTTTATCTATTAAGCAAAGATAAAGTTGAAAATGAACAAGGGTATTTATTAAATTATCCTAAAATAAAATGCCAAGTTATTATGCAAGCAATGAAGGCTTTTAAATTATGTTATAGCTCAGCAACACAAGCTAATAGCTTAATTATTCCTGAACTATTACCCTCTGACCAACCGCATTTACCTTTTGATAAACATGATGCCTTAAAATTCGATTTTGTATTTAGCAGTTTTTTACCGCAGAATTTAATGAGTGAGTTAATTATTAATCATGATTTCAGTATTTATGAAGCGATTGTTTGGCAACAAGGGGTTTTATTAAAAAATCCTAATTCGGCAACTTATGCTTTATTACAGGTTAATTATCATAAGCGTAGTTTATCCATTTATGTACGCGGTGAAGAGGCTAACGATTATTTAGCACATTTACATGAGCATGTTTTAACATTATTAAGCCGCATGGTTATTGATTATAAAGAATGGATTGGTTTACCTAAACAAGCCTGCACAGGCAATACGACTTTATTAAGAGCAGAAGAAAAAGCCGCTTATCGGCAACTGATTGCTACTATTAAAGAAGGTAAGGGTGAATTTATTTCTGAATTAGGTTTGCACTATAACGTAACGCGTTTATTAGCCCTATTATTTTCACCCGATGCACAAAAAAAATTAGGCATTCATTATGCCGATTTGGCAAATACGCATTTAAAAATATCATCATCTTTAAAAATAGAAAATTCTGAACCTTAATTAAACAGGCGATTAAAAACAAGTTAATAAAAGTGTTAAAATTGCCCCTTTCTCGATGTAATGGATATAAATAATGAATGAGTTAATTGATTGGCACGATTATGAATTAGAAACCCAAGCCATACGCGTAGGACATAGACGCACTAGCGAAGATGAACACAGCATTCCTATTTTTGCTACTTCAAGCTATGTATTTAGTAGCGCAGAAGAAGCCTCGTTGCGTTTTACAGGACAAAAAGCGGGCAATATTTACTCACGTTTTACTAATCCTACGGTGGACGCATTTCAACAACGCTTAGCTTTAATGGAGCAAGGTGAGCGTTGTTTAGCCTTTGCCTCAGGCATGGCGGCGATTATGGCTGTGGGTATGGGCTTATTAAAAGCGGGTGATCATGTGGTGTGTTCACGCGGGGTATTTGGTAATACTATTATGATTTTTCAAAATTACTTTGGAAAATTTGGGGTAACTACTGATTTTGTTGATTTATGTGATATTAATGCGTGGCAAAATGCAATTAAAGAGAATACTCGCTTATTATTTGTAGAAACCCCGTCAAATCCTTTAATGGAAATTGCCGATATTGAACAATTAGCGCAATTGGCTCATGCTAATAATGCCTTATTAGTCGTGGATAATTGTTTTTGTACGCCTGTATTACAAAAACCATTATTATTGGGTGCGGATATTATTGTGCATTCAGCCACTAAATATATTGATGGACAAGGACGTTGTGTTGGCGGTGCGGTGATTGCCAGTAATGAAATTATTGATAAATATATTTATCCTTATTTACGCACAGGCGGGGCTACTATGAGTCCATTTAATGCGTGGGTATTTTTATCAGGTTTAGAAACCTTAAGTATTCGGATGCAGGCGCATTGTCAAAGTGCGTTTGCTTTAGCGCAATGGTTAGAATTACAACCTAGCGTTTCAAAAGTGCATTACCCCGGTTTAGCCTCTCATGCGCAACATGAATTAGCTAAACGTCAGCAAACAGGTTTTGGTGGTATGGTCAGTTTTGAATTACACGGCGGTAAAGAAGCGGCGTGGCGATTAATTGATGCTACGCAAATGCTCTCAATTACCGCTAATTTAGGCGATGTAAAAACGACTATTACTCATCCAGCCACTACTACGCATGGGCGTTTAACCCCAGAGGCGCGAGAATTGGCAGGTATTAAAGAAGGTTTGGTGCGTATTTCAGTAGGATTAGAAAATCTTGAAGATATTAAAAAGGATTTATTACGCGGTTTGAATGCCTAACTTGAAATTGTGTAATTGCTTAACGAGTTTTAATGCGGCTATTGTCTGAATCAGAATTTACTTAATTTTGAAAATTTTGATTCAGACCTATTAGGTAGTGTATCAGTAGGGGCAAAATATTTTTTGCCCTTTAGTAACTCTTTTGAAACAGCGGTTATTATTTAATACCTTTATAACCGCTGGTAATGGGATAACGCCTATCTCGACCAAAAGCTCTTGGGGTAATACGAATACAAGGCGGCGATTGACGGCGTTTATATTCATTTCTATCAACTAAACTAATAGCCCGATTAACATCGGCAATATTAAACCCCGCCTCTATTATTTCTTGAGCAGACTGATCTAATTCTACATAACGTTCTAAAATAGGGTCTAAAATTTCATAAGGCGGTAGAGAATCAGCATCAATTTGATTGAGGGCTAATTCAGCAGACGGCGGACGGGTTAATACTCGCTCTGGAATCACAGGCGATAAACTATTACGATAACGCGCTAAGGCATAAACTAATAATTTAGGCACATCTTTAATGGGCGCGAATCCCCCCGCCATATCACCATATAAAGTGGCATAACCCACGCTCATTTCACTTTTATTACCCGTTGTTAATAATAACTTGCCTTGTTTATTAGACAATGCCATTAATAATACGCCGCGACAACGGGCTTGAATATTCTCTTCGGTGGTATCGCGTTTATTATCATTAAATACAGGGGCAAGCATTTGCGTAAACGCATTAACAGCGGGTTCAATGGCAATACTGTGGTAATTAATCCCTAAAGCCTGCGCTTCTAAAATAGCATCTTCATTACTCATGTCTTGGGTATAACGCGAAGGCATTAAAACCCCTTCCACTTTATCCGCGCCTAAAGCATCAACTGCTAAAGCTAAGACTAAAGCTGAATCAATTCCGCCTGATAAACCTAATAATGCCCCAGAAAAACCATTTTTACGCACATAATCTTTAATGCCCAATACTAAAGCTTTATATTCACTAATAACTTCACAATAAGCAGGAGCTATTGCAGTCTTTATAGGATTATTATTAATAAATTCGACTACGCTGATTTGTTGTTCAAATTCGGCTGCTCTAAATACAATTTCACCTTGGTCATTAGTCACAAAGGATGCGCCGTCAAAAATTAATTCATCTTGTCCGCCGACTTGATTGACATAAACTAAGGGTAGTTGTGCTGATTTTATTTGCTCACAAATAATGGCTTCGCGTTGATGAATTTTACCTGAATGAAAGGGCGAAGCATTTAAGGTTAATAATATTTCCGCACCTGCTTGTTTGGTTTTTTCAATAATTCCGTGTTGCCAAACATCTTCACATATCGTTAAACCAATAAATGTGCCGTTATATTCAAATACACAGGCTTGATTGCCCGCTGTAAAATAACGGCGTTCATCAAAAACACCATAATTAGGTAAGGCTTGTTTGCGATAACAAGCCAAAGTTACGCCTTGATGTAATACGATGGCACTATTATAAAGTTTACCTTGGTCTATTTCGGGAAAGCCTACTACTAAGACAATATCTTGAATACTATCGGCTAGGGTATAAATCGCATTATTAGCGGCAATAATAAAATCTTGGCGTAATAATAAGTCTTCTGCGGGATAGCCTGTAATAATTAATTCAGGAAAAACGATAATATCGGCGTGTAATTGCTCACGCGCATACTGTGCGGCTTGGGTAATGGCTTTGATATTAGCTGCAATATCACCGACTAAAAAATTAATTTGGGCGAGGGCTATTTTTAAGGACATGATAATAATTAGGTTTGAAATTTAAAATCGTTGTCTGAATCAGGATTTATAGGATTTTAAGATTCACAGGATTTATCTTGAAAATCCTATAATCCTGTAAATCCTGATTCAGATAATTATTTTTTATCACTAGGCGCATTAATTTTTACACCTGACGGGGTTAATAATACGGGCATGGTATTTTCTTGGTCGGGAGCGACATCTAAAATGCGTAACGCGCCAGCCATGACTTTTGAAAATACGGGTGCGGCCACTAAGCCACCGTAATAATCACCCGCTGAGGGTTCGTCAATCATCACCACGCAAATTAAACGTGGGTCATTGGCAGGGGCAAGTCCTGCAAATACGGCAAAATAACGCCCTGTGGTATAACCATGTGAACCAGCGGCTTTTTTCACTGTGCCTGTTTTACCGCCCACCCGATAGCCATCGACGCGCGCTTCATAAGCCGTACCTTCTTTAGTGATAACGGTTTCCATCATCTCACGCACGTCACGCGCGGTTTTTTCAGAAAATACTCGTTGCGGCGCGGGGTCTTCTTCGCGTTTTAATAAACTCACTGAATGCAGGATGCCATCATCGGCTAAGGCGGTATAAGCTCTGGCTAATTGCAAGGCAGACACGTTTAAGCCATAACCAAAGGAAACCACAGCGCGGTCAAAATCATGCCAGCGGTGATAATCTAATAAACGTCCACTGGATTCACCGGGAAAACCTGCTTGTGCTGATACGCCAAAACCTAATTGATGATAAATACCCCAAAAATACTTAGGCGGCATTTTTAACGACATTAGGGTGACACCGATGTTGCTGGATTTTCTAATAACGCCTGTGACATCTAATGTGCCGTAATGGTGAACATCGGTGACTTTGTTTTTACCGATGTTATAAATGCCATGTGTGGCAAAAGTATCGTGCTTATGAATATAACCGCCGTCTAATGCCGCCGCCACGGTAAAGGGTTTAACAGTCGAACCGGGTTCAAAAATATCAGTGATAGCGCGATTACGATACAGCTCTTCTTTGAGGGTATTACGCGCATTGGGATTGAATGAAGGCTGATTGACTGCGGCTAAGACTTCACCATTTTTAGCATCGATAATGACCAACGTCCCCGCCTTGGCTTTGTGTTCTGCAACCGCATTGGCAAGTTCGCGGTAAGCTAAGTATTGAATGCGTTGGTCGATACTTAAAGCAATAGTTTTACCCGATTGTGGCTCACGAATACTATCAACATCTTCAATAATACGCCGCTTACCATCGCGCACTACTAATTTACTGCCTTCCACGCCTTTGAGTTGTTCTTCGTAGCGTTTTTCTATACCTTCTTGTCCTTGCTCATCAACATTAGTAAAACCGACCAAATGCGCGGAAATGCCGCTGGTGGGATAGAAGCGTTTAAATTCTCTATCAAAATAAACCCCTGCAAGTTTTAAGTCTTTGATACGTTGGGCAAGTTCGGGGCTGATACGCCGCGCTAGATAGGCGAATTTTTTATGACCGCTTTCTTGTAATAATTGATTAAGCTGACCTTTAGGCAAAGCCAGCAACTGCTCCATGATTTTAAGCTGGTCTTTGGGTGCGTATTGCAATTGACGCGGATTAACCCACACCGATTCCACAGGGGTACTCACTGCCAACGGTGCGCCGTTTCGGTCAGTAATCATGCCGCGATACGCTGATACATTCACTTCACTGATTTGCTGCATATCGGCTTGTTCTTGCAAAAAGTCTTTATTGAACACTTGCAACACTGTGGCGCGAACCACTAACGCCAGCATACACAACAGCATAAAACCCAATAGATATTTGCGACGTGCAGAGAAATCGCTAACAGGCGGTCTAGGGGCGGGGGCTAAATGTTCGCGGAAATCTTTCATTGCAAGGACTAAAGCAGTGGTTGGGGATTTATTTTTTTTGGGCGGGTTTGAGATAAATAATATTATCGCGCACAGGGATAACCAGCTTTAAGTGATTGCGAGCCACCACTTCAACGCGGTTTTGATCAGCGAGCATGGTCAATTCTAACTGCATTTGTCCCCACTGCACTTCGTATTGTTCTAAAGCGCGTTCTTGTTGTTGAATATCTAAAAACAATTGCCGTGAGTAATACTTGCTGTAAATCACCGCTAAAGCTGATAACAACACCATAACCGCTAAGATAATTAATACCCGAGACTGCGCCGCTGAACGAAGCATAACGCTTAAATTTTTTCAGCAACGCGCAACACAGCACTGCGAGCGCGGGGATTATCATCAAGCTCTTCACGAGTAGCGCGTAGGGCTTTGCCGATTTTTTTAAGACTGCCTTTGGCAATATCGACTTCTTTAATGGGGAGTTTGCCAATATGTTGGCTTGTGCCTGACTGCTCACGAATAAAACGTTTCACTATACGGTCTTCGAGCGAATGAAAAGCAATCACCACTAAGCGACCTTGAGGTTTTAATGCTTCGACAGCTTGCCCTAAAACACTTTGTAATTCATCGAGTTCACCATTAATAGCAATACGCAAAGCTTGAAAAGTACGCGTGGCTGGGTGTTTGTGTTTTTCTTTAAACGGCACGGCATTATCCACCAAACTAGCAAGCTGGCGCGTAGTCGTAATAGGATTTTCTAAGCGGGTGCTGATAATGGCATTTGCAATGCGCCGCGCAAAACGTTCTTCGCCATAGTCAAATAACACTTTAACTAAACTGGCTTCATCGATGGTGGCTAAATATTGCGCCGCTGAAAGTCCTGTGCTGTTATCCATACGCATATCTAACGCGCCATCACGCAAAAAACTAAAACCTCTTTCAGGGTTATCGAGTTGCGGTGAAGATACGCCCAAGTCCATTAAAATCCCATCCAACTGACCTTGCAGCCCTAAGCTATTAATTTGCTGGCTTAATTGCGAAAAAGGACAATGAATTAAAGTGAAACGGGGGTCTTGGCGCAAAGTTTGGGCATTTTCGGAATTGATAGCGGTTAAATCGCGGTCAAAGGCAATTAAACGACCTGATTCATTGAGGGTATTTAAAATCGCTGTGCTATGCCCACCGCGTCCAAAAGTGCAATCCAAGTAAACGCCTGTAGGTTTGATTGCTAGATGCGTCAATGCTGTTGCAAGCATCACGGGTTTATGTGCCATTAAGACTAAGCTCTTGAAGAAAAAACGAGACACGTTACGCTTTGAGGCGATGAACGTTGTAAGCGGTAACTATAACAAGGATGAACACTTTTGTGTTAATTGTTAATAATTATTGTGTTTCAAGATGAAAAAAACAGAAGAGGCAAACGCAAAAATGGTTTGCTTTGGTGTTGCGAGGTTAAAAAAGAAAAGAAAGAGTTAGCCTATAAGCCGGGTTCTGTCGAGGACAGTCATTCATCTGGGCTATGAGTCACCTCATAGCTCAAGCAATCTACCCAGAAGCCGCACGGGCCATGCGTCAGCTTCTCTATTTGATCTTGCTCCGAGTGGGGTTTACCTTGCCACACCTGTTACCAGTTGCGCGGTGCGCTCTTACCGCACCTTTTCACCCTTACCTTCCGCGCCATGCCTGTTTCCATCAACCCAACCCACAGTAGCCGTACGCCATAACAACTACTGACCCCAATTATAGAAACAACACAATAGCGACATAAGGCGGTTTATTTTCTGCGGCACTTTCCGTAGGCTCACGCCTCCCAGATGTTATCTGGCACTCTGCCCAGTGGAGCCCGGACTTTCCTCCATTTTATCTTGCGATAAAACAGCGACTGTCCAGCCAACTCTTTCTGGTTAAAGGATAACATAGTCTGTGAATTAATACTAATAAAGTTTGTGAAATAATTACATTGTTTTTATAAGGTCGCTGTGTTTACTTGGTTAATTGCTAATGCCGCGTTATATAAAAGTTTTTTTCTCGCCCCCGTTAATTGCACTGCCAAGTCAACGGCGGTTTTCATGGAACACTCGCGCAACAATAGCCGTAAGATTTTTTCTTGCTCAGCACTTAGATTTTTGTCATCTTCTTCTAGCACTGCCCCTGCCACAATCACCACAAATTCGCCTTTACGCATATTTTCATCACGACTCACCCGTTCTAACATTTCCGCTAGTGAGCAACTGACAATGGTTTCATGTAGTTTAGTGATTTCTCTCGCAATCACGATTTGCCGCGTGGCTTCGAGTACCAAAGCCATATCTTGCAAACACGCTAAAATCCGATGACTGGATTCATAAAACGCCCACGTTATCGCAACCGCTTGCCGCTCAGTAAAAAAAGCCTTACGCGCCGATGAAGTGCGCGGCGCGAAACTCTCAAAAATAAAACGACTAGTCGGCAAACCCGATGCCGATAACGCGGCAATCAAAGCGCAAGCCCCCGGAATGGGAACAACCTCCACACCTGCCTGCCGCACTAACTGCACTAAAGGTAAACCCGGATCGCTTAATAAAGGTGTACCCGCATCTGAGACCAAAGCAATCGATAAACCCTCGCGCAATTTTTCCAATAACTGCACACTGGCTTTATCTTCATTATGCTGATGCACGGCTAATAATCGATTATTAATACCGTAATGATTTAATAACGTTCTAACGTGACGGGTATCTTCAGCGGCAATCATATCGACTTGCTTTAATATGTCTAAAGCACGAAAACTCATATCAGCTAAATTACCAATCGGTGTTGCCACGATATACAGCTTGCCGCAGGGTTTCACTGCAATATTCATGCACTTAATCCCATTCCAATAACTTCCACATATTGACCATACCGCCACGGTCTAAATCTGAGCCTTGCACGTCCATTTTTTCATCGCCATTAGTATCGAGAAAATAATACGCAGGCCCTATGTCTGGAATCACTTTAATCATATAAAGCCGACCACTACGGCGGTATTCTTGAATAGTTTTTTTACCTTTACGCACAATAGTAATATCAGGCTCTAAGGTTTCGCCACTTTTTATAGGCAAAGGCGGCGCAGGCACATCGGGGACTGCATCCAATTTTGATGGCGGTGGCTCATCATCAGCAAACGCAATAACTGTAGGAAAAATTAATAAACTTAATAACCATAAATAACGCATAGCACGCACTCAATAAAAATCAAACAAGCGGCTATCTTAATACAAACTGTACTCAGTTGTCTTATAGTTACCTAAAAATAATAGTTGTTATCATTGATTTAACATTAAAAAAACGTACTAGCATTTAGTTAAACTAATAATCGTTAATAAGTTTTAAAACTATCCAGCGGAATTTATTAGTAATTTTTATTGCTGTCATTAATTGAAAATAATAACTAAAAATTAATATATAAAAATCAATACGAAATTGGCTATTTTTATAGTAGAATGTATCAGTTATGATAAGCAGTTATTTAAATTAATAACGTTATAATAAAAAAATAGCCCATCATTTATAGAAAATTAACTGCTTTAATCTAAAATTAAAATACGCGCTTTATTATAACGCTAATCTAACATAAGCAATTGTATATAATAAGTTTGTTAGCGAAGCTGTTTAATAAAAACAGCAGGGATTTCTTAGAGTAGTAGTGATTTTATCAGTGTCGGCTATGTGTAACCGCAAAGACATTGTTTTATGACAAAATAACAGAATAATAAAAGTGTCACCAGCACACCATTTAACAGCGTTAGTTTAAAGCCAAGGATTATTTTATGAATGAAATCAACCAACTTATCAATCAATCTGGCGATTGGTTTTACCTACTCACCTTTGTTTGGGCGGCATTAGAAGGCGAGACTTTTGTGATTTTTGCAGGGTTTGCAGCGCAACGCGGCTATTTAAATATTGAAGGTTTATGTATAGCGGCATGGTTGGGTAGTTTAACAGGCGATCAAATTTGTTTTTGGCTGGGGCGTTATTTTGGAAGCCATATTTTAGTGCGTTATCCTAAATTACAGCCTAAAGTTGAACATGCGGTGGGTTGGTTAGAAAAATATGCAATAGCCTTTATTTTATCGTATCGATTTATGTATGGTATTCGTAATGTTAGCGGTATTGCCATTGGTATGAGCCATTTACCTTGGCAAAAATTCGCGTTGTGGAATGCGATTGCGGCATTACTTTGGGCGATTGCTTTTTCAAGTGCAGGTTATTTCTTCGGGGATTTATTTGCGCGTATTCCCCATGAAGAAGATGCACTGGTTTCCAGTATGCAAGAAACTACCTTAGCGATTATTGCGTTAATTGTGTTTATTATTGCCGTTAGATTATTTATTATTAAGCTTCAAAACAAACATTTAAAATAAGCAAGCTATTAAAAAGTTCTTTCAGATAATTATAATTGTCTGAATGAAGATGATTGAGATGTAAAAATTATTTATTTTATCTTAATATCTTTCAATCTTCATTCAGATGATTAATATCTGAAAGGTCTTTTTTTAATGCAGTAAGTTTGGTTGATGCTGACTTATTAAAACTGATTGACTAAGGCTAGTAAAATTCCATTCTGCTTGTTGAATAGCAAGTTTTAATATATTGACCAAAGCCAGTAATAAGGTGCTATTTAATGCCACTTTAACCGTTTGCTCTTGCATACATAATAATTCTAAAAAAGCATTATGCTCATTGAAAGCAGTAATTTGACAGTCGTTGACTAAAAGTAAAGTTTTATTATTAAGCGTAGCGCGAGGTTGATACTGCTCAGTAAAATTTAATTTTTGGGTAGCGGCTTCTTTGGCAAATTCTTGTAATAAATTTTGTGTTTGCGGCGAATGTGGATTATGCGTTGTATTGCTTTGCTGTAATACTTGAGGGGTTTTTAAATCAGGGGCAACGGCGGCAATGACTTGATTATCGTTTAATAAATCCCAGAGATTTTTAACAATTCTTCGCGTTAGCCAAATCGCTAATTCTGTCTCATCACTGACTGCAATTCTGAGTAATAAACGATCTTCTTCTCGAATATAAGTGACATTTATTTGCTGTATTGCGGCTTCTTTTATTTCATTATTCACGATTATTAGCTCAATAATTTGGTGGTGCTTCAAAAAAGTAGGCTCGTGAATATCAAACTATCGGAGTTCAAACCTAGGTTTGAACTCCAACTAAAAGCACGTTTGATTAAAACTTACTCTTTTGAAATACTACCGATAATTTTTATGTGAACGCCAAAGCATTGCAATATCTTAGTTTGCAATAACAAACAGGCACAGTGGAATTTTATAATGTAGGGATGCGCATAATAAAAACCAATAGGCTTTAGTAAAAGCTCTAAAATTTTTTATTTGGGTTTATTGCTACTGAAAAGTAGTAAAGGATTTTAATGCAGAAATAAATGGTGGCGATAGGTGGATTTGAACCACCGACCCCGGGGTTATGAATCCCGTGCTCTAACCAACTGAGCTATATCGCCAATATGAAGAGTCTTGCGAAGAGCGGAACATTATAGCACCCGCTCTTGGCTTGTCAATTGCTAAAACTTAAACATTAAATCTAAAGTGCATAACATCACCGTCTTTGACGATGTAATCTTTACCTTCTAAACGCCATTTACCCGCGTCTTTCGCGCCTTGTTCACCTTTATAAGTGATGAAATCGTTATAAGCTATCACCTCAGCGCGAATAAAACCTTTTTCAAAATCACTATGAATCACCCCCGCCGCTTGTGGCGCGGATGCTCCCACAGGAATTGTCCAAGCGCGAACTTCTTTAACCCCAGCAGTAAAATAAGTGGCAAGATTTAATAATTGATAACCTGCGCGTACCACACGATTGAGACCGGGTTCTTCTAAGCCTAAATCTTCTAAAAATTCTTGTTTTTCATCTTCATCCAATAAAGCAATTTCGGCTTCAATTGCCGCACAGATTGGCACAACCATCGCACCTTCACGCTCAGCGAGGGCTTGAACGCTATCCAGTAAAGGATTGTCTGAAAAACCATCGTCTTGGACATTGGCAATATACATCAC
>JBAQSX010000032.1:0-6383 GCA_049296695.1 Methylococcaceae bacterium | reverse complement strand
GCGTGTTATCTATTAACGTTCGTGCCGCCGCCTTAACTTGGTGTTGGGATATTAATAATCATTTCAGAGGCGGATTCTCTCTTTTCTAATTAAGTACCGCCTGACTTTTTTGTGACGTGGATGATATATGGTCGAAAAACGTTTTATGCGAATTTTAATGCTTGCAAGTCTTAGCTTGACATTGCATGGTTGTGCAATTGAACGTATAGCTGGGGATGCTTCGCTCTTATTTTTATTGCTTGGATTTCTTTTAATTACCTCTGTGACGACTGGTATAAAACAAGGTAACGGAGGTGGTTTTACAGGTTTGGTAGTTTTTTTAACAGGGATTGCATTGTTTTTAATTGGTTAATTTTTAATATGTGGAAAACTAGCCTTAAGGTGGGCAAACGATATAGCTGTTTGCCCACGCATAACCATTCGATAAATTTGTGTATAAGCTCAAAAATATATTTAGGATTTTTGTGAAAACATTTTGTTATTCAATGTTCTCACTTTTTCTTCTCAAAATAAAGTTTTTGTTAAATAAAATTTTTAAAAAAGCATTTTGGGTTTTAATTTTTCGTTGAAATGACAACTCAAAGTTAATTTTAAAGTTGATGTTGCAATAATAAAATTATTGGTGTAAATTTTGAAGCGCGTTTTAATCAACTTATTTTTTAAATTCGTATTTAAAGTTGTTGCTTAATACAAAAGTTATATTGAATATTAACGATAAAATAGTCGTTATTTATTAACAACCCCAACAAGGCGTTTAAGGCGAGCGGCTCTGATGCGCGCGTGTTATCTATAAGCGTTCGTGCCGCCGCCTTAACTTGGTGTTGGACTAAAAAATGGTTACATATAATAATACATTGATTCTAATGGGTGGGGGTATAGATTCTAGTTATTTAGCTTCAATCTTAAAAAGAACGAGAAAAGTTATAGGTATTCATTTTGATTATGGACATTCTGCCTCCGTATATGAACGAAAAGCTGTTGTTAAAATTAGTAAGCATTTAAATATAAAAATTATATGTGAAAGTTTTAAATATCCAATGTCTACTTTTAAATATGAAATAAAAGGACGTAATCTTCTTTTAATTATGGCAGCTATTCCATTTGCAATTAAGTATGAATGTTCACAAATTGCTATAGGAATACACAAAGGTAGCCTTTATTACGATACTTCAGAGCATTTCTTATTAGATATGCAAAGAATATTGGATGGATATTTTAGTGGCAACATACAGCTATTAGCCCCTTTGATTGATTTAACTAAGATAGAAATATTAGAATTATCAAAAAATGAAATTCCTTTAAATTTAACGTATAGTTGTGAAACTGGAAAAAATCCTTGTGGACAATGTCCATCTTGTAAAACTAGGAATTTAATTAATGCACATAATTGATTTATGCAAATCACGATGGAAACTGCCAAACGGCACATTATCACCATTGCTAGTACCATCATTTTCAAGTAGAGGATTTCCAGAACTTTCTAATATTTACGAAATTCTTTCTAAATATATATCAGATGTATCACTTGTTAGTGCTTTTGATATATACAATGGCTATTTAAATTTTGAAAAAATTTATTCATCAGACACTGTATTTATTGATAGTGGTGGTTATGAAATAAAGCCCATATATGATCCAATAGAGGCATATCATGACAGTCGTACTTCGGGTAATTGGAATGTTGGTTTATATAAAGATACATTGAAAACTCTAAATGATTTTTCTGATTTAATTATAGTATCGTATGATGATTTAAATAAAATACCGCTAGAAATACAAATTGCCAACGCAACAGATTTGCTTGAAGAATATCCCAAATTTTCTTTAGACTTTTTATGGAAGCCAGAACCTGAAGAAGATTTTTATGGAAGTCCTAACGCATTAATAAAGTATAAAGAGCAACTTAGAAAGTTTAGATGTCTTGGAGTAACTGACAAGGAACTTGGTAACTCATTAATTGATAGATGCCTTAAAATTATAGAAATACGTTCTATTCTCATTGAGTGTGAATGTGATGATTTACCGATTCACGTTTTTGGATGTCTCGACCCTTTAATATCGCTTTTATTTTTTCTTTGTGGTGCAGATGTTTTTGATGGATTGTCTTGGTTAAGATATGTATATCAAAATAACTCATTGTTATATAGACAACAATTTTCAATTTACAGTGATAATTTCAATTTATCAGATCAAGAAATATGTATTGCAAGTTGGATTGATAATTTAGATGCTTTATGTAATTTACGAAATAGAATGAAAAATTACTCAGAAACATTTAATGTCAACTCTCTTTATTTAGATGAAAAAGAAACAAACTGTTTTAAATTAATTTTTGATAGAGCTAAAATTTTAACAAACGGGGTATTATAAATGGGCGGAAGTAGTGGGCGGTTATCTTATAGAAATGATTCTTCGTCTTTAAAAGATATTGAGAACCGCAAAAGCGAAACTGATTATGCTTCTGAAGTTTCTCAAATTATTAAAGATGTATTAAAAATATTTAATGATAGAGATACGGAATCAATAAATAAACATATAGAAGAAGTAGAAAAAATCTTATCAAAAGATATTGAGGAATTTGTTGATATGAGATTTGGAGGCTCTGTTTCTAAACATTCATATGTTGACGGATTGAGTGATATTGATATATTAGTTAATGTGGCTAATACTGAATATGCCAATAAAACACCACAAGAATTAATATCCGATTTTACGAAATTAATTAAACAAAGATTTCCTAATACTGAGGTTACTCAAGGTAAGATGGCAGTAACTATTAAATATAGCGATGGCTGTGAATTGCAATTATTGCCTACTTTAAAAACTACAACAGGTATTCGTATTGCAAATGCTGAAGGAAATGGTTGGAGTAATGTTGTCAAGCCTCAAAAATTTGCAGAAAAATTAACAGAAATAAATAATAAGTGTAGTGGAAGGGTTGTTCCTGTAATCAAGTTATTTAAGGGAATGCAGTCATCATTGCCGCAAGATATTCAACTATCTGGTTATCACATTGAATCATTAGCAGTAAATGCTTTTAAAAGTTATTCTGACAACTTAAATCCTAAAGATATGCTAAAACATTTGTGTCGATATGTTGCTAATAACGTGAAAAATCCTGTTGCAGATTCAACGGGTCAATCTGTTCATGTCGATGATAAACTAGGAAAATCAAATAGCGAAAGTAGACAAAAAATTTCACACCAGTTTGAGCGTTTATCAAATAAACTTGATAGTGCAGATAATAAAAAAGATTCAAGTATATGGGATAATTTATTAAATGGATAATAATATAGATACTGTTTTTCGAGAAAAACTTGAAAATACAAAACGTGTTGCTAATCAAAATGCTGACATGCACGCCAGTGAAGCAGATAGATATAGTTCTTGGTATCTTTCTCTCATGTGCTTTGGACTTATATTTACGGCTTTTTTATTAGCTTTATCTTTAGCTCCTGATGATTTTATTCAACGAACTACTGGGATTTTCTCTGATTATTATAAATGGTTGTTAACTATATTATGTTTTTTAAATTTTTCAGTTACGTTAGTTTTACTGGCATGGAGACCAGATTATAAAGCAGCACAACATGAAGAGGCTTTATCTCACTTTAGTCGTTTAAGACATAAAATAGATATTGTATTATCAGATAATAAGATACTTACAAAAGAGGTAGTCGAAGATATTATCAACGAATATATAGACACAGAGCATCTTCCTAAAATATCAGATTCTCGTTTTAATAAATTAAAACAGAAACATCTTATTAAAGTAGCTGTTAGTAAAGAGTTAAGCGAAAATCCCCATAGATATATTTTATGGATAAGAATATATTTATGGTGGTCTAATTCAAATTGGAAAAGTTTAAAATGATTATGTCAATACATTGTCCAACAAGGCGTTTAAGGCGAGCGGCTCTGATATGCGCGTGTTATTTGTAAGTGTTCGTGCCGCCGCCTTAACTTGGTGTTGGGTAATTTAATTTTTAAATTGCGAATATAAAAATGCTTAGTAACTATTTCAAGCAGAATTGCAATATGCGTCCTTTACGAAAATATCATTGATGTAACCTGCGATTAATCAACGGAGATTTTATGGAATGTCCAAACTGTAAGAACGACATTAAAGATAATGTTTTAATTTGCTCAATTTGTAATTTTAATATTTCAGATCATAATGAGAATATGTCTGGCTGTTATTTCAAAGTTAAACAAGTTGCACAAACACCAAAGCTCAAGAATAAAGTAATAGCGTCTATTTATTCTTATTCTAAAGCAAATAATTTAGACGATAACAGTGGTGGTTTTTTTATTATATTTGGATGTATTGCACTACTAATTCCTATTATTGGAGTAATACTTGGTAGTATTATGATAATAGTGGGAATTTTCTTTATTATTTCAAATATGCTCGTTACTACAATGCCAGAAGGATTTCTACAATGGTATGAGAAAAATTTTAAACCAGATGTTTACGCCCAAAAAGAATTACAAGCATCACAAATTTTGGCTACTACTTATGAAATTATAAAATATCCATGCTGTAAAAATATACAGGAAACAATTAGTATTCATGTTGATCAATTCAACAGATTTCCTTGCCCATTTTGCAAAAAAATCCTAATAAACAAAAATAACTTTATTGTATATGTTCCACATCCTGAAACAACACCAATGTCTGATGATTGGATTAAATCGCTTCACTCAATAAAATTGGAGTGTTATACGCTAATTGATAGAGACGTTAACTCTATTAAGTTAAACCATCATATCATTGATTACAAAGATAAATATGATGCTAAAAAAATTATGTTTATTATCGTAGCTATAGTTGTGTTAATGTTGGTTTATCAATATTTCAATCAGTTTTAATTCTTTGAAAGTAACGCGATGCTCAACTTTTAATAAAAACTAACATATTGATATTTAAGATAATCGTATTTTATATGCTAGATTTTTATCAGAACAATGCAAAATTTATCGAAAAAATCCATTATTTATCAAGATTATTGAGCTGATAAAAGATTAGTTTCTTTAGTAATTAATAAGTTAAAAAGTTGAGCATCGCGTACATCTGTAAGTTTTTAGCAGTAGTTGTTAGAAAGTTATTACTTTAGCAAATGCTCAATTTAACGTCACACCTGTTGAAGACCCTAAGCAATATCAAAATTTCTTTACATCATTAGAGAAATCATTATTTCTTACTGCTCATGCTGGTGAATAAGAAGCCCAACATTGCGTTTAATAGGGAGCAGCGAGGATAAGGGCATTTTAAAAATTAAGTTAAGTGGCTCGCCGCCCCCTTAACTTAGTGTTGGGCATTCTTTATCAGTAGTTTTTAATTTCAGGCTAAAATTTCAAATAATTAGTTATTTAACGATTGAAGTTTTTTTGTCCACGAACGACACAAAAATCACAAAAAGTTAATAGCATTATCTTTAAGTTTTTTTATTGAAAAAATTATCTTGATAATTATCGAATCTAGTTTTAAAATTTCGGTAGCTTATTAAAATAATGGCGTTATTGATATTAAGTTGTTTATTCAATTTTGGTGTGTAATAAAAATCTTAAGTTTATACATAAAGGCTTGCATTTTTATAAATCAAGTTTTTCTAAATATTAATTGTAATTTTAGATTTTTTGGTATAACACAAACTACTATTTTGTAGTCTTAAGACAACTAATTTCTCAAGTTAATTTAAAACCAGCTTTATGATTTAAAGCTATTATTGGTATTTTAAATCATGGATTTAAATATTTTTATTCGTGGTTTTATTAAGTGTTGGGCAGTTGTATTTTACATTTTATTACTTTGAGTTTTGAATGTGATGTCTTACCTGTCCAACAGGGAGTTGAAGGCGAGCGGCTCTAATACGCGCGTGTTATCTATTAACGTTCGTGCCGCCGCCTTAACTTGGTGGTGGGCTTTCTTTATTATGGGTAGTTTTTGGTTTTCGGCTAAAGTTTTAATTAATTGGTTGTGTTATTTAAAGTCTAAAGTTTTTTGTCCACGAACGACACAAAAATCACGAAAATTTAACAGCATTATCTTTAAGTTTCATTTGTTAAAAAATTATCTTGATAATCATCGAATCTAGTTTTAAAATTTCGGCAACTTATTAAAATATTAAGTTGGTTATTTGGTGTTTAAATTTAAGCTTATAATTTATTAACTACTGCTTTTGTAGACAATAAAAATCTTAAATTTTTGGTATGAAGCTTTGTGCATTTATCCGTATTCTTTATCGTTGATATATTGCTAAAGTTTTTATTGTAACTTTACATTTTTTGGTATAAAACAAGCCTATTGCTTTGTAGTCTTAAAACAGATTGATTTCTTAATTTAGTTTGAAATCGGCTTTATGCTTTAAAATTATTATTTG
>JBAQSX010000031.1:0-4933 GCA_049296695.1 Methylococcaceae bacterium | reverse complement strand
GCTTTATCTTTATCGGCTTCTTTAATAGAGGCGGGGAAAGGCGTTAATGCTAATGTCCAACCATCAAAAACCACCCCTAGGTTGGGATATTTTTTTAATAACTGCGTTAAAATATAAGCATAGCCTTCAACTTGTTCTAACCAACAACGTTTTTGTCCTTCTACACCAATCCAGACAATAGGATAACAGCCTTCTAATTGCTTAATTTTTTCTAAAGCACTCTCACTGGGATTATTAATAGCGTGAGTCACTAAAGCATTATCGATGGATTGATAAAAAAACCTATCACGCAAAGAAAACCGCGTCCCTACATGAATAAACCATTTATGTTCAGTTAAAGCTTGTTTATCTATGGCATTAGAATCGAGAATTAAACATTTATCATTATCAAATAAACTAGTGGCATGATTAAAATCATGATCGCAACGCATAATAATACTGGGTAATTGTTGCACAATATCGGGTTTATGACTCAGTTCAACTAATACCGGCCATATATCATAATAAAAATGATACGGTCTACTGTGTGAGGCAATAATCCCTGCGAAACTATTTTCAGCTTGAGCATAACTAATAACTTTAGCAAAGTCAGCGAGTAATTTTATTTTTAAGCCGCGTAGATGAATTTCATTGAGTACCGCAAAAGAAATTAAAATATTTTCATTAGGAAAATAAATAGCATCAGTTGAAGATAAACCTTGTATTAAAAAAAAGCAATATTGCCCATCGGTAAAGCGTAGACAAGTAAAATAATTATTCACTTCATAGCTTTCTTGACAATACGCCCGCGCACTTGAAAAAGGACTGGCTAAACTAAAATTATGCGCAACAACACCTTCTATTAAATGAATAGTAAAATTCTCATGCTTGCATTCTTCAAGCAATAAGTTTAAATCGCCTCTCAAATCCTTAAGCGCGGCTTCATTAATGACTTCGGTTACGGTTATTCTTTTGGTATCTTGCCAAAAATTATTAAGGTTTTCATGAATAAGTTTATGAAAACTTTGCATACTATCAATATGCTCACTAGTAATGGCTTTATATTGATTACTAAAATAATAAAATAAGGCTTCTATGCCTAAAGATAGAGTGTTTTTTTGTGTGGAACTTGCCTTAATTAAGGCAGTTTGTGCGGGTAAAAAATTGGCTTCTATAAAAGAATCAATAGTAATAGCGGTGGCTTGTTCAGTTATTAGCTCAGATGCTTGAGTGCTGAGTTTTAATTTTTTCCACGGTAATAAATGTCGTCCTATTTCTAAATATAAGTCGACATCCTCTGTTGTTTCAAGTTTAAACGAAAAGCCACAATATTCATTAACAGCAAAACCCAATTTTTCGCTCATGCGCGTGGCAATGGCTTGTTTGCTGAGTGTTAATTCATGAAAACTTTTAGTGGTGTTGCTAACAATAACGATATTAATAGCCCGTTGGTTTTTATCAATCACCCAACCAAATATTTTAAAACAAGCTTGTTCATTTTTATTATTAATTTTTTTCGATTTTATGGTGTAAATAACTCTTTGGTCAATAATTGAGTTGTCTATTTCATTATGGTTAATAATTTCAAGTTCGGTCACTGTAGCAATCCAGATATTAAGTATTTTTGGGTAGTGCTTCAAAAGAGTAGCTTTTAACAAAACGCCATTTTAGTTGGAGTTCAAACCTAGGTTTGAACTCCGATTGTTTGATATTAACTGCACTACCCATTAATCTCGATAAAATTGTTTTAAAGCCAATACCATTTGATAATCTTCATACTCATCTATATCGACACCTGCTATTTTATTGACTTTATGTTTATAAGGATTTTTACCTAAAAAATAACCTTCTGCTAAAGTTGCTTGCTTGCTACGCATATATAAGCCATTAGTGACGCGATATATATTGGGTAATTCTTGGCTAATGGTATGATTTTTATCAGCCTGATAATTTAATGCACCCTCATCATTCCAAAAATATTCTTTTAATAAATTGACGGTGACTAAACTGTCGTAATTATGAGTCTCAATAACTTGTTTTTGATAACATTCAAAAGCACTTTGATAATCACTAGGACTCATTAAAGGTACTACTACAGTAATCCACGCAAAATGCTCGGTGGGTATATCACGCACGATACCTGTAATGACTTCACTAAAACTGGCTTGATGTCCTACGCTTAAATAATCATTACGCGCTAAAAAAGATACGCCCATTGTTTGCGCGATATTTTTTACTGTTGCTGAATTAGAACTTAAAAAAATACGCTCCCCCGATTGTACTTTTTTAAGTTGTGTTATTTTCCATTCTACTAAATTTAAGTGTTCATCAAAGGGCAGATAAATTTTATTTTCTATGCGGCTACTACCTTCACGCACAGGAATAATTACTGAAATATCTGAGAAATCTTGCATATTAATAACCTTTCATTATTTGTGTACAAGCACTGGCAAAGAGTGCAATATCAACTGAATAAGCAATATAATTAAAACCTTGTTGCCGTAGCGTATTATTATTTATTAAACTATCAGAAAAAGTACCTAATAAAATACCTTTGGCTTGGGCTTTTCTGGCAATATCACCCATTAAATTAAGCACTTCAGGCGCGTCTATTTGTCCTGTTTTACCCACTGATTGTGATAAATCATAAGGTCCTATAAACAGAATATCAAAATCTTTAATTTCTAAAATACTATCCAAATTTTGAATACCCTCTAAACCTTCTATTTGTAAAATAATTAATTTTTCATTGGCGGTTTGAAAGTATTCGTTTTTTTCTTGTTGCCCAAATTGAGCGGCGCGTACAAAACGACACACGCCACGATTACCTTGTGGATAAAATCGCGCCGCATTCACTGCCGCCTGTGCTTGCTCTGCGTTGCTGATATTGGGGATTTGTACCCCCGCCGCGCCCGTATCTAAAGCACTGCCAATGCTGTGTGCATCTACGGCTTTGACGCGAATAATCGGTAGCATGGGCGTTAAACTCGCCGCTCTTACATGATGATGCAAAGTTTCACTATTAGCAGAGCCGTGTTCGGTATCGAGAATAATAAAATCCAAACCTGCCAGCCCCGCCGCTTCCACCAAGGCACTGTCAGTGGTTTTGCTAAAAATGCCCATGCAGGTGCTGCTATGTAATTTTTCTTTAAAATGATGGAGTTGTGTGTTATTCATGTTTAATTTTGAGCTTAAATCAGCGCGTACACGCTACTGGCGGGTAATTGATAACGGCTTGGGGTAATGCTGGCAATACTGATGTTTTGCGGCTGTTCACGGTAACGTTGAAATAGACGATTCATTTCTTGATTACGCAAATCATCCCCACCATAACCGTCAAAACCAGCTAAAAAAATTTGCCGCGCTTGACCACTGGTGGCAATGGCTAAGGCATAAGCAATCACCAGCGAAGTAGGCAAAATGGCATAATTTTCATAACATTCAAAGCAATCAGCTTGCACGCTTAGCCCAAAATCCAACAACAGTTTATTCCCCAGCACTTTGATAACATCACTGGGTAACATGGACACAGGCGTGACTAAAGGATGGGGCAGACGCGCATGTTCGTTGCAATCGGCAAGCAAGCGCACAGGATGACAAGCGGCTCTAATATCGATTAACTCATCGGCTAGGGCTTTTTGCGTATTTAAAGCAATCACAAAGGGTTTTTGTTGGCGAATAAAATTTTCTAAAGCAAGGCGATGCGCTTGTACGCCTTGTCCTGTCCCTAAAATTAACACATCCCTATTTTTAATTAAACTTTGCGGTTGCCAATTACCTTGGGGCTTACTGTTATAAAAATGTCGGGCGGTATTTAAAGTATTAAGACTGAATTGATTACTATTTTCAGTTTTTAAATATTCAATAACAGCGAGTATATCTTCATCACTATAACGACTATCACCGAGCATTTCTTGAATATAAGAAGGGTGAATGGCGTATTTGCCTGCTAAATAATAATAAGGATTACTGCCCCAACCATAACGCGACTGCAAGCTTTTAAAATGTTTGCTAATCACTTTTAATAGTGTCGTGATATTAAAACTTACTGGTCGCTGTGCTTCTAAAACTAAATATTCAGTTTTTACATTACCCGCGCCTCTACCCATTCCTGTTACGGTGCTGTCAACCCAAGTCACACCAGTTTGCACCGCTGTCATTGAATTAGCGAGGGCAAGTCCCATATTATCGTGGGTATGAATACCTAATTCACCTAACCATTTACTTTGCAAAGCGTGAATAATGGCTTGCGTTTTAGCAGGATTTAAACTACCCATAGAATCAGCAAAATATAAAACATCAATGGGATATTGCTGTGCTAGCGCAGCTAGATATTGAATTTCTGTTAAAGACCTCTCGGCTATTTGCATGACATTAAAACCGACTTGATAACCGAGGTCTTTTAAAAAAATACTAGCGGGTAAGACTTGAGCAAATTCATCAAAATGACAGGCAATACGCACTAAACAAATAGGCGAGTGCTTAGCGGGTACAAATAAACGTTTTAATAAGGCTTCAATGCCGTGAGGATAATGAATTAATTCACTGGCATTGAGCATTACGCCTAGCTTTAAAGCATTAGGGACTTTTAGGGTTTTGATAAAACTATCAGTGCTATAAGCACAGCCACCTTTAAAACCATCAATTTTTAAAGACCTAAAACCTAATTCTACATAATCTGCATGAATAGCCGCCATCGCTTGCAGATAATCTTCAATTAATTCAACTGAAAAATCCCAAGCATTATAATAACCACCGTCACGCAACGTACAATCGAGAAGTTTCATATTAATTACGCACAAGCTATAAATAAAACATAATACCTGCTTTAAAAGTGGATGTATAATGCTTTATTTAGTCATTAACGTTTTCTCAGTTATTAACTGAAGTTACTCAAAAGGTTATTAAATAACCCTTATCGGGAGTGCAAGCTTTGCTTGCATTGCAAGCAAAG
>JBAQSX010000030.1:0-9838 GCA_049296695.1 Methylococcaceae bacterium | reverse complement strand
ATATAATTCTCTGAGTAGCGTATCTTTCCATGAATTCCATAACTCAGGATTAGTGGCACGAATATCGGCAACGGTTAATAAATATAAATAATTTAAATACTCAGCACTACCTACTTGGGTGGCAAATTCGTGAATAATATCGGGGTCACTAATATCTTTGCGTTGCGCGGTCATTGACATTAACAAATGATTACGCACTAGCCATGCAATTAATTTAGTATCGTGCGCGGATAATTCATGTTGCATACAAAATTCACGCGCTATGTCTTCGCCCAATTTTGAATGATCGCCATTTCTACCTTTGGCAATATCGTGAAATAATGCCGCTAAATATAATAATTCAGGACGCGCCACTAACATGAATATATCATGACAAAATGGTAATTGCGCTTTATATTCTTCTAAGGCAAAACGTCTGCAATTGGCAATCACAAAAATAGTATGTTCATCGACCGTGTAAATATGAAATAAATCATACTGCATTCGCGCCACAATATATTCAAAACTCGGTAAATACGCCGCTAAAATACCATAACGATTCATACGCCGTAATTCATGACTAATGCCTCTAGGTTGACGGAAAATATCAATGAATAATTGATTAGCGATTTTGTTTTCACGAAAACGTTGGTCAATTCTGTGCAGATTTTTACGAATTAAACGAATAGTAGTGGCGCGTATGCCTTTTAATTCAGAATGCTGTTGTAATAATAAAAAAACTTCTAATAACGCTAAGGGATGATGTTGAAATAAAAACTCATCTCTAACCCCTAAATAACCATTAATGGCCATAAAATGTTCATTAATAATTTCAGGTGCGCAGGTTTTTTCATCATCCCCGCACACAAAACGTTCATTAAATAATTGCAATAACATTTCATTAAGGCGTTCTAATCCCTGCACGGTTTTAAAATAAAACTGCATGAATTGTTCTACGTCTTGATTATATTGTCCATCAATACTACTAAAACCAAATTGCTGAGCTAAATCGCGCTGATAATCAAATATTAATCGGTCTTCGCCACGCTTAGTGAGTAAATGCAGAGCATAACGAATACGCCACAATATTTCAGTTGCCGCGACTAAATCAGCATATTCAGATTCGGGTAAAAAGCCATATTTAATTAATTCTTTTAAAGTTGAAGAATTGTAATGACGTTTAAATACCCAAGCAATAACTTGTCGGTCTCTTAAACCGCCCGGACCTTCTTTAATATTGGGTTCTAAGTTATAAGCGGTATCGTGAAATTTAGCATAACGTTGGCGTTGTTCTGCCATTTTAGCGGCAAAAAATTCATCTGAAGGCCAGATTTTATCGGGGGTTATTTGCAGGCGTAGATTTTCATAAAGCGTGCGACTGCCAATAATTAAACGCATTTCCATTAAACTGGTCATAATAGTTTGATCATCTTTTGCCACCGCCACGCATTGCGCCACAGTACGCACACTTTGCCCCGGTTTTAAACCAATATCCCAAAGAAACATAAAGAAATTAGATAAAGCTTCTTGATATTGACTAGTATCTGCTGAATCTAATAACACAATAATATCAATATCGGAATAAGGAAATAATTCCCTCCGACCATAACCACCCACTGCGCATAAAGCTAATTGCGAAACATAGGGTTTTAAAAAATGTTGCCAACAACAACTTAAAATCGCATCAATAAAATCGGATTTTTCTTGTATTAATGGCGTGACTGAACGGTGCGGGTCGAATTTTTCTTGTAATTGGGCATTTTTTTCTTTTAATAAAGTTTTAAATGTTATTAAGGGATTGGCTTGATTAAATAAATCGCAATTAATAGAAGTCATAATAAGGGTGCTGAATTTTTTATAAAATAATAAGACCTAGCAAGTTTTAAAAACCTGCTAGGTCTTTTTTAAGTGTTTTGAGGGATTTAAACTAGTACGCGGCGACTATATTAACAAGAATTTTAATTTGTTGATATAGTAGATTGCCAAGCGTATTGTCAAGTTAGAATGCGTTGTAGGGGCGAATTCATTCGCCTAGGCACAAAGGCGAATAAATTCGCCCTTACAATATCGTTTTAACAACTTTGTGTAACTTATTTTGAAAACCCTGTACGAAATAAAATAGTCAAACTATTTTATATTTTAGAAAGACGAGAGCTATTTTCTAAATAGCGGTTCTAGTAATTTCATGGAAATCTTTTTTTAGAGGGTGCTATTTTTTGGGTTACTACATTCTCCGCTAATTTTAAGTTCCTTCAATCACTGTCCGAAGTATTAATTTATAGGTATTAGCCAATGTCGGTTTTCGCTTTATTAGCCATAGGATTTTCTTTAGGAACGAGTCTATTATTAATAATAGCCCATAGTTTTCAAAACCAAAACCAAGAAAACTATAATTATTATACCAAAGCGGCTGGATTTTTCTTGCTTATTTTTATAGCCGCTATTCAAAGTATTCATTTGATGGTGTTATTAATACAATATGATACTGTTCACAGTATTATCTATCGATTATTACTCTATAGCGTTGCCCCTAGTTTTTATTTTTACAGCCGTCAATTTTTAATAATGCCAAACCCTTATCATTGGCATGATTCATTACACGCGCTACCTTTATTATTCTGCACATTTATTGCCGATAAATTCGCCTTATCCTTGGCTTTTTTAATCGGTAGTTTTTACCTTTTATGGCTATCTAATTGTATTTACAAAT
The DNA here is from genome assembly GCA_049296695.1 of Methylococcaceae bacterium. Taxonomy (GTDB): domain Bacteria; phylum Pseudomonadota; class Gammaproteobacteria; order Methylococcales; family Methylomonadaceae; genus UBA10906. Next base: position 7,149 of record JBAQSX010000030.1, on the reverse strand, counting down.
TACGCCAACAACGCAAACGCTTTAAATTAGAATTACTGGCTTTAGCTGTTTTATTTAGCATTGCCATTATCATATTACTCTTGGGTTTTAGTATTACTTTATTAAAAGAAATAAATTTTATTATCAGTTATAGCATCTTAATTGCCTTAACTTTATTTACGACGACTTTAAGCTTATTGCGTTTTCCCAGCGTCAGTGCTGATATTTTTGAAGCAGTACAAGCCACTTATGCAGAAAGCACTTTAAAAAATATTGATAAAACAGCGGTTCTTATAAAACTCGAACAACTCATGCAAAAAGATAAACTCTATACCTTAGAAACACTCAATTTAGCATTATTAGCAAAACAACTGGATTTAAATGCACATCAATTATCTGAATTAATTAATACTGAATTTCAACAAGGTTTCTCGCGTTATATTCGTTGGCAACGTATTGAAGCGGCAAAAACCTTATTATTAACCGAACCTAATAGTTCCATTTTAGCGATTAGTTTAGCAGTGGGATTTAGTTCACAATCTAATTTTTATGTGGCTTTTCATGACAGTGTCGGCATGACCCCTGGGCAATATCGCAAACTCAATAAATAGTCGGTAGTGCATCAAAAAAGCAGGCTAGTGAATATTAAACAATCGGAGTTCAAACCTAGGTTTGAACTCCAGCTAAAAGAGCGTTTTATTAAAAGCTACTCTTTTGAAGTACTACCGTTTTTTTATTCCTTTTTTATAAAACAGGAAGTTATTATATTCAACATTATATATCCTAGGTAGCGTTTCATAACTAAAACTATTTAATTAGCCTACTAGGAAATAGACATGAATATTTTACTCACAGGGGCAACAGGCTTTATTGCTTATCATTTATTGCCAGAATTATTAGCCAGAGGGCATCGCGTTATTGCCTGTTGCAGACAACCTGAAAACCTAATCATCAAACATCCACAATTAACAACAGTTAGCATTGATTTCAACGTAATTAATGATTATGTGCAATGCTTAGCATATCTTAATAATATTGATGTCATTATTAATTGTGTTGGCATTATTGCTGAAATAAAAAATAATTGTTTTCAACAATTACACACTAACGCCCCTATTGCTTTATTTAAAGCCGCTGAACATTGCCATATTAATAAAATTATTCAAATTTCTGCTTTAGGCGCGGATGCTGAGGCGCAATCGGCTTATCATCAAAGCAAACGCGCCGCTGATGAATTTTTACAAAGCCTGCCTTTAAATTGGTTTATTTTACAACCATCAATTATTTATGGTGACGGCGCACCAAGCACTGCATTTTTACAAGCTTTAGCGGCTTTACCTATTCAATTATTACCCAATGGCGGCAAACAACAATTACAACCTATTCATATTAGCGATGTAATTACCGCTATTTGTCAATGTCTCAATCACGAACAAGCCGCCAAACAAATTATTGCTTTAGTCGGTTTAAACGCTATTAGTTATAGCGAGTTATTACAACAATTAAGAGCGAGATTTACCAAAAAAAGCGCGATTTATATTAACATAAGCCAAAAGACCATGAATTTTTTTAGCTATTTTAGTGGTTTTTTAGCAGAACCGATTTTATCAAAAGACAGTATTGCCATGCTTAACCGCAGTAATTGCGCTGATGTGAGCGCGTTGACACTATTATTAAACCGTCCGCCACTTGCCATTACGCAACAATTATTTGAACAACCGCTTACTACTGCTGAGTATTACTATACACAATTGTATTTTTTTAAACCGTTATTAGGTTTTGTTATTGCTTTTGTTTGGCTGTGGAGCGGATTGACTTCATTATTCTTTTATCCACATCAATTAAGTTATCAATTATTAGCGGCTTTAGGTATTACTGGGGTATTTGCACCGATTAGTTTATATACTTTGGCATTAATGGATATTAGTTTAGGCGTGGCAACTTTATGGCGGTATCGTTTAAGGGCGTTATTGCGCTGGCAATTTTATATCGTGCTGTGTTATAGCCTTGTACTGAGTTATTATTTACCTGAATTTTTATGGCATCCGTTCGCGCCGATTATAAAAAACATCCCGTTTTTATTATGTCTTATAATCTATAAACAATTATTAGGAGAAAAGTCATGATGTATTTAAGTTTTAAATTAATTCATATTCTCAGTGCGATTATATTATTCGGTCTAGGATTGGGTACGGTATTTTATAAAATCATGGCAGATAAAAGCGGTAATCTTGCCACAATTGCAATGACTAGTCGTCATGTAGTTTTAGCGGATTTATGGTTCACAACCCCCACCGTTATTATTCAACCCGTAACAGGATTTTTATTAGCTCAGCAATTATCTTTGCCTTTAAGTGCATCTTGGTTGAATTGGTCGCTGATTTTATATGTCATTACAGGTTTATGTTGGCTACCCGTTTTAATATTACAAGTGCGAATGCGCGATATTGCCAATTTAGCCTTAATGAATAATCAACTATTACCCAGTATTTATCGGCATTATACTAAAGTGTGGTTAATTTTAGGCGTGCCTGCATTTTTTGGCATGATAATAATTACCACTTTAATGGTTTTTCATCATAGTTTATGGAGTTAATCATGTTATTTATGCAACGTGTTTTAGGTGAACAGTGGCGGCAATTACCTATTGCTATTCAACGGCATTATCAATTAACAGACGGGCAAATAAGTTTACTCGAAGGAAAAATGAATATCCGTTATCCAGTTTTGTTATTTCCACTAATATGGATTATTCATTTATTTGGCGGTTTGGTATTATGGCGCGGTAATGGCGTTAATACGCAAGTAAAAAAAATGGCTGGTCATAATGAATTACTTTATTGGCAACGTAGAGTCGATTATATTGACGGAAACAGCGATTATTTTAATTCACAAATGCTTTATATTGCAGACCATGAAGTAAAAGAGCTAATCGGTTTTGGTTTTGGCTTGCGTTTAGCGGTAAATGTTATCAATGGTGATTTAGTGTATCGCAGTTTAGGTCATTATTGGCAGTGCGGAAAATTTAGTATTATTATTGCTGATTATTTGTTATTAGGTACAGCCATAATTACTGAACATGCTTTATCAGAAAATAGTTTTTATTTGGATTTTAAAATTGAGCATCCTTTATGGGGCGAGACTTATAGTTATTGCGGGGAATTTCATTATATGGATAATCATTAGCGTTTAAAAACTAATGCAGTATTTTTATTCAAAATGAGTGTAATGCTCTAAAAAAATACTGTATTAGTTTGTTTTAAAGACGTTGCGGTGCAACGTCTCTATACTGGAATTATTTATCTGAGATTAGGCACGATTTGTAGGGAGCGAACTAATAATAATATTATTCTTGTAATTCCCGAGATTTAGGAATCATCCATTTAGCAAATTGACGTTTTTTAAGCCACACTAATACCCGAAAACCCAATAATAAAATAATAGTCACTAAATAAAATAACGGTTCGGCTAAATTACCTTTGAGTTGCCAAAAATAATGAATCATTCCCGCAATCGCGGCAAAATAAATTAAACGATGTAAACGTTTCCAATTTTTACCTAAACGTTTCTTAGCATATTTAGACGAGGTTAATCCCAAAGCTAAAATAATACTATAAGCAATAACCCCAAACCAAACATAAGGGCTTTGCACTATATCAATAAGCATTAAATGCCATTCTAAATCATTATCCAAAGTTACATAAACTAAAACATGCAAACTGGCATAAAAAAAACTGTATAGCCCAAATACTTGTCGATAAATCGCCATGCCGCGCCATTGGGTAATCGTTTGCAAAGGCGTTATTAATAAAGTCAACCATAATAGACGCAATGTCCAATCACCTAAACGAATATGCAGTTCTTGAATAGGATTTGAACCTAAACGTTCAAAGGCTATATCAATAAATAAAGTACATAAAGGTATTAAACAAATAATAATTAACAGCCATAATTTATTAATACGCGCTATCATTAGAAAAAATGCCGTAAATCCATATTACTATATAATGATGCCACTTGTTCACCATAACCATTGAATAACTCAGTTTGTCTGCGGGGCGTAAAAAAACCACTACCTAATAATCGCTCACTATTTTGACTCCAACGCGGATGGGCAACATCGGGATTCACATTAGCATAAAAGCCGTATTCAGTCGGTGCTAATTGATTCCAAGTAGTCAAAGGTGGATTTTTTAATAACTCGATTTTAACAATGGCTTTAATACTTTTAAAACCGTATTTCCACGGCACAATTAAACGCAAAGGCGCGCCATTTTGTTTTGGTAAGGTTTCATCATACATGCCAGTGGCTAATAAAGTTAAAGGGTGCATAGCCTCATCGAGGCGTAAACTTTCAGTATAAGGCCATTGCAACATGACATTATTTTTTTGATTAGGCATAGTATCAGGTTGATAAACGGAAGTGAATTTAACGAATTTAGCCGTTGATAAAGGCTTTACTTGTTTTAATAACTCAGCCAAGACAAAACCCTGCCAAGGCACCACCATAGACCACGCTTCTACACAACGAAACCGATATAAGCGTTGTTGAATAATTTGTTTGGCTAATAAATCTTCTAAATGATAAAGCGCGGGTTTTTCAACTTCACCGCTAATTTCTACCGACCACGGTTCTATTTTTAAGGCTTGCGCTAATTGGGTAGAATCTTCTTTATTTAAAGTAAATTCATAATAATTAGTATAGTTTTTAATTAATTTAGCAGGTGTCGCTGTGATTTGATTAGTTTGTTCAGTATTAGCCAAGCTTGTAGGCAGAATACTCGCCCCCGTTAAAGCCATTAAGCCTTTAATAATTTCACGGCGTTGTTTAAATACTGTGTAATCAGTAATTTCACTACTGGGGATTTCTTTTTTAGTTTTAATAATCATTATTTAATTCCTTATAGCGTAGTTTTGGAGGTCAGGCTTTGCCTGACGGTCAAGCAAAGCTTGACCTCCTTATTTTTTTCCTTTAGGAATCCAGCTAAATAATTTCATTAATTTGCGTTCAGTAATAAAGGCTAAAGAAAATAATTGAATAAAATTCTCCGCACCAATTAAATCTAAACCAATATTTTCGGGAACAAGTTCTTTGCGGGTATTGAATAATTTATCCCAAAAAGCCAAGACAATACCGTAATTACTGTCGTGTTCTTTGCGTAAAGTGGAATGATGCACCCGATGTAATGACGGGGTAATAATAAACTGTGAAATCGTCTGTTCTTTTGGAACGTAGATATTAGCGTGATGAAAAAATATAAAGAATAATTCGACAATTTCAATCGATAAGACTAAATAAGCATTGACCCCAATGACTACCACAAAAATACATTTATAAACAATTTCTAATAATAAATCGAACACATGAAAACGAAAACCTGTGGAGACATTAAAACTTTTGTCGCTGTGATGCACTTTATGAAATCGCCATAAACATTCGTATTTATGACTAGCAAAATGCCATGCGTAAATGGCTAAATCAAAAAAAGCAAAAGCCAATAACCATTTTAAAATCCCCTCAGGCATAGCACTTAATAAACCAAAAGACGCAAATTGCTGTGCCACTAAAAATAAAGACGAGGCTTTTATAATGGTTAAGATGACATTATTCACTAAAAAAGCGGTAGTATTAGTAACAAAAGATTCTTTATAAATTTTTGCTGGAAAATGGCGATAAGGTTTTAATTTTTCAAGCACTAGCAATAACACAAAAGCCAGCATTGCCAATGCAAATAAAACCTCGTTAAAAACTAAACCGCTATTTTGTGCTACTGTATTCATAACCAACTCAACCTAGTTAATAATTACAGGGTAGCTATTGGCTACCCTAGTGTTTTTTATAAATTGCTGGGCATTGCATTTAATAACTCAGTTAAGGTTTTTATTTCATTTTTAGCATCAATTTGATGGGTTATATCATACTGCACCCCCAAATAATAAAGTACCCGCTGTTTACTATCTAAAAGCGGTACTATTTTTAAATGATTGTAAAATAACTCACCGTCTTTTCTATAATTACGCAAGGTGACTTCAATGGCTTCATGTTTATCTAAAGCCTCACGAATTTGATAACGCGCTTCTTGATTTTTATCTTCGCCTTGCAGAAAACGGCAATTATGACCAATAATATCCTCTTGGCTATAACCTGTTAATTTTTCAAAGGCTTTATTAGCATAAATAATCGGCGCGTCTTCTAAATCGGGATCGGCTAAAGTAACGCCATTCACGCATTCATCTAAAATAGCCGATAATACTTGCGGAATAATACCGCTATCTTTTTGTACAATAAAAGGCATAGTGCAACTCCTGATGTTATTATTTTAAGCGCATTCAAGCGTCATTAAATTTTTGATGTTTTCTACGGTATTTTCCGCGCCGTCTTCAATGGCAGAGCGTATTAATTTTTCAAAGGGACGCATAAATACATCCAGTTCTAATAATTCAAAACGAAATATTAAACGGGTGGGGTGTTTTTCTTGATTGCTTTCTAATAAATAACTGTGTTTATAAGGCGCGGCAAGTCCTTGAAATATTAATTTTGATTGTGGCTCATAATCAGTAATTTCAAATACAGATTCGACTTTTGCACCATTATCTTTGCGAATTTGTTTAGCTTGCGCGCCAATAAAAACCTCTTTACCTGTTAAAGGTTCAAATTCAACCACTTCAACGGCCCATTTAGGGTAATTATCAAAAAAATTCTCTCCTATATAAGTAAAAACCTCATCTATCGTTTTGTTAATTTCAACGCTAGCCTGCCCTGTGACGGGTTTTGTTGAATCAAATGGAAACTTGATTTGCATGATATTCCTTCCTAACTAAAGTATTGCTTTAGCTTAGTTTAAATTAAGTTTTACGCGCTGTTCATTATGTATTATTTATGGTTAATAACTATAGAATACGATTTAGTCGACGATAGTCAAATTTTATTTATGATTTCAATGGGAATAATTAATTTTAATAATTGCTAGTAATAACTTGGGTATTAGTAACTACTTTGCTTATTTGTGTCTGAATTAGGTTTTTTATGGTTACAGGGTTTTCAAAATGAGTTAGTTACACAAGGTTGTTAACACGGTATTGTAAGGGCGAATTCATTCGCATTTGTACAGAGGCGAATGAATTCGCCCTTACAATTGCAAATATTTTTAATAACTAACTGAATATGAA
>JBAQSX010000029.1:0-12492 GCA_049296695.1 Methylococcaceae bacterium | reverse complement strand
ATTTAAATTCCATGCGAATTGGCGTTCCTTGCAAATGCAGTTTTTCTCTAAAGTAATTAATTAAATAGCGTTTATACGATTGCGGCAACGCGTCAGTTTGAACGCCATGAACAATAATCACAGGCGGATTACGTCCACCTTGATGCGCGTATTTTAATTTAATACGCCGACCTTGTACTAAGGGCGGTTGATGCGCGTCGGTGGCTTCTTTAATTAAACGCGTTAATATGGGCGTTGATAAATTAACCATTGCCGCGTCATATAAAGCATTTACTCTGTCAAATAATTTACCCACGCCACTGCCATGTAATGCCGATATTGGGTGTTTTTCAGCAAAATCTAAAAAAGTTAATTTAACGTCTAAATGACGTTTAACGGTTTCTTTTTGTTCAGTGCTTAAACCATCCCATTTATTTAAACCAATAATTAACGCGCGTCCTGCTTCTAATACCATACCTAATAAATGCGCGTCTTGGTCAGTAATGCCTTCACTGGCATCAATTAAATAAATCACCACATTAGCTTTTTCAATGGCCTGCATCGATTTTAAAACGCTGAATTTTTCAATGACTTCACCGATTTTAGAACGGCGGCGCATTCCTGCGGTATCAATTAAAGTGAATTTTTTGCCGCCGCGCTCAAAAGGAATATAAATACTGTCGCGTGTCGTGCCGGGTTGGTCAAAGACGATAACGCGCTCTTCACCCAATAATCGATTGACTAAAGTCGATTTGCCTACATTAGGACGACCCACCACGGCAATGGCAATGCCTGTGTTTTTATCGTCTTCTATTTTGCTGGTATCGGGCGGTAATAGGGCATTAACGCGCTCTAATAACTCAGGCACACCTCTACCGTGTGAGGCCGCAATTTGTACAGGCTCACCCAAAGCTAAGGCATAAAAATCGTTAGCGGCAAAGTTGCTGTCCATGCCATCGACTTTATTGGTCACTAAAATCACGGGTTTAGCGAGTTTGCGGAGCGTGTCGGCAATCACTTTATCAGACGCGCTTAAGCCTTCTCTGGCATCCACCATGAAAAACACAATGTCCGCTTCTTCTAGGGCGATTTGGACTTGTTTGCGCGAAATGCTTTCAATGCCTTCTGAATCATCGGCAATCCCGCCTGTATCGACTACTAAACAGGCTCTATTACCGTGTTTGACGCGTCCGTATTGTCTATCACGGGTAAGACCTGCAAAGTCAGCGACTAAGGCTTCACGACTGCGGGTTAAATAATTAAATAAGGTGGATTTGCCCACGTTGGGCCGCCCGACTAGGGCGATTACTGGTAACATAAATCTAGTGTATAAGTAGGAGGTTAAACTTTATTATTGGCTAAATGATACAGTATTTTTAAATTGAATTAATAATAATTTTGGTAGTGTCAATAAAAAACAAAACTTATCAAAAAGTATATATTTTAAAAATCATCAATTAATCGTTTATTTTAAACGCTTTGACAATAAGTAATGATTGCAATAAATAATGGAATAAAAACTTAGGTTTGCATTCCTGCTAATTAATAATTAGTCGATTAGTTAAGTAATAAAGAAGAGAATAAGATATTAGCTTCACAAAGAATAAAGGGTAGCGCATCAAAAGAGTAGCTTGCTTAATATCAAGCCTTTAGTAATTTAGATCTGTTTTTTAATTATAACTAACGAAAACTTTATTAAAACCTACTCTTTTGCGGCACTACCGTATAAACAACAAAACACCATCACCCATTAATAGCTTGAATATAAACATACGCATTACTATAACGCAATTGTTGTACTGAACCATAATCAATTTTAAATTGAAAAGCATTAGCGGGTGGACATTGCAAAATAACTGCTAATAATGCCCGAATAACCCCAGCATGAGTAATCACAAATAAACGCTCACACGATTGCGTTAATAACTCCTGCCAAAAATGTTCAACGCGCTTGCATAAATCACTAAAACTCTCACCATTAGGCGGTGGCTGAGTTACAAAATTCTCAGTCCAATAACGCAAACTATCTTTATCAATACTATCAAAAGCAATACCTTCCCAATCCCCGAAATTCACTTCTAATAAACGCTCATCAATAATGACCTCAGCAGAAAAATACTGTGCTAATAATAAACAACGCGATAAAGGACTACTATAAACCTTATCGCTTGAATTTAAAGGCGGTAATTTTGCTATTAACTTAGCCATGTCATCTTGAAAACTTTCTGCTAAAGCAACATCGCTTTGCCCATAACATAAACCTGTTTGCGTGGCGGTTTTAGTGTGTCGAATTAAATAAATGTCCATAAACCTGCCACAGTTAAATAAAACATAACTTCATTAATTTGTTGCACCGCCCCTAAACAATCGCCCGTATAACCTTCTATGTGTTTATTAAAATAATAGCCTAAATAAAATGTTATTAATAACATAGGAATAATTGCTAATAAACATAGCGGCGGTAATAATAAAAAAGGTAATAATGCTAAACTGCCAGATAATAGTAATTGTGCGATACTGCGTTTGAAAACCACAGCACTGCCTTTGCCTTGTTCTCTAGCATAATTATAATGGTGCATTAATACTAAAGGTGCAAAGCGACTGCTACTATGAGCGACAAATAATAGACTAGGAATAATGGCGTTATTTAATTGAGTCAATAAGCTTATCTTTAATAAAATTAAAAATAATAAGCCTAATACGCCATACGTTCCTAAGCGGGAATCTTTCATAATCAGCAGGATTTGTTCTTTTGAATAACCGCCGCCAAAACCATCACAAACATCGGCGAAACCATCTTCATGAAAACCGCCTGTAATCAATATTCCCGCGATGAAACTTAAAATAACAGCGGTTTGCTGTGACCAATAAAGAGTGGTAATTAAATAAACGAGTGCAATTAAACTGCCTACAATATAACCCACGACAGGCAGATAAATAGAAGCTTTGGATAATTGGCTATAATCTAAGTTTTTAGAAATAGGTAAGCGCGTATAAAAACTAAGCGCGAGTTGTAATAATAAGAACTGATTTTTAAGTGTTGTGATGTTCAAGTGTATTTAGGCTGTTATTATTAAGGTTTTACATAGTAACATTAACAGACTGGTGGTGCTTCAAAAAAATAGGCTATTGAATATCAAGTTATCGGAGTTCAAACCTAGGTTTGAACAACTAAAAGCGCGTTTTATTAAATCCACCAACAGACTAAATCAGTAAAATGGCAAGCTTAGTAAAATGGGAGGTCAGGCTTTGCCTGATTTTAAGAAGCTCAAGCAAAGCTTGACCTCCATCGAAAACCTTATAATCTAAAAACAATTATTTTAACTATGAATATACAAGCTTTTGATAATTATTTAATGACACTAACAGCAAAACCGCAATTAACTGGTTTTAAGCGTTTTAGTATTGAGTTTTTATTCTTTGGAATAAAAGAAGCGCGGGCGTGTTTATTTGCGGGCTTATTTTTTGCGGCAGTGGTGATAATACCCAATAAAGGCGTGTGGGGAATGCCACGCTATGATTTGTTATTATTATGGGCGTTAATAATACAAGCGTGGTTATTATGGGCGAAATTAGAAACGATTGATGAATTTAAAGCGATTTGCTTATTTCATTTATTAGGATTTATATTAGAAGTCTTTAAAACTTCTAGTGGTATTAAAGCGTGGGGCTATCCTGAATTTGCTTATACTAAGTTGTTTAATGTGCCGTTATTTTCTGGTTTTATGTACGCTTCGGTGGGCAGTTATATTATTCAAGCATGGCGATTATTACATTTGCGTATTGAACATCATCCGCCTTATTGGATGGCAACGTTAATGGCATTATTGATTTATATTAACTTTTTTACGCATCACTATATAGGTGATTATCGCTGGTATATTGCGGCATGTGCGTTGGGATTATATGCAAGAACACGAGTCATATTTTGTCCTTTTGATAAAGACAGAAACATGCCATTATTATTAGGGTTTGTGTTGACAGGCTTTTTTATTTGGCTGGCAGAGAATATCAGTACCTTTTATGGTATTTGGCAATATCCTAATCAATTAGGTGCGTGGTCGGCGGTTCATATTAGTAAATGGAGTTCGTGGTCATTATTAGTAATAATGACTTTTACCATTACCGCGCAATTAAAGCATATTAAACAAACGATTTATATTCCTAATTAATTTATGTGTCCACGAAAAGCACGAAAGACACGAAAAATAAGTGATTAAAATCTGGGCTTGCTTTTTAGCTTTTTTTCGTGCTTTTTGTGTGTTTCGTGGAAAAAAATAATATTTAAATACGCCGCCGTTTGACTTGATTGGGGTCAGCGGTTATTTGACGATAAATTTCAACTCGGTCGCCATCTTGTACTACGGTGTCTAATTTTGACATTTTGCCAAAGATACCAACTTTTTGTTTCCCTAAATCAATTTCAGGGAATTGTCGCAATACGCCCGATAATTTAATAGTTTGTTCAATGGTACTGGCATCGGGGACTTCTAAGCGTATCCAAAATTGCCGCTCAGCCTCTGCATAACAAACACCGATATTCATATAGTAACGACTCCTGCGATAGTGCTTATCTGTTTTGACATTGCTTAATTAATTGAAAGATACGCTCTATAGGGGCTTGAGCATTCCCCCAAACAGTATTTAGAGATCTGATTTCGGTATTTGTCGAATTCTTATCCCCAGTAATTTGAAACGAAACACTAAAATTGTAATAACCACTTCCACTGCCTAATTCCGAGATAATAAACCACTTCTTCTTTATCGGGTCATAGTTGCGATGATAAATAATCATGCCTCCTCCGAGACGATCGAGAGGCTGCTCTTCTTTCATAAGTTCAAAAACACAAGCTGATAATTCTTCTGCATCAATATTATCAACTATAGTTGAACTCTTAACTTCCATTTCTTTAACTTCCTTATAGGACACACAGCCATTTAACAAAAAACAAAATATTAGAATAAGAGCTTCAGTACCGACTAGCCGTCCATTTAACATTGTTTTTCTATTCCGCATCTTGTTTAATACATCGGCTTTTGTTGATTTTATTGTAATGATACACCTCATAGATAGACGTTACAATGCAACATCTCTACAAAATAATAATAACTAATTAACACTGGCTAAATTTAATTCTTCTTCAATTACTGGTTTTGCTAAAGATTCTTTGGCTTTTTTTGCCGCCATTTTTTGGTCAATTAAACGCTTTCCTGCAATTAAAAAACCAAACATAATAAAACCACCGGGGGGCAAAGACATTAATAAAAAGCCGCTGTAATCGGATAATAAAATGATTTCCATCATAATAAATGATTCGCCCAGTAATAATGAAGCGTTGGCAAATAATGTTCCCGCTGAGGTAATTTCTCTAACCGCGCCTAAGGTGACTAAGGATAATAAAAATCCCAGTCCCATCATTAAACCGTCCCATAATGAATGTAATACCGATTGTTTTGAAGCAAAAGATTCGGCTCTGCCTAAAATAGCGCAGTTGGTGACAATTAAGGGAATAAATAAACCTAACACTTTATAAAGCTGGTGCATCCACGCATTCATTAACATATCCACTAAAGTGACTAATGTGGCTATTAATAACACGAATACGGGAATACGCACTTCTTGGGGAATAAATTGGCGGGTAAGTGAAATAATGCCGTTCGAGCTTATTAATACGACTAAAGTCGCCAAACCCATACCTAAACCATTAGTTGCCGTACCTGTGACCGCGAGTAAGGGACATAAGGCTAGGTATTGTCCAAAGGTGACGTTATTGTCCCACAGTCCATTACGCGCTATTTTTTTATAGGTTTCATTAAACATGACACGCCTCATTGTTAATTGTTTGTCAGAATGAAGATTTTTAAGATAAGTAGATATAAAGATAAATACCTTAATCTTATTATCTTTAAATCTTAAATATCTTCATTCTGACTAGTTTATTTAATACTAATTAATTCTGCTTTATGTTCTTTAAAAAATTCTAAACCTAAATGCACCGCTTTAACGACAGCTCTAGGAGTAATAGTCGCGCCGCTGAAAGCATCAAAAATACCACCGTCTTTTTTAACGCCCCATTGTTTTTCGGTTAAGTTTTCTAAAGAATAAGTATTAAAGCTTAATATCCAATTCGATTTTTTAACTTCGATTTTGTCGCCTAAACCTGGAGTTTCAGCGTGAGCAATTGTTCTTACCCCTAAGATATTACCGTCTTTATCAATACCTAGCATTAAGGATATATCACCCGAATATCCACCCGTAGCAATTTGCATAAAAGCCACTGCGGTCACTTTACCGTCTTTTCTGGCTAAATAGATTTTAGTGTCTGTGCCTTTTTGATTAACAAGATTTAAGGTATCTTGCAATAAATCATTATCATAATAATTAGCAGGAATCACTTCTTCTAAAGAGGCTTTTAAATCTTCGGCTAAACGTTGTTTAATAACCTCATGAGTTTCTTTATTAGCATAACCTAGTATTGCACTTGCTAGTAATGCCACAATTGCCAGTAATGAGGCTTGATAAGAAAGTTTGGTTTTTAATTCGGCTAACATATTATTTACCACTCTCTAAAGGACGACCTTTTTTATCACGTCCATAAATACGCGGACGAATATAATGGTCAATTAATGGCGTGACTGAATTCATTAATAAAATGGCAAAACCTGTGCCTTCGGGATAACCGCCCCAACTTCTAATTACAAAAATTAATAAGCCACAACCCGCACCAAATATTAATTGTCCAATTGGGGTATTGGGTGAGGTGACATAATCAGTGGCTAAAAAGAAAGCGGTTAATATTACCGCGCCTGAAGTTAAATGCACTAAAGGGCTTAAATAACGGCTCGAATCAATTAAATAAAATACGCTTGATAATAGTGTAATACTGAGTATTAAGGCGACTGGAATATGCCATGTTATGACTTTTTTATACAATAAATAACCGCCGCCTAATAATATAAGTAATGAAGAGGTTTCACCTAAACTACCACGTCTTAAACCAATTAATGCGTCAGCGGGTTGATAATAACCTTTTAGGGTATCGGGCAGATAATGTTGCAAAGAAAATTCAGTTTTGACATAACCTAAAACAGTCGCGCCAGTATTCGCGTCGATATTTTTTAATCCACCAAAAGTAATACTTAAAGCTTCACTAAAACTCGCTGAGTTTTCTGAAAATAAAGGATTAACATTTGCCCAAGTAGTCATTTCCACAGGGAATGAAATCAATAACGCCACCCGCGCCAGCATTGCGGGGTTAAATAAGTTTTGTCCTAAACCGCCATAGACTTGTTTGCCTAAAATAATTGCCATACCCGCGCCGACTACGGCAATCCACCACGGCGCGGACGGCGGTAAGGTCATGGCAACCAGCCAGCCTGTTAATAGTGCGGAGTTATCGCGCAAAATGGGCAAGGGGTCTTTTTCGGCAAGTTTTAAACAGCCATATTCAAACGCCAGTGATGAGACTAAGCTGATGATTAATAAGTTAAACGCGCACCAGCCAAAGGCGTAAATGCCCATCAGTGTGGCGGGTAGTAACGCCACAATCACGGTGCGCATAATGTCGGCCACGGCGGTATTGACGCGGGTGTGCGGACTGCTGTTGGGGGCTATGTTTATCATACAGATTCGACCTCGGCGGCGGCGGCTTTTGCGGCTTCTTGCTCGGCTTTAAGTTTGGCGCGGGCTTCTTTTTGACGCTGCATTTCTAAATCTTCGGCTTCGCGTTGCAGGCGTAGGCGTTCCATGCGTTTATTGCGCTCGTCGATGAGTTTTTTGGTTTGCTCAGATTTATGTTGCGCTTGTTGCCGTGCAGTCAGCTCGCCCGTGGCGTATTTAAAATAATGCACTAAAGGAATATTGGAAGGGCAGACATAAGAGCAAGAACCACAGCTAATACAATCTTTTAGCCCAAAATCGACAGCGGCATCGAGTTGATTATTGCGAATACGGTTATACATATCCACAGGCAATAAACCCGCAGGACAAGCATTGACGCACTGAGCGCAACGAATGCACGGTTGCGGTTCACCGCGAGTAATTTCTTGTGCGGTTAAAGCCAATACGCCGCTAGTGGCTTTGACAATCGGTAAATCGGCATGAGGTAAAGCCTCACCCATCATAGGACCACCCATGACAATACGGGCGGTTTGTTCAATTGACACTTGGCAAAAGGCGAATACTTCACTAATCAATGTACCGATTGGCACTTCAATATTCATCGGTTTGCCTACCGCGCCGCCTGAAACGGTGACAATGCGATTCACCAACGGTCTTGCGTGACGAATGGCGTTATGTATCGCGTAAGCAGTTGCCACGTTGTGCATGGTCACGCCCACATCGGTGGAGCGGCTTTCAGCGGGGACTTCTTTGCCCATTAAATAACGAATCAATTGCCTATCCCAACCCATAGGATAGCGCGTTGGCACTTGGCGAATGTCGATATGGCTAAAGGCTTGCGCGGCAATTTGCATGGCGGCAAAGGCTAGCGGTTTATTGTCTTCAATGGCGACAATGGCTTGTTTTGCCTCCATGCCATGCAACATAATTCTAATTCCATCAATGACTTGCGCGGCGCGTTCTTGCATGAGCTTATCATCACAAGTCAAATAAGGTTCACATTCGCCGCCGTTAATCAGTAAAGTGTGGATTTTGTTTTTGCGCCCTAAATTCAGTTTCACTGCCGAAGGAAACACCGCGCCACCCATCCCGACAACACCTGCCGCGCCCACGCGCATACTAATCTCTTCAGGAGCTAAGGCAAACGGGTCACTCACGCCCACGCTAGGCAACCATTCATCTTGCCCGTCTGTTTCTAAGACCACCGTTAAAATCGGTAACGCCGAAGGATGCGGCGCGGGATATTTATTCACGTCAACAATAGTGCCAGAGCTAGGCGCGTGAACAGGTGCGGAAATCATGCCTTGACTGTATGCGAGCAACTGTCCTTTTAATACCGAGTCGCCAACCCGAATCATCGGTTCAGCGGCTTTGCCAACATGCTGTTGCAGGGGAATAAACAAGCGTTGTGGCACAGGAAAGCTGGTGATAATGGGTTTATGCGCGGTCGCTTCTTTGTTTTCTTGAGCGTGAACGCCGCCGCGTATGCGCGGACTTAAGAAACTAAACATGAAACCAATCCAAGTGCGTGAGCGTTAATGGCTGTAAATGCCTTAAGAAAAAGCAGTAATTATGCCAATGAGCGATAAGCGCGTATTGAAAAGGGATGTGATTGGCTTAACTCTATTTTTGTGCGCAAATAGGACAGATAAAGCAGGGGTAATGTAAGGATTATGATAATAAGTCAGCGAGCTGTGATAGATTTTGTTATGTTTACGACAAAAATTCTTAAATCTACGATTTACAACAATTGTTGTGAAACTTAAATTCTTAGAGATTGTTATTATCTACAAATTAGAATAATTGATTTAAAACCTATTTATTTGCATCTTAATCTTTTTTAAAAAAAGCGGTTATTCAATTGGGTTATTTAAAAAACAATTCATACCTTCAGCAATTTTTATTTTTAACGCATTAATTGCTTGTTTTCAGTCACTCAATAGATAACGGCAAAAAAATAGGCTTTATTTAGGGTTTTCATATTCATCAGTTACTAAAAATAGGCGTAATTGTAGGGGCGAATCCTATTCACCCTCGTACAACACTCAGTAATATAAACAGGTTTTTGAGCATCAAAACTATCAATAAATTTGGCTTGCCAGCCTGTTTTTGTATCATCTGCATGACATATAAAACACTCAAACCCCGTGTCTGAGCCTTCTGGCTGTACGACAAAAAGCATCCGCTTGTGAGCGCGGTAAGCTGACAACAGAGTTCTTCAAAAGCAAAATGTTACTCGCCTAAGGTGCTAATATCTAAAAGGTTTATGTTGTTCATTTAGTTAAGAATGTTTGATTTATTAGTTGCCGTTTGACTCAAATTAGTTACAGGCATCATTCACCAGCAAAACAGTAATATTGGTCGATTTTTTAAGTGATAGAGTCGTTAAAATTTTTAAAAACGATAAATTTGCTTCAATTCAGAATTTAAATATTATAATCTAAGCAAAATGTTGTTCTAAGCTCAGAGCTTAAAACCACTATTCACCCACTACGGAATGCTTGCCATGAAAAAAATAGTATTATCGTTATTAGCGATTATTTTGTTAATAGAAGAATGGCTGTGGGACTTATTATCGGCTTTAGGCCATTATTTAGTTGAAAAACTAGGCTTAATTAAATTTGAATTATGGCTTGCACAAACCACACCCTATCAAGCCTTATTTGCTATTAGCATTCCGATTATCTTAGTCACGCCACTCAATATCGGTGCGATTTGGTTTTTTGCACAAGGCTTAATACTACAGGCTTTGGTATTAGAAATTATTGCCAAATTATTAGGTACATTATTTATCGCCCGATTTTTTACCCTTACTAAAAAGCAATTATTAACCTTTAAATTAATCGCTATTATTTATAATACCATTACTTCGTGGTTACGTTGGGCGCATCAAAAAATTATTGAAACTGCCATCTATCAATTAGCCAAAACTATTAAAGCCAGTGCTAAAGCTAAATTGGCATCGTGGTTTAAAAATAAAAAATAAATCAAGATTCACAGGATTTATTCTGTAGTCCTATAATCCTGTAAATCCTGATTCAGACAATAATAAGGTATTACCAATGACTATTGAAACTAATAATGAAGCGCAATGGCGCGATAAATTAAATGATGAACAATTCAATATTTGCCGCTTAAAAGCCACTGAGCCGCCTTTTACAGGTAAATATGTCGATTATAAGGAAGATGGTAGTTATCATTGTGTCTGTTGTGATAATGCTTTATTTGATTCTACTACTAAATATAATTCAGGTTCAGGCTGGCCCAGTTTCTGGCAAGTATTATCGGATAATGCAATTAGCGAACATGTTGATAATAGTTATGGTATGCGCCGCACTGAAGTGCTGTGTCAAAACTGTGAAGCGCATTTAGGCCATGTTTTTAATGATGGCCCACAACCTACAGGTTTGCGTTATTGTATTAATTCCACCGCTCTTAATTTTAAACCGAGAAACACAGAATGAATGCTCACGTTAGTGATTTATTAAATTTTATTGATAGCAGTCCTAGCCCTTATCATGTAGTGGCAAGTATTGAAACTAAATTACAGCAATTTTCAAAAAATCATCCCCATTTAGCACAATGGCAACGTTTAGATGAAACGCAAAACTGGTCGTTAATACAAGGCGGTAATTATTATGTAGTGCGTGATGATTCCTCAATTATTTTATTTAGCTTAGGTAATAAGCCTTTAATAAACACAGGTTTTAAAATTATTGCCGCGCATACCGATTCACCCACACTACGATTAAAACCCAACGCGCCCACTGTCAGCGATGGTTTATTGCGTTTAGGGGTAGAAATTTATGGCGGCCCTATATTAGCCAGTTTTACCGATAGAGATTTAAGTTTAGCGGGACGCATTAGTTATAAAACCAAGCACGCTTTAGTAGAAAGTTGTTTAGTATTATTTGAACAGCCTTTATTGCGTTTACCTAATTTAGCGATTCATTTAAATCGCGGTGTTAATGACGATGGTTTAAAACTACAAAAACAAAATGAATTACCCTTAATTTTAACTACACTTACTGAAAACCAATTACCTAAAGAAGCGTTTTACCATTTATTAGCCCAAAAAGCAGGTATTCAGCCTGAGCAATTATTAGGCTATGATTTAGCGATTTATGATACCCAAAAAGGTAGTTTTTGGGGGGCTAATAATGAGTTTTATGCTGACAGCCAATTAGATAATTTAGCCTCTTGTCATGCGGGTTTGAGTGCTTTATTAAATGAACAAGTATTAACGCGTGGTAATAACTTAATCTGTGCTTTTTTTGACCATGAAGAAATTGGTAGTGAAAGCAATAAAGGCGCGGATGGTAGTTTTTTAAGTAGCGTTTTAGAAAGAATTAGCTCTGTGTTTAATCAAAATAAACAAGATTATTATCAAACCTTAGCGAATAGTTTTATGATTAGCGCGGATATGGCACATGCTTATCAACCTAGTTTTCCATTAGCTTATGAAATCGACCATAAAGTATTCGTTAATCAAGGTGTGGTTATTAAAAGTAATGCCAATCATCGTTATAGTTCCGATAATATTTCCAGTGCTATGTTTGCTAATTGGTGTCAACAAGTAAATGTGCCTTATCAGTATTATGTGCAACGTTGTGATTTAGCTTGCGGCAGTACCGTAGGGCCTATGACAGCGGCAAAATTAGGGATTCGTGCGGTCGATGTGGGTAATCCGATGTGGGCAATGCACAGTATTCGTGAAAGTGCTGGGGTATTCGATCATGAATATATGATTCGCGTCATGAGCCAATTTTTTAAAGAATAATTTATTGTAGAGACGTTGCACCGCAACGTCTTTCAAACCACCTTATAACTAACTGAAAAAAATCAAGTTAAAGCGATTGTAGGGGCGAATTTATTCGCCTTTTGGTCGCAAA
>JBAQSX010000028.1:0-29060 GCA_049296695.1 Methylococcaceae bacterium | reverse complement strand
CTGTTATCTTTTAAACTAAACTTTTGATTAGGTAATCGGAAACTTTGATTGTTATGTCTTTTTTTAAACGAAGGTCTACCAATTTTTTTCTTTCTCGTTTTAGAAAAATAATTCTTTTTGAAGGCTTTAAAATCCATTTCTTTTTGTTGCAAAGCCGCCGCACTTATTTCTTGCAACCATTCAAATTTTTTTCTAAGTTCTGTTGAGGTTAATGCTTTTTCTTGTTCTGTTAAATTCTTATCATACTTATTAAATATTTCGACATGATGATTCCAAACTACGCGCACACAACCGAAAGTTTTATTTAACAAAACTTCTTGTTGTTTAGTCGGATAAATTCGATATTTAAACGCTTTGAGTCTGGTCATTATTATTTAAATTAATAAAATACAATGGTGGTTTATAGTGAGTCGTAGTAGCTTTTTAAAACTTTACGTCTTTTTAACGGTATACTTTTCCACAGATTACTATATTTTTCTATACTTTAGACAAAAGAATAATATACATCAGCTTGTTTTTTTCTACTAAGGTTTGATTACTTTCTTCTTTAGTAAAACAATGAAAACTATAAGTGACAATATATTTATAAGAAATACAGAACCATCTTTTTTATATTCAATATAGTCAGCTTCATGAGCATCAAGGTGCGATAAATCATAAAGCTGACCATTTAATTCAAAGTTTTTCCACGAAGTAATTTCCTCTACGGTATTAAATCGTTTTTTTGACATTATTTTACGTTGTCTATAACGATTTAAAACTTCCCGTAATAACCTTCCTTCAACGCGTCAAATAAATTCGCCGCACTGTGCATTTCGCCATCGTATTCAATTTCTTGATTGCCTTTCACCTCAATCACTTCACCATCTTCTAAGGTAAATTGATAAATGGTATTTTCTAAATCCGATTCTTTAACCAATACCCCTTGGAATACTTCTGGATTAAATCTAAAGGTAGTACACCCTTTCAAACCTTTTTCATAAGCGTAACGGTAAATATCTTTAAAATCTTCATAAGGATAATCCGTTGGTACATTGGCAGTTTTGGATATTGACGAATCTATCCATTTTTGCGCCGCCGCTTGAATATCAACATGCTGTTTTGGAGTAACATCATCGGCGGCAATAAAATACTCAGGTAATTGTTGCGCGGGATTATCACTATAAGGCATTGCCTGTGAATTAATAATCTGCCGATAGGCAAGTAATTCAAATGAAAACACATCAACTTTTTCTTTTGATTTTTTACCTTCACGAATTACATTTCGCGCATAATGATGAGCAAAACTAGGTTCAATACCATTACTGGCATTATTGGCCAGCGATAATGAAATAGTCCCTGTCGGGGCCACGCTTGTGGCGTGCGTAAATCTCGCGCCAACCTCGGCTAATTGCGCGATTAATTCAGGTTCTAATTGCGCGATTTGCTGCATATAACGGCTGTATTTAGCATGTAATACTTTACCTTTCACTTTATCGCCTAATTGATAACCGTCAGTTATCATTTCAGGGCGTTTATGTAACATTTCACCCGTGACAATAAACTCTTGTTCCATAATAGGCGCGGGGCCTTTTTCTTGCGATAAACTCAACGCGCTTTTCCAGCTTTCTAAGGCTAAAGTTTTAGTAACTTCCTCGGTAAATTCTAAAGAAGTTTCATCACCGTATTTCATGCCCAGCATTGTCAATGTTGAACCTAAACCTAAATAACCCATACCATGACGGCGTTTAGTAATAATTTCTTCGCGTTGTTTAGGTAAAGGCAGTCCATTAATTTCAACCACGTTATCTAATAATCGAGTAAATATACGAATAGTTTTACGATACGCTGACCAATCAAAATAAGCATCGTGCGTAAATGGCTTTTCGACAAAACGAGTTAAATTAATTGAGCCTAATAAACATGATCCGTATGGAGGCAGAGCCTGCTCTCCACAGCCACGATTAACAATACCCTCAGTTATCCAAGTATCACTAATGGGTTCATATAAATCATAAACCGTAGTAATACCTGCTGATTCAATACGAGTAATTGTAGTCGTTATTATTTCTGTAGAAGGATTTTGCCAATTAAATACTCTAACTCTGTCGCCCACTTTTAATTCTGAAAAACGGGTTTCAATATTTAATTCATTATCTTTCACAATATGAAAAATATGCCCATCAGTGACACAAAGTTGTTTGCCATTATCAAAACAAACCCGTTTTACAGGCATGTTTTCATGAATTTCTATGGTTTTAATGTGACCCTGTCCAGATACGGTGCAGATAATATCGCCTTCTTTTAAAGTCTCTACGGCTTTTAATCCTTCTGGGGTTTCAACTAATGTGCCTTGCGCTACACACGGATTAGTCGCGGTTATTTTCTCGCACCACCAGTTATTATTCATATCATTAACGCGGTCAATTAAAATAAAGCCCGGTTCTGCATAATCATAAGTGGAACTCATAATAATATCCCACAGCCGTTTTGCAGGCATGGTTTTATGAACCCGACACGCCACTAATCCATCTTCATTTAATATATAACCAGCTTGATAGGGTAAATCTCGCCAAATAATATGTTTACTATCATGCAAATTAATTTTATCGAGTTTGACTTCTTTTTCATTGACAGGAAATGATAATTGCCACGGCAAATCATTTTTTACCGCGTCCATAAATTGCGAAGTAATTAATAACGATAAATTAAATTGCCGTAATCTACCGTCTTCTCTTTTAGCTCTAATAAATTCAATTACGTCAGGATGACCCACGTCAAAAGTCGCCATTTGCGCCCCACGCCGCCCACCTGCCGATGACACGGTAAAACACATTTTGTCGTAAATATCCATAAAAGACAGCGGCCCTGAGGTATACGCGCCCGCGCCTGAGACATACGCGCCTTTGGGGCGTAAGGTACTAAAGGAATACCCGATGCCGCAATTATGAATAACGGCTAAACCATTATTACCTGCACAATAATTATTATGGGTTTCCACAGTAAAATCATAAAAAGTTTCACTGATTATTAAATCGCGCTTAATAGCTTTAACAGGACGTAATTGACGTACTAATTCAATTTGAGATTTAAGCTGTGGAAAATGTATTGCCCAACGATTTAAATAAATGCGACTTACCGTATTTTGTAAATGCTTGCCGTGATATAAACCTAAGTGTTGTTTTTCAATATGGGTTAATGTCGGCATTAAGGCGTTTAGAGCCTCTTTTAAAACCGCACTCATTACATAATGGTCATATTGTCCAGCCGCGCTACGATAGTCTTTAATTCGATTTTTTTTGCCACTGTCTGCCATAAATTCAGCAATAGTCATTAAAAAATCAGAATCGGAAATTTTAATACAATAACCACCACTGTCTTTAATAACCGCACCTTTATAATTATGCTCACGCGCTTTTCTTGACGATACGCTGGCATTGACACCAAATAAGGCAATTAAACTTTGTATTTCATCGGCAAATAATTTGTTTTGGCAACTAATACTGGCACTACCACCCTCAGTATTCACTGTGCCATCGGTATCAATTAATCCTGCTAAAAAGGGTAAAAAATACTGTTGTGGATTTTGTTTAATCCATTGCGGTACTTTTAAACTATGCGTTTTTTTACCAATTTGATTATCAAATAATTCACTAGCCGAACTTGCGGGATAACTCGATACCGTAAAATTCCACACAGGGGTATTATTCGTTGTTACATTAGCAACGACTTTTGCTTGGCAACCACAGAATTGTTCAAAGAAATAGGCGTAACGTTCAACCACTTCACGCTCAGCGGCGCGAATTTTAAATACTAATAATTTGCCGTAAGCTTGTGCTTGAGTTTGCCATTTTTGACGCAAAGGCGAATAAGTTTTATGTTTTTTATATGCAGAACCATCGCCTAAATGTGCGCCTGCAAACCACGCTTTTAATACTGATTTTTTATCAGCTTGCCATGCTAATTGATAATGAATTAAAGCATCGGTTTCATTAATTTCATCAGCGCGAACATATTGCAGTTTTTCATTTCTAAATATTAAAACAGGATGTTTTATTGAAGTAATTAATCGTCCTAAATGCGAATGAATTTCGATGTTTTCGCAATTAGGTACATGGGTTATTAAATGTTTTAAAATTGAGCGCATTTCAAAACGATTTAATTTTTTATCATAGCTGAGTATTTGCTGGTGCTGTTCTTCAACAGCTTGTTGCGCGGTGACATAGCCTTTTTCAGTGCAAACCAAAGTATCAGGGGCAACGCAACCCGCTTTTAATGTCAAGCCAGCTTCATGCACTTTTGCCAAAATATCATCCATGCTGTCGATGATGTCCCCGCTGACCGTGCAATTACCTGTTAATAATCCATGACTTAGGCAAAAACTACCTGTTATGGGTTCGCTACAACAATAGACTTCTTCGCTATCAACTGTGTCGCTAATGGCTACAAACGTCCACATTTTTGAGCGTACCGCGCCATTATTGGTTTGATAAAAATGATTTAAATGAAATTGCCTTAAAATATCTTTAGCATCAACCGTACTTGGATGAATATTCATTCTGAAAACATCTTGTTTTCTTTCACCATAATTGGTGTGTTCACCACGACCAAAATCTTTTTTGCAATGGGTAATACAAATACCAATAGTGGGTAAATACTTTGTTAAAAAAGCCATTAATTCGGCACTGCCATAAATACATACAGCAGTAGAACGCTGACCTTCAGATGAATGAATACTGCCATCCGTTGCTAAAATACCTGCAAAAAAACCTTTTAAATAACTGTAACTACATAATTCTGCGCTAGGCAATTCTTTTAATGGAATGGCGGATTCAAAAGTGAAACGTTGATTATCATTTTCGACATAATCATAACGTGTACCCAAACCAATAAATTCAGGTAGAGAAGGTATAATATCGAGTTTATTACCAATTAAATGTAAGGTATAGCGTTGCTGTGAATCTTTAATAAAACTCCCATCACCATAAGTTGCACCATGTAATACCCCTAATTTGTATTCATCATGATTAATTTCTTTTTTAGGTGCAGTAATATTGGCTATCTTTTTAAACGATTTTAATTGATGTGTAGTTAGCCAAAATTCACTGGTAACAATCGTGCCTGATTTTAATATCCAACGGTGATTTTTAGTGGCTCTTATTTTAATAACTTCTTTGTTATCAGCATATTTAAATAAAAGCGTATGCACGTCTTGTTGACCAAAAGATTTAAACGTCACCGCTGACCATTCACCATTGCCATTTAATACCTTAACGGGTTCATTTTTAGCGGCTAATTCGCCAATAGCAAAAATACCTTTATCGGTTAATACAGGCGTTTCATAAGCAAAACAGTTAATAGTTGAAGTCGCGGGTTTATGCGCCAACGCACCTGCATTAGAGACAATACGCCCAGCGGGAATCGCGCCTTGACGCAACGCCCAGAGAAATTCTTTGTAATATTTTTCTTGTTTTTCTTTGTCGGTTTCCACCTCAGACAGGGCTTTGGCGACCCGTTTATAAGTTTCATCGATGGTGCTATCGATAGCATTACCGTCTTTGCTTTTTAGGCGGTATTTGCTGTCCCAAATATCAAGTGAGGTGTCTTGCAAAGGGATGTCAGAGAGAACATTGCTAATGACGTGGAGTTTGGCGGACATGGAGTGTTTTCCTTTGAGGCGATAGAGTGTTCGAGTACAGAAATTAGGCTAGAAATCAGTGCCTTAGCGACAACAGTTTTGTCTATATGTAGAGATTTTTTACTATATTAGCACAATATATAGTGGTTGGTAGCAAAAATGATGAGTTTTATAAAAAACAAAAAAAGGCTTGCTAGCGGGGCAATTTTTGGGTTATACGCGAGTTTTTGACAGTTTTATGACAGAGAAAAAAGCGGTTTTACGAGGTTTTTTATAGCTTAGAAAGGGGCTTGGATGATGAGTTGTTTTTAACAAAATTGAGCGGCTCTATATGACAAAAAGGAGATTGTTAGCTTCTTTAAATGAGCCAAAAACATAAGAAAAAACGTAACTACCTAGCTCAATTAATTATTCTATTGTCTGAATCAGGATTTACAGGATTTATCCCGAAAATCTTATAATCTTGAAAATCCTGATTCAGACATAAGCAAGCTAGGTAGTTACGAAAAAACACAGTTATTAATTGACGTTATAATGTAGGGGCAAATTATATTTGCCCTTAATAACAAACGACTGTTACTAAAGGGCATGTTTTGCCCCTATAGTTTCATTATTTTTGCGTAACTTCAGTTATTAATTGACGTTACCCAATGCAATGGAGTCCAAAGCTTGCTTTGTATTTTATTGTCTTAAACAAATTCTATTTTACAAAACAAACTATGAACTCTGTTTTAGTGCGTTATTTGGTGGTGCATCAAAAAAGTAGGCTAGTGAATATCAAACAATCGGAGTTCAAACCTAGGTTTGAACTCCAACTAAAATGGCGTTTTATTAAAACCTACTCTTTTGAGGCACTACCCGTTATTTAAATTACTATTTAAAAGAACTCTTTAATTCTTCAACTTTTTCATTAACACTTTTGAAAGCCTGTACTAATTTCAACAAAGTATCATGATGACGTTGCTGAGTATCACTCAGTGACGCTATGCTTTGTTGGGCTTGTTGCAATTGTTGTTCTAAATTCTGCACATCGCTTTTCAGTTTTTTATTTTCTGACTTTAACTGACTAAACTCACCACTGACGATTTCTTTTAAATCATCAATACTGCTATCTAATTGCAAAACTTGTTCTTGTGCTTCTTTTTCTAATTGCTCAATATTATTAATTAAAGTATTCATCGATAATCCTTAGGTGTTAAAGAGCTGAGTTTTTAAAAGCTGTTTGCAAAGTCACGATTTTATCATTAGCCATTTGCAATGATACCAATAACGCTTCTAATAAACTTTCATAATGTGCATTATCGTCATTTAACTCAGCTATTTTCTCTTTTAATTGCACATTTTCACTAGTCAGCGCGTCAAAATCAGTTTGTAACTGCGTTAGTTGTTCAAATTGCTTTTCAATGCTTTTAACATTAGCATTTAATAAAGCCGCCTGTTCTTGGGTATTCTTTTCTAAGGATTGATTAATCATAAGTAACTCTAAGTGTTGTGAGGATTGAAGCTGATTAGAAAAATAATGTACGCTTAATTTTTCATCATCATTGATATAGTACGCACTAAAATCTCTATTTAAAATACAACTGACCGCATGATAAATTTTAGTTTTTTCAAACAAATCATCAATATCATTATTCAAAATAGGTGCTATTTCAGTAGGCTGTTGTTTAGAAAAAAGAGAGTTGTTTTTCATATTCAATGGTTTTAATATTAATTCACTTTAAATGCAAATTGATTAAATAAAGTATTGCCCTAATAGTTTAGCATTTATTGAGCATTAAAAATAGTTTTAAATAGCTAATCAATAACAATAAACGCATTTTAAATAATACCTACCAACACACACAGAGTTTTCATATTTAGTTAGTTACTAAAAATATTGGATGTGTAAGGTAAGGGCGAATTTATTCGCCTTTTGTACAGAGACCAATGAATTCGCCCTTACAATACCACATAGGATTATTTCCTTTTTTAATTCAAGAAAAACATCAAGCTGTATTTACAGGTATGCTATTGTCATCTTAGTGTTGATGATTAATTTTAATGATGAAAACAATTATTTATAGTTTGTGTTTAAGTATCAGTGGCATAGTTTGCGCAGATAGCACGCCTGTTGAACAATTAGAAACCATGACCGTAGTGTCTAGCACCCCGCTGGGCAGTGCGGTAGAAACCAATAAAATTGCTAGCGTGGTGCAAAGCGTATCAGCTGTGCAATTACAAAAAGCCCAAAGCGTTTCTTTAGCGGATTATATTAATCGTTATTTAGGCAGTGTCCATATTAATGAAGCCCAAAATAATCCCCTGCAACCCGACGTTTATTATCGCGGTTTTGTCGCCTCACCAATATTGGGTTTGCCACAAGGTTTAGCGGTTTATGTTAATGGCGTGCGTTTTAATGAACCTTTTGGCGACAGTGTGCAATGGGATTTAATACCCAATGGTGCAATTGATACTATGGCACTTTATTCAGGTTCTAATCCTGTTTATGGTTTAAATAGTTTAGGCGGTTCTATTTCAATTAAAACTAAAACGGGATTCTCTTCTATTTACGATAAAAAACCTAAGCATCAATTAGAAGTTTATGGCGGTTCATTCGATAGGCATTCTGAAGAATTAACTAGCGGCGGTAATAATGGCACGTTGGGTTATTTTATTGATTTACGCAATTTTTCTGAACAAGGGTGGCGCGATTATTCACCTTCTGATGCCAAGCAAGTATTAGGGACATTAAGCTGGCAAAATGATAAAGCCAATTTAGATTTAACCATTGCCGCCACTGATAATGATTTACGCGGTAATGGCGCGTCACCTATTCAATTACAAAGAGAAAATAGAGCCGCAGTATTTACTCACCCAGACCAAACAGTGTCTAAATTATTCTTTTCTGAATTGTCGGGTAGTTATTTTTTAAGCGATAAAATTGAATTAAGCGCGAATGCTTATTTTAGACAAAATCGAGTGCGTACTTTTAATGGTGATAGCAGTGATTATGAGCAATGCGGGTCTTTATTATGTGACGGCGATGAGGCTGTTATTGATATAAACGCTAATGCTATTGGATTTAGTGATGCTATTGACGGCGCGACTAATAATACCAGCATGACTTCCATGCGTGGGCGTGGTGGTAGTTTGCAAGCGGTATTTTCGCACGATTTATTTAAGCATAAAAATAGTTTAACTATAGGTGCGAGTTATGATAATGCACAGGTTCATTATGATGCGGATACTGAATTAGGACAATTAACCAATACGCGCGGCACTATTGGCAGTGGTATTTATGTCGATGAATCTAAAGTGCGCTTACATACTACTAATGAAAGTGTTGGCGTTTATTTAAGTGATAATTTTTCAATTACTGATAAATTAACTTTAAGTTTAGCGGGTCGTTATAATCATATTGATGTGCAATTAGCTAATCAATATATTAAAACAGGTGAAGCTGATGATTTAAGCGGCAAACATTCTTTTGAGCGTTTTAATCCCTCTATTGGACTCACTTATGAATTTAATAGAGCCTTGAATACTTATGCCAGTTATAGTGAATCCTCGCGTATTCCCACTGCAATGGAATTGAGTTGTGCTGATGTGAATAAACCTTGTAAATTACCCAATGCGTTTATTGCTGACCCGCCATTAAAACAAGTAATTGCGCGTACTTGGGAAGCGGGTTTTAGAGGGCAATTAAAAAATATAGCCGCAAAAGAGAATAGTTTAACGTGGCACGCGGGTTATTTTCATACCCAAAATGATAACGATATAATATTTAGACGCGATTTAAACAGTAATTTTAATAGTCAGGGTTATTTTAATAATGTCGGACAAACGTTGCGCCAAGGTTTAGAAACCGATGCTAGTGTAGAATTACCGCATGTATTTAGTTCTATTGACGATTGGCATGTAAATTTGCATTACACTTATTTAGATGCCACTTTTCAAGATAGTTTTCTGGCATTAAATCCATTAAATCCAGAAGAGGGTTTGCGGGTGAATAAAGGTAATCGATTACCCAATATCCCTGAGCATTCTTTTAAAGTGGCTTTATCGGTGGATTTATGGCGGCGGTTATCAATAGGTATTAATGGTATTTATAATAGTGAGCAGTATTTTAGAGGCGATGAGTCCAATAGCACTAAACCATTAGCGGGTTATTGGGTTTTTAATGCCACCGCTGATTATAAAGTCAGCGATAATTTAACCGTATTTGCTAAAGCGGATAATTTATTTGACGCGCATTATAATTCCTTTGGGGTTTATGGTAATGCCTCTGAGGTATTGGGTGATAATTATAATGATGGGCGTTTTGTTTCTTCGGGCGCGCCTTTAGCGGGTTGGGTGGGTATTCGTTTGAGTTTATAAAAACTTAATTGTCTGCATCAGGATTTTCAGGATTAAAAGATTAGCAAGCTGTTGTTATTAAATAATCTTGCTAATTTTCTAATTTTGAAAATTATGATTCGGACATAATAAATTAAGCTAAGGTTTTCAAAGTTATTCAATGACTATTTGAAATTAGGGGCAAATCATATTTGCCCTTAATAATAACAAGGGCGAATATAATTCGCCCCTACACACGCCTATTTTTAGTTACTCATTGTTATGAAAATATTGTAGCTATTTATTATAATGTAGCAACCTTATTATCAATAACTTGTTCTTTAGGTTGTTGGAAATAATCGCAAATACCCTCAAAAATAGAACGTGCTATTTTGGCTTGATAAGTGGTATTTAATAAATTTTGCTCTTCTGAGGGATTAGAAATAAAGGCTGTTTCAACTAAAATAGATGGGATGTCGGGGGATTTTAAGACCACAAAACCTGCTTTTTGCACCGATTCTTTATGTAAACTACTCACATGTTCGATGTTTTTTAAAACAGTATTAGCGACTGTTAAACTGGCTTCTTGGGTGGCTGTTTGTGATAAATCCAGCAAAACTGAGGCTAAGACTTCTTCTTTATCATTTAAGCTCACACCACCAATTAAGTCGGATTCATTTTCATTTTTAGCCAGCCAATACGCGGCTTCACTAGACGCGCCATTTCTCGATAAGGTATAAACCGACGCGCCCCGCGCTCCCGCATTTTGAAAAGCATCAGCGTGAATGGAGATAAATAAATCTGCTTTAGCGGCGCGTGCTAACTGCATACGGTCTCTTAAACCAATAAAATAATCGCCCTGACGAATCATGACTGCTTTCATAGCAGGATGACTATTAATGAAGCGTTCTAATTTTTGAGCAATAGAAAACACCACATCTTTTTCATAAGTGCCTTGTTGTCCTTTTGCGCCCGGATCATCACCGCCATGTCCTGCATCTAAGGCAATTACAATGGCTTTGTGTTTAGTGGTCGCGCTGACAGGATAAAAGCGTTGCTTGTTAGTGTTGTTTTCTGTGGGAACAGCAACTGGCGGATGCGCCACTGCTTCAATCATTGCTGGTTTGCTAACAGGTTGAGGGTTTGGGCTATCAGTTTCTGTGCTAATCGCTTCTTTGGAGGTTTCTTGAAGTGCATTTTTAGGAATTAAATCAATTAGCAAGCGGCGTTCGTCTTTATTGTTAGACGCTAAGGCAAAACTTTTGGCATCGATTGCTTTTTTTAAATCGATAACCACGCGTAAATCCGTACCATCTTTTACGGCATAACGTAAGCGTGCAAATAAGGGGTGTGACGCGACGGGTTGCGTTAGTTTTTGTTGCAAATGTGCATTTTGAATATCAATCACTAAACGCGCTGGTTTGCTTAACACAAAGACGCGATGTTTAGGGGAAGCGGTAACATCAAAGGCAAGCCGTGTTTGTTGGTTGCTGGTGACATAATGCAAACCATGAATATCCACTGCGCGCGCATTGGGCGCGACTAGCTGTAAACCAAAGATAAATAAAACTTTCCAATGATTTTTCATAACGCTAACTCATAGAGGTGATAATCTAGTTTAAATTATAGCAGTATGTCATTGTTTTTTTATCAAGATAATTAGCGGGAGGGTTAGTTTTGTAAATTTAGCTATCATAAAATAAGGTTTTATACAGGATAATGCAGTGTGGGATTTAGCAGATTCATCGTCAAAGTGCGTCCATCGGCTAGATTATCTAAGCGAATGATGACATCGGGTTTGGGTAAAAAACCAATACCTTGCTCTGCCCATTCAATAAAACAGATGGCTGACTGTGCTAAGTAATCTTCTATGCCTATCCACTCAAGTTCTTCAGGATCACCCAAGCGATAAAGGTCAAAATGAAAATAAGTGCGCTTGTCTAAACGATATTCTTCAACGAGTGTAAAGGTAGGACTTTTTACTGCCCCTGTGTGTCCTTTTGCTTGTAAAAAGCCGCGTACCAAAGTAGTTTTACCCGCACCGAGTTGACCTTCTAGGAAAATTAAACATTTTTCTGGTAATGTTGCGCAAAGTGTCGCGCCAAATTGTTCTGTTTCTGCTGTGTTATGCAGTTGTTGTTGAATAATCATCTATTTGTTGAAGCAGTTGTTTATTGCAATATTATTATGCCGTGGTTTATATGTTTCACCTAGTGTGCAGGATACTTTTTGATTTTGTGGTATGAATCATGCCATTCCTAACCATTACAGCATCTTAAATCCTTAAGTGTTTGTTAAGTAGTGCTGTTTTTCGGTGAAATTGCTAGGAGACTATTTGTATGCTAATCTTTTCTATGTAGTTTTCTAAATATAAATATATCCACTCAATACTAAAGTTCTCACAATAACAGTGAGTTTCTTACAATTTTGTCCGCATAAGCAATATAAAACCCCCATGTTTGCATTGCACCGCCCAGCTATCAACTGAGTTATAAAATATAGTGATAAAGTCCATTCAAAAAAACACTTCGTCTTCAATTGCCATTACTTTTTCCGTTTGGAAAGCCTTATTTTTGCGCGAGGCTTTGAGTCGCTTATTCTCAGGACGGGCGGCATGGATGTGGTTATTATTTGAACCCATGATTCATATCGCTGTTATGTTGGCTATGTTTGCTACCATTCGGGTACGCAATATAGGTGGTATTGACACCACTGCTTGGCTAATGTCGGGAATGTTATGTTATTTTATGTTCAAACGTAGCTCCTCTCAGGTAATGAACGCAATTAGTGCCAATCAGGCTTTATTTACTTACCGTCAGGTTAAACCTGTTGATACTGCTTTGGTTCGTGCTTTTTTTGAAGGAATATTGACTATAGTAGCTACGCTTATTTTATTCGCGCTAGTTGCTTTGTTTGGCGTTTACATGATTCCTACCAGTCCAATGTTAGTATTTGCAGCATTTTTGGGCTTGTGGCTAATCGGTTTAGGCTTTGGTTTAATTGTTTCTGTTGCCAAAGAATTAATCCCAGAATTAGGTCGCATAATTGCTATTTTAATGACCCCGCTTTATATGCTTTCTGGGGTGATGATGCCACTGACCACCATTCCACTGCCTTACCGCGATTTATTAATGTTTAATCCTTTATTGCATGGCGTTGAAGCGGCACGACTGGGTTTCGCGCCTTATTATCATGCGATACCTAATCTTAGTATTGCCTATGTTTACGTTTTTGCACTCACTCTGATTTTTTTCGGTTTGCTACTACACAAACGCTTTGCTATTAAATTGGTGATGCGATGATTATTGTCCGTGATGTTCATAAACGTTATCAAACTGACCACGGTCCGGGTAAATGGGTGTTGCAAGGTGTTAATTTAACAATTCCTCGAAACATTAGCGTGGGTTTAATCGGTCGCAATGGCGCGGGTAAATCAACCCTATTACGCCTTATCGGTGGCACTGATCAGCCTAATCGTGGCACTATAGAGCGGCATTGTCGTGTCTCTTGGCCTATGGGCTTTGGCGGAGGTCTACAAGGTTCTATGACAGGGAGGCAAAATGCTAAATTTGTCTGTCGTATTCATGGTTGCGCCGAACACGATATTCCCGACCGTCTAGTCGCCATTCAAGATTTTGCTGAATTGGGTAGTTACTTTGATGAACCGATAAAAACTTATTCTTCGGGCATGAAATCTAAATTGCAATTTGCTTTATCGTTAGCCTTTGACTTTGATATTTATATTTCTGATGAAGTCACTTCAACAGGTGATGCGGCATTTAAGAAAAAAGCCGCCGATGCTTTTAAAAAACTCGCTGACCATTCTAGTTTAATCATGGTTTCACACGGTGATGAGACCTTAAAACAGTTTTGCAGCGCAGGTATTTTGCTCAGTGGAGGTCAAGCACATTGGTTTGATGATATAAACGATGCCCTTAAGGCCTATAAGGAGAGCCTTCCTAAATGATATTAACCAAAAAAGAATCCTCATTTTCAAATAAGCTACGCCGACACAGCACCTTGTTAATCATTTTGCTCAGTTCTGCATTGGCAATACTTTATTGGGAAAGCATTGCTTCAAGTCGTTACATTTCAGAAGCACATATTCTTATTGAAAAAACTGACTTAGCCAGCGGCACTACTGTCGATATTGGTAGTTTGCTGGGTAGTATTAGTTCTAATAATCAACCCGACCAGTTATTGTTGCGTGATTATTTATTATCAGTTGATATGCTAAGAAAACTCGATACTGAACTAGGTCTGCGTGCGCATTATAGTGATGAACGCTACGATATTATTTCGCGTATGTGGGCTTTTAATGTTTTGATAGAAGATTTTTATGACTATTATTTATCACGCGTAAGTGTTGAATTTGATGATTATGCAGGTGTTTTGGTCATCAAAGCACAAGCCTATAATCCAGAAAAAGCACATGCTATTACCGCTTTTTTAGTAAAAGAAGGTGAGTATTTTATGAACGAAATCGCCCATGATTTGGCGCGAGATCAAGTGAATTTTTTAGAAAAAGAAGTTAATAAAATTGCAGAGCGCACTAAACTTGCTCGGCAAGCGGTATTGAATTTTCAAAATAAAAATAATATGGCTTCACCATTGGATACCGCAACCAATGTGGTGGGGATTATTAACGGTATGGAAGCCCAACTGAGTACACTTAAGACCAGTCGTGATGCCATGCTAGGTTATTTAATGCCCGACAGTCCTAATGTAACTGAACTTAATTTACAAATTAGTTCTATTGAAAAGCAAATTGAAGCCGAAAAAGCAAAGTTGACTTCAACTACGAGAAAAACCTTAAATCGCACCGTTGAAGAGTATCAAATACTGCAAATGACCGCTGAGTTTGCCCAAGACGTTTATAAAACGGCACTGGTCGCTTTAGAGAAAGGACGTATCGATGCTTCACGAACACTCAAAAAGGTCTCCGTTTTGCAAACTCCCACTTATCCTGAAGACTCGCTAGAACCACGCCGACTCTATAACAGCATAGTATCTATTCTAGTTATACTAATGGTTGTCGGTATTGTACATTTGTTAACGGCTATTGTTCGTGACCATAAGGACTAATTATGAAGCGGAAAACTTTTCTTATTATCACCACGAATAATTCTTTGCGTAATACTATGACTATGCTCAATTTGCGTTCGCTTTATGTGTTTTTGTTCACTACAGTGTTCAGCCTATTCTTGATGACTGTCGCTCAAGCGGCGACAGTCACAGATGTAACTCAGTTGCTTAATATGCAACAACAATCAGCAAATGCTAAGCCCTCTAGCACAGGCTTACCTACAACATCATCGGGTTCGACTAATGGCGCAATACCTAGTCCGACTAGCTTGTTACCTGGAATGAGTACAACGCTACCGACACCGAGTGCAAGTAGCACAACACCTAACATTCAAACGGGTTCTCCCCAGCTTTTTGATTATTCAACTAATTTAAAAAGTGATGTTTTTGGCGGTAATTTATTCACTGGCGCGTTTACGCGTGAAGGTTCAACTCAATTTAATCCCGATTACGCGCTGGCAACAGGTGACAGCGTACAAGTCCGTTTTTGGGGTGCGTTTGAATACGATGCGACTTTAGTTGTCGATCCCAAAGGCAATATTTTTATGCCGCATGTGGGGCCTGTGCATGTTTTAGGTGTACATAACCAAGACCTGCAACGTGTGGTTGATTCGGCAGTGAGTCGTGTTTTTCGTAATAATGTTTATAGCTATGCCAGTTTAGCCGCCGCGCAACCTGTGCGAGTTTTTGTCGGTGGCTTTGTTAATCGTCCAGGGCTGTATAGTGGTACGAGCATGGATAGCCTATTGCATTATTTAGATCAGGCAGGTGGTATTGATTTAGAACGCGGTTCTTTTTTGAACGTACAAGTCAAACGTGGCGAACGTGTGCGTAGCACTGTTAATTTGTATGATTTTCTTTTGCAAGGACAAATGCCGCTCATTCAATTGGCAGACGGTGATGTAATTTTTGTCGCGCCACGGCAAAGTATTGTTAAAGTAAGCGGTTTAGCCGCGAACGCCCATCGTTTTGAGTTCAGTGATAATGCTCGCACCGTAGCCGATTTAACTGATTTGGCTAAACCAATGGCGGATGCTACTCATGTACGCATAACCCGCAATACGGGGACGACTAAAAATATTGAATACTATCCGTTAAGCCAAGCATCACAGGTCAATATGGAAAATGGCGACCAGTTAGAATTCACCGCTGATAAAAAACAAGGCACGATTACTGTCCGCGTACAAGGCGAACATCAAAGTCCTCAAGAATATGTACTGCCTTATGGTTCACGTTTAGGCACTTTGTTAAAACAAATCCATTTTACTGAACGCTCTGATGTGAAAAGTTTGCAGTTGTTTAGACTTAGTGTAAAAGAACGGCAACGTAATATGTTACAAACTGCGTTGAAACGTTTAGAAACCACGGTTCTAAATGCCCGTTCGGGAACTGCTGAAGAATCTACCTTACGCACATCTGAGGCAGAATTAGTATTAAAATGGGTCGAACGTGCTAAAACTGCAGAACCTTCAGGTCAGGTGATGATTGCTCAAACCGAGCAGGTCAATGATTTATTGCTAGAAGCGGGCGATATTATTAATGTTCCGTCACTGGATAATTTGGTACTGGTTAATGGCGAAGTGGTCTTTCCTAATTCTATTGCCCTCGATCCCAATAGAGATGTTGAAGACTATATTCGTATGGCGGGTGGCTATTCACAAGGTGCAGATAGAACCCGCATTGTTATTGCGCATCGTGATGGCAGTTTTGAAGATACCGAAGAGCATTCTGGGTTATTTAGTTCAACTAAAATACGCCCAGGAGATGAAATTTTAGTCATGCCCGACGTTGACCCTAAATATCGCCAATTATTTAAAGAAGTCTCTATGATGGTTTATCAAATGGCTCTAGGTGCTAGAGTGATTTTAAAATAATTTTCCTAGCGCATTCAAAGTAACTGCCGTATTTTTTTATAAAAATACGGCAGTTGTTTTTTGATAATACCCACCATTATGGTGGTTACACCTAGTTAATTATTGTAACTAACTAAGCCGCTACATACTTAAAAACACTATCCATCTATGTTCTTAATCACATATTTTTCGCATCATTTCAATTAGACTTGCCATCAAAACAGTCCAATTGCCATTTTCCCAATGGCTTTAAGTTAATAAAAATACCCCGACACGCATCCACTGTTTTAATACAGTTTTCTCATTGTATTGAATGGTCATTGAACGTTATAGGTTACATATAATGCGAGTGCATGAAAGAATAAAACTATGGCAAGGTGAGTTACTGCTCAGTACCTTATGGCTTACCAGAGAAATTTGCAGACCCTTGGGGTTGAGTGGGCTGTATCGCTCATTATTGACAGGTTTAATTAAAAAAACCGCGCTGTTTGATGCTGATTACTATCTGCAAACGAATGCCGATGTAGCGCAAGAAGGGAGATCGCCATTAAAACATTACCTCATTTATGGTGATCGTGAGGGACGCGCACCTATGGCATTTTTTGATCCCGCCTATTACCGAGCGCATAGTCAAAGTCGAACCAAACAAGTCAATAGCTTACTGCATTATACTTATGTTGGACGTTATCAGCGGATTTCAACCAGTCCTTGGTTTGATGTCAATTATTATCTTAGTAATAATAAAGATGTGGCACGAGCGGGTCATGATCCTTTATTTCATTATCTAAAATGGGGCGGAACTGAGGGGCGTTCACCTTGCCCTCAATTTGATGGTGCTTATTATTTGCGTACCAATGCAGATGTGGCACAAACGCATAGCAATCCGCTGATTCATTACTTATTTTATGGCAGATTAGAAGGACGCTTAGCTTTACCGCCTGAAGCAAACACTTGTGAGGAAATGCCCGAGGAGCTGAGCGAATTGCCAAAACCAACCTTGCCCAGTCAAGAGGCATGGTTGCAACTTACGACTAAAACCAAAACAGAATCTGCCAAAATCAATATCATTGTTCCCGTCTATAAAGGCTATAGCGAGACTCTGCGTTGTTTATACAGCGTATTAACAGCGGCAAGTACTATTGAATATGAACTTATCGTTATCAATGATGCAAGTCCTGACAAAGAATTAGCCGATGAATTACAAGCTTTATCTGAACGCGGTTTGTTTACCTTACTAAACAATTCAGAAAATCGTGGTTTTATTTATACCTGTAATCGCGGTATGCGTTTGCATAAAATGCGCGATGTGGTTTTACTCAATTCCGATACTGAAGTTTACGATTATTGGCTAGACCGTTTATATAACGTTGCTTATCGTCATACTGATACAGGCACAGTCACACCACTTTCTAACAATGCAACTATTTGTAGTTACCCGCGTTTTCTTTATGACAATCCCTTTCCTTTGGAAATCGGTTACGCTGAATTAGACGCATTGACCGCTAAAGTGAATGCAGGTGTTGAAGTCGAAGCCCCCACAGGTGTGGGCTTTTGTATGTATATCAAACGCGCTTGTTTGCATGAAGTGGGTTTATTAGATGCCAAAGCCTTTGGTAGAGGTTATGGTGAAGAAAATGATTTTTGTCAACGTGCTATAAAAAAAGGCTGGCGCAATATCATTGCCGCCGATGTGTTTGTGCGTCATTGGGGCGCAACCTCATTTCAAGGCGAACGCGCCAAACGTGTTCAAGTCGCACTTAAAATTTTAGCCAAACGTTATCCTAGTTACCAACGGCAAATCGATAATTTTATTCAGCAAAATACTTTAGCGGCGGCGCGGCATCGCTTAGATTGGGCAAGAATGCTTAATATGCGTCAGCCAAGAAACATTTTAATTGTTTGTCATAACCGTGGTGGCGGTACTGAAAGACACGTCCAAGAAGACATTCAGCGTCTTAGTCAAGCGGGTTGTAGTGTGTTTTTATTGCGTCCTTTAGCTAAAAATCCCTCTTACGCAGTATTAACACATCATAATTTAAGGTCTATACCCAATATTCCGCCTTTTGAATTTAAAGCGATTACTACTTTAAAAGTCGCTTTGGCAGAACTCAATATCACTGAAATACACACCCATAGTTTGGTTGATTTTTTTGCCGACGCGCCTATGTATTTAGTCGAACTGGTCAAAGCCCTGTCATTGCATTGTGAAGTCAACTTGCATGACTATGAAATGATTTGTCCGAGGGTTAATTTAGCCGATGAAAACGGACGTTATTGTGGTGAACCCAATGAATCTACTTGTAATCGTTGTTTAGTAGAACGGGATTCTGATTTTCATGTACACAATATTCGCAGTTGGCGCACAACACATAAAAAAATGCTAACTGTTGCCGATAAAATATATGTACCCAATCAAGATGTGGTTAATCGATTGAAACATTATTTTCCCAAAATAAATTTTGAAGTTTCACCACACGAACAAATTGATATTAATACCATTAAGTTACAAAAACCCCAATTACAACCCCAAGAAAAACTGCGTATTGTCATTATTGGTGCTATTGGTAAATTAAAAGGCTTTGATGTTATACTCGCCTGCTCAAAAAATGCACAATTAAATCAGTTACCCTTAGAATTTATTATTCTAGGTTATAGCATGAATGAAAGCTTAACGGCTATGGCAGGCGTAAAGGTGACGGGTAAATACCAAGAACATGAAGCCCTTAATAAATTAATACAACTAAAACCACATATTGTTTGGTTACCCTCTTTATGGCCAGAAACTTATAGTTATACCTTATCACTTGCTCTGCAAGCAAATCTGCACGTTGCCGCTTTTGATATAGGTGCAATAGCGCAGCGTTTAAAACAAGCGGGTATGAGTGAATTCTTAATGGATTTATCATTAATAGACAATCCCGCTATTATTAATCAACAGTTTGAAAAATTTAGACAAGATTGCTTAAGCGATTAGCCTCTTCATGGTAGAGACATATAATGAAAAAACGACAAATAATAGCCACTAAGTTACCTAAAGAAGATAATCAAGATACTAATGAAATAGTAACTAGCTTTGAAGTTACAGATAGTATTAACACAGAAACAGTTGAATTATCAAAAGTAGTTGATGATACAGAAGTTTTAGTAGCTAATTATCAAAATACCAGTGCTAAAATAATCAATGAAATTGATAATACATCAAACACTATTGATAGGTTTAATAATCCAACTAGTATTGAAGCTGAAATTACAGATAGTATTAATACAGACTCCGTTGAGTTATCAACTTTAGTTAATAGTACAAAAATACTAATAGATAACAATCCTGTTATTAACAATGCCATAGACAGCGCATCCAATATTATTGATGCCAATAATGAGGCTATCCTAACGACTATTGATACAATAAATACCAATAAAACTGACAATGTTAAAAACGGCATTAAAGGTTATATTGATCATATTGACGCATTAGGTATTCATGGTTGGGTTATTGATTATCAACAAAATCCTTTAACGCTTTCATTAAACATTAATGGCGTATCGTATGCGATTACCGCTCTTTGGCATAATCGGACTGATGTGGCTGACAGTTTTGGCGCGGATTTTATTCAATCAGGGTTCACTATTAAAATACCCCCCGAACTTTATTCGATTTTCTCACAAGCTTGCATTAATCAACAAGTTATAAAGATTATTGCTAATAACACGCCATTAATCAATAGAAATAACCATTTTGAATTAGTCAAACCTGCTAGTGAAAATAGCACAGAACTTAAAAAAGAACAAAATGAATCGACAGTTAATTCTAACACCGCCAAAAATACATTTTTAGGTTCTAAAAATACTGATAATCAATCGACCAGTGCAACTAATCCTTCTTTAATAAAGTTAGAGAAGATTAAAAAAATATCTTTGGAAAAAATTAAAAAACTATCGTTAGAAAAAGCCAAGAAAAAAGCTAATGTTGTCGGTTATGTGGAAACTATTGATAATATTGTTTTTCAAGGCTGGGCTATTGATAAAGATCGTGGTCGCGGCAAAAAAGACGCTAAAAAAGAACCTTTAACGTTGTATTTATCCATTGATGGAGTTGGTTCTTATCTTATTGACGTAAATTGGTATGAACGTGGCGATATTGTTGCAAATTTTGGCAATGAATTTGTGCAATCAGGTTATTGGTTTGTCGTACCTGATAGGGCAATCGATGCTTTTTTATTGGCTCAAAAAAATAAACAAGCAGCACTCGCGGCTAATAAAATCCCAAAAAATACTGTTCATGTGCTAGCTAAAGGGGTGCGTTTAAATGCTGAAAATACGAATTTTATTTTCAATACGCGCACTTTACCTGAAAATAGTTTTGAAGATATTGTGCAGTTAAACGCTGTAAAAGGCGTACAAATAACGGGTACGGAATTTCAAAAACTTTTAACCGCCAGAGACATAGATTATCCCATAGCAGTGAGTTCAAGTGATAATATCAATGCTTATTATTATTATGAATTAGCCAAACAAAAATTAATTGAAAAACGTTTAGACGAGGGACGGCGTTTATTAAAACTCAGTTTAGCTTTTGCTAATAGAGCAGAAACAATAGAGCTATTAGGTAATACCTATATTGAACTCGGTGATTATGAAACAGCCGCCGCTTATTATGAAGGTGCGTTGCGTACTAAAATTGGGTCAGTGAGTAATTGGTTATTTATTAACTTAATAAAATGTACCCAATTAATCACCCAACCTCGTTATGTAGTTGAAGCGACTTTAAAAGGCATAGAAAATAGTCCCGAAAAAGGTGCGTTATTAGAAAATTTAGATGATGCTATTAAAACCTATTGGTTAAAACAATTAGGTGATTTAGATGCCAGAACCGCCTTAAATGAACGTGAAGCTTTATTAGTGAGAACCCAAAAAGCCACTGACTTTATTTATAATAGTTATCTGCGTGCTTATGGAGCTAAGAATCATCCTAAAAAAGTAACGAGTTGTAATTTACAACGCATTTTAATTGTGGGTGATTTTCATATAGCGCAATGTATTCGTTATCGTATTGATCAAAAAGTTGAGCAATTAAAAGAAGCAGGTAAAGAAGTTACCACGGTTTCTTGGACAGAATTACATAAAGCGCAAAATGAATTAATTTTTC
The DNA here is from genome assembly GCA_049296695.1 of Methylococcaceae bacterium. GTDB lineage: Bacteria > Pseudomonadota > Gammaproteobacteria > Methylococcales > Methylomonadaceae > UBA10906. The sequence continues at coordinate 7,042 of JBAQSX010000028.1, read as the reverse complement.
ATGATGTGGTTATTTTTTATCGTGTCCCCGCTGAACCTGTGGTATTAAAAGCGATGGCACAAGTGAATGCTACGGGTAAATTATCATTCTATGAAATTGATGATTTATTATTTGATAGCAATTATCCACCTGCGTTAGAAACCTATGGTGGTTATTTAAATTTATCGACTTATTTGCAATTACTCAGAGGTATGGCATCGTTTCATGCGGCGGCGCAATATTGTCGTTTTGGTATTGCCTCCACCCAACCTTTAGCTGATAAATTACAAACTTTAGTATTTGACAAACATTGTTTTGTGCATCGTAATGGCTTAGATTCACTTAATGTATTTAAATCTAAAGTACATAGCAATGATAAAGCCCACTTAAGTATTTTTTATGGCAGTGGCACGATGGCGCATAACAGTGATTTTATCGAATTAGCCTTGCCTGCTTTAGATAAATTATTAGCGCAATATCCCCATGTCAATTTAGTCATTACAGGGTATTTAAAATTACCTGCTGATTTCTTGCAACGGCATAGTAAACAAGTTAAACAAATGCCGCCTGTGAAAAGTATTAAGGCGTATTGGGCATTATTAGAACGTGCCGATATTAATTTAGCGGTATTACACGATGATGAGATTAATGGCTGTAAGAGCGAATTAAAATGGTTTGAAGCCGCGTGTGTGGGTATTCCTTCGGTATTAAGTAGTACAGCTAATTATCGTGATGTTATTGAAGAGGGTGTTGACGCTTTATTGGCAAGTAATGCTCAAGAATGGTATAGCCAGCTAAAACGTTTAATTGACAACCCTCAGTTGCGCACCGATATGGCTGAAAAAGCCCAAGCACATGCTAAGGCAAAATACAGTGTGGCTACTTTATCAACACAACTCAGTGCCTTATTGGCTCACGCTGTATATTTAGCGCAAGACACCGAAGTGGTCAAACGCCAAAAAATTGCTCTTGTTAATGTATTCTTCCCACCACAAGCCATAGGTGGTGCAACCCGTGTAATTGCTGATAATTTTGATGTGTTGCAACGCGATTATGCTGATCAATTTGAATTAACCGCATTTACCAGCGATGCTGAATTTAAAGGTCATGTTCCAGCACACACCATGAGTCTTTACAATTATGAAGGTGTGCGTGTTTATCGTAGCTCAGCGGTGTGGCGTGAACACATGGATTGGCATTGCTATGACAAACAAATGGGACAGTTATTTGCTGACTTTTTAGTGGCCGAACAACCCGATCTTGTACATTTTCATTGTGTGCAACGACTCACAGGGGCAGTGTTAGAAGTGACGCGGGAAGCAAAAATCCCTTATTTAGTCACAGTACATGACGCGTGGTGGATTTCAGATTATCAATTCTTAGTGGATGCTGATAATAAAGTCTATCCTCAAGGACACCCCGACCCTTATGAAAGCTATACCCCACCCAAAGGGATTAGTATGGTCGATTCTATTGAACGGATTTTATATCTCAAAGGCTTACTCAATGATGCGAAGGCAGTTTTGACCGTATCACAATCGTTTGCTGATATTTATCGTAACAATGAAGTTGAGCATATTCGCGTCAATAAAAATGGTATTTCTGATTCAATCAACTGGCAAGCCAAAAACACCACGCATACTGCCAAAGTAGTGTGCGGACATATTGGTGGCATGGCAGAACACAAAGGTTATTTCTTATTAAAAAATGCCATTGAAATGTTGCAACCCAAAAACATTGAATTGCTAGTCGTTGATCATTCCAAAGGTGAAGGCTATCGTCATAAAGAACTATGGGGAAAAGTCCCCGTCACTTTTGTTGGACGGGTTAATCAAAATGCAATTGTGGATTTATATCAACATATTGACGTGTTATTTGCACCTTCTACTTGGCCCGAAAGTTATGGTTTAGTGACGCGTGAAGCGGCGGCTTGTGGTTGCTGGGTGGTGGCAAGCAATATGGGTGGCATTGGTGAAGATGTGATTGATGGCGTATCAGGTTTTGTGATAGAACCCACACAAAAAGCCCTAATCACTTGCTTGAAAAGCATAGATGCCCAGCCAGAACGCTTTAAAGAGCTTGCGCCTGAGGTAGTATTGCGCTTAGCTTCACAACAAGTTTTAGAATTAGTGCAGATTTACAAAGAACAAGCAGACACTGACTATTATTTACATTAATCGTTATAGTATTAAAACGGTGAGATAAGCCTTTATGATAGATAATTTATTCTTAAGCGTTGGCGCGATGAAAGCAGGAACAACATGGCTTTATGCGCAACTAAAAGAACATCCCGACATTTACTTTACCCCTGAAAAAGAAATCCATTACTTTGCCAATAAAGTCGGCATTGATAATCAACTCAATCATCGCGCTAGAACCGAAAAATTAAAACAGTGCCTAGATAAATACCATAAAGGTAATTTAAAACAATTAGCAGTCCACGCGCCTGAAATTGCGTGGTATTCAGAATATGCCACTGCTAAACAATTAAGTAATCAATGGTATGAAAACTTATTTAGAATGAAAGCAACGCAAAAATATTGCGCTGACTTTTCTAATTTATATTGTTTGATGAATAAAGATGGTTGGGATAATGTGCATAAAGTGACTAAAAATATAAAAGTTATTTATACCCTGCGCGATCCTTTAGCGCGTTTGTGGTCACATTATAAATTTCACATGCTCTGGGTTAATCGTGAAGATGAAGCCTTAGAAGCGGGTTTTGAACATTTTAAAGATTTATTAGATAAACCTTGGTTTTGGAATAATGCCGATTATGCCAAAAACTATAGCGCATTAACTGCCAATCTTGCCAAAGAAGACTTAGTGTTATTATATTTTGAAGATTTTAGAGCCGATCCTTTGCAAAAATTAACTGATATACAGCAGTTTTTAAATATTAAAACGATTAATGCTAGCGATGAGTCTTTGCAAAAACAAGTTAATAAAACTAAAGAGTTTAATATACCCGATGAATGGTATGACTATATGCAAAAAAAATTGCAACCTTTATGTTTGCAAATGCAAGACTTGGGTATTTGGCATCCTAATTGGCGTAAACTTATGTGATTATCAAAGCATCTCCACGTTTAAATAAACTTTTTATTTAAACGCGTTATTACTCTCAATTAAAAAAATACACTATACTAAATTCAGTTTAGTTATGTAAACAAAAGCTGAATTTAGCGGCTATTATTTATCAATAAACGCCACTCATTACTTCCTAACTTAATTACTATCGAGGACACATCATCATGCGAGCCAATCCCGTTAAATTACGCGAAGAATTTAAAAAGAAACTAACTGAACAAGAAATTATAGACTTAGGGGTTAATTTAGCCGCAGGTGCTGATCATTATAGAGCGCATGTAGGACCTCCATTTAATTATGATATAAATGGCGGCTTACAATTTCAATTTATGCTTGATTTGGGTCTGCGCGAATATCATCGTTTTTTAGAAATAGGCTGTGGTAGTTTGCGTTTGGGTCGATTATTAATGACTTATCTTTTACCTAATCGTTATTATGGTGTAGAACCCAATAAAAAAATATTAGAAGAAGGCATGAAATATAATCTAGGTTCTAATGATCCTAATAGTCCTTTTTTTCAATTAAAAAACCCCTCATTTGCCCACAATACCGAATTTGATTTTAGTTTTGTAGGCAAACCCGTCGATTATATTGTTGCCCAATCGATTGCTTCACATACAGGGGTTACTGAAACTGAGCAATTATTAAAAAATATAAGTGCTGTTATGCACGAAGACAGTATTGCGATGGTCACTTATATTCGTTGTATTGCCAAAGTTAAAAATAATACTAAAGATGGCTGGTTTTATCCTGAATGTATTAGTTATACCGATGAACACATGGGTAATGTCGCTAAAAAATTAGGGCTACATGCTTATAGAACTTATTGGCCGTTACTCAATCGCCGTGAAGATGGCTTAATTACCTCACAAACCCCCTTAATACTGACACGCAAACCTTGGCAACCCACTTTTGCACAACGTCTAGCAGGTTTAGAAACCCTAGAAGGCGATACTGTTCATAAACTTGCTTAAATATTAGTAACTGAAGTTACGCCAATTTTAGTAGGAGTGCAGACTTTGCCTGTATTGCAAGCAAAGCTTGCACTCCCATGCGTAACTTCAGTTATTAAATATTGATACTGATAAGATAGTAAAAAAAGATAATCCTGCATTAAAAATACTAATAACTTAAGCAAATAAATTTAATTGCAGAATTTATTGGCTTTGTAAAACTAAGCAATAAGTAGCCCCTACAATAATGTTATTTTTTAAACCAACGCCTATCATTTTAAAGAATAAAAATACCTTAACAGCAATAAATAATTATGAATGAAAAAAGATATATTATCGGTATTGGTGCGCAAAAATCAGGTACAAGTTGGTTGGCTGATTATCTTTCAAACCATCCAAAAGTATTAGTGCCGCCTTATAAAGAATTGCATTTTTTTGACAGTATTTATCAAGCGCAACCCCAGTTATGTGGTGGCTTAGAACGTAAAGTATTAAACACGTTTATAGAATTAGCACATAAAATAAGAGCTAACGATATAGTTAATCAAACACCACGTTTTAAACGTTTCATGAAATTAGCCGAGCGTGCCAGAATCTGCGGTGATATTGAGCGTTATCGTGATTATTTTGCTTTTTATGCTAAAAATAATGAATCTATATTTTGTGAAGTAACCCCTGAATATTCCTTATTAACAGCAGACGGTTATCGCGCAATTAAAGGCTTAGCCGATGATGTGCGTTTGGTTTTTTTAATACGCAATCCCGTCGACCGTTTTTGGTCAGCGGTGCGTATGTGGGCAAAAAGTCATCCCGATTATGATGTGCCTGCAAACTTTGAAATTTTTTTGAATAGACAGCATTATTTTTTATCTACCGATTATGGTAATACCTTAAAAACAGTCTATGAAGTTTTTCCAAAAGAACGTGTTTTTGTGCAGTTTTATGAGCATTTATTTAACTCCGATGTAATTGAACAATTATGCCAATTTTGCGATATTGAATTCATTGCCCCTGATACCGAAAAAAGAGTATTAGAAGGTATCCCTTTGCCTTTAACCCCAGAGATGCGCAAGCGAATTTATCAACAATTCGCTCATGTTTATCAATGGGCAGAGACTGAATTTAATTCAGCATTACCTAAATCGTGGCTAGCTGATATAAAAGCTTTTCAATAATACAAATCCATCAATAGAGTACAAGTTATGAGTAATAGCCGATATATTATAGGTATTGGTGCGCAAAAATCAGGGACAACGTGGCTGGCTAGTTATTTTTCGGCGCATCCACAAATATTAATGTCGCCTATTAAAGAATTACATTTTTTTGACAGTATTTATACCCCGCAATTATGTGCAAGATTAGAAGCTGACAAAATAAATTCATTTGTCCATATAGCGCATCATCTGCAATTAGAAGATATTGTAGAGAAAAATGCCCGTTATAGTCGTTTTGATAAATTAATGGATGGTATTAAGATAGGCAATGATATTAATAATTACCGCAATTATTTTGCGCGCCATGCCAAAGATGAATTGGCTTATTGTGAAATAACCCCCGCTTATTCCTTATTAGATACGAAAGGCTTTGCCGCCATTAAAAGTTTAGCCGATGATGTGCGTTTAATTTTTTTAATGCGCAATCCTGTAGATCGTTTTTGGTCAGGTTTGCGTATGCAGGCACAAAAAAAACCCCAAGTATTAGAAAAAGTGGAAAAATTTCTTAATAAATCAAGATTTGCCTTACGCACTGATTATAATAAAACCCTAACGAATGTTTATGAAGTTTTTCCAAAAGAACGGGTTTTTGTAGGGTTTTATGAACACTTATTTAACACCCAAACGATTACACAATTGTGCCAATTTTGTGATATTGATTTTATAGTCCCCGATACCCAAAAAAAGGTATTAGAAGGGGTATCAATACCCTTAACACCGCAAATGCGACAAACTATTTATTATAAATTTAGTCATATTTATGATTGGGCTGAGCGTGAATTTGGTGAAAACCTACCCGCCTCATGGCAAGCCGATATTAACGCGTATAGACTTTAAGTAATTAGCCATTATTCAATAGGTGAAAAAATGAGTAAAAAAAATAATCGATATATCATAGGTATTGGTGCGCAAAAAGCAGGTACAAGTTGGTTGACTTATTATCTATCGAGACACCCGCAAGTATTAGTTTCACCCGTCAAAGAAGTGCATTTTTTTGATAGTGTTTATCGCGCTGATTTGTGTCCTAATATGGAACAAAGAATGGCACGCTTATTAATAGAAGTTGCGCATAAATTACAGCTTGATGATATTTTAGAAAATAAACCGCGCTTTAAACGTTTTACTAAATTAAATGAACGCCTTCAATTTAATGGTGATATTCAACGCTACCGCGATTATTTTACTGAAAACTCTAAAAATAAATCCATTTTTTGCGATGTAACCCCCGAATATGCTTTATTAGATACTACAGGCTTTGAAGCGGTTAAAAGTTTAGCCGATGATGTCCGCTTAGTATTTATTTTGCGTAATCCCATTGACCGTTTTTGGTCAGAAATGCGGATGCGCTCAAAAAAGAAACCTGACAGTGATATTTTTGCAAAGACCCGATCTTTATTAGATAAAACCACCGATCATCCGTCTATTTTATGTACTGAGTATCATAAAACCTTAGAAACGCTTTATCAGGTTTTTCCTAAAGAGCGGGTTTTTGTTCAGTTTTATGAGCATTTATTTAATTCTGAGTCTATTGCACAATTATGCCAATTTTGTGATATTGATTTTGTTGAACCTAATATCGAAAAACGCGTGATGCAAGGTATTTCAATTCCATTAACAGATGAATTAAGAGCTACTATGTATCATAAATTCAGTCAGGTTTATGATTGGGCTGAACACGAATTTGGCACTGATTTACCAGAGGTTTGGCGTAAAGATATGGCGAAATTTCGTTAATAACTCAAGTTACGCAAAAACAATAAAAATGGTATTGTAGGAGTGGGCGCGACAAATTCGCGCCCACAAAAC
>JBAQSX010000027.1:0-13265 GCA_049296695.1 Methylococcaceae bacterium | reverse complement strand
TTTGAACTCCGAAAGTTTTGATATTAACAAGCCTACTTTTTTGATGCACTACCTAAAAAATTGAATTTAAGTTATTAATATGTGTCTGAATCAGGATTTACAAGATTTTAAGATTCACAGGATTTATCCTGAAAATCCTATAATCTTGTAAATCCTGATTCAAACAATTAATAATCAATACCTGACATATTCACGCTTGAACTCAGCCAAGTTTGTAAAAAATCCATAAAACGTCTCACTTTTGCCGATAAATATTTACGATGCGGATACACTGCATGAATCGCTAAAGGTGGCAACACATAATCATCTAATACCACTTGCAATTTACCTTTTTCAATATCTTTAATCACTACATAACTGGCAATCATTACTAAGCCTAAACCATTAATGGCGGCGGTGCGAATCGCATCGGCAGTATTGGCTTGCATTCTACCTGTAACGGGAATTGTGGTGGTTTGTCCATCGCTACTTTTAAATTGCCAACGATTACGCGGTGAACTCGCCCAATTAATTAAACAACTATGATTTAATAAATCATCGGGTTTTTTAGGTGTGCCATGACGCGCTAAATAATCAGGTGAACCACAGACTACCATTGATGAAGTGGCAAGTTTTTTAGCGACCATACTGGTATCTTCTAATTCACCCAAACAAATCGCTATATCAATACCTTCGTCAATTAAATCACCATGACTACTTTGCAAAATCATTTCAACTTTTAAATCATTATGAATTTTTAAAAACTCAGAAACGGCTCGAGTAATATGCGTTGCACCAATCACAGGCGGCGCACTGATTTTTAAAACGCCACGCGGCTCAGTTTGCAAATGCGTGACCGCAGATTCCATTTCTTCAACATCTAATAATACTTGTGAGCAACGTTCTAAATACGATGCCCCAACATCGGTCAAACTTAAACTGCGCGTGGTGCGGTTAAATAAACGAGTGCGTAGGCTACCTTCTAACTGCATGATATGTTTGGTTGCCATTGCGCGAGAAATACCTAATTCACGCGCCCCTCCTGCAAAGCTTCCCGCTTTGGCTACGCGTACAAACACGGTCATGCTGGTTAATTTGTCCATGGTTTTATTCTCATTGGGTCAATCATAATGGTCATTATAGGTCTGTAGTATAAAGGCACAAGACTGTTGTGCTTAAATTACCGCGCTAATACCACAAAGCACAGCGAATTGCACAAAATAAAGCCTGTGTGTATCCTTGTTAAGTTAATCGTTTTTATCAAATTCGATTGCACCGCTCATAAAAATAATTCATTTATCATTTAAGCAAAATCATTTGGAGGATAGTATGTTTAAACTTCGCTCATTAATTACCGCAATCGCCCTAACAGGCGCAATCTCAGTGGCGCAAGCTTGGGAAACTTTACCTAGCACCGCCCCAGCACCTGAAGACAACCCAAGCACTAGCGAAAAAGTCGAATTAGGCAAACAGCTCTATCATGACCCACGTTTATCATCTAGCGGCACAGTGTCTTGCTCGTCTTGCCATAACACCATGTTAGGTGGTGAAGATAATCGCCCCAATTCAGTAGGTGTGGGCGCGCAGACAGGTGGTCGTAGCGCGCCGACGGTATGGAACGCGGCTTTCAATTCAGTACAATTCTGGGACGGCAGAGCAGCCAGCCTAGAAGCACAAGCCGCAGGCCCTGTGACCAATCCTATTGAAATGGGTATGAAAAGTTGGGACGATGTGGTGGCACGTTTAAAAACTATCGAAGGCTATCAAACCGCTTTTGAAAGCGTATTTGGCAAAGATAGCATTAGCAAAGAAAACGCCACCAAAGCCATTGCCGCCTACGAAAGAACCTTAATTACCCCCAACAGCCCTTATGACCGTTATGTTGACGGTGACAAAACCGCTTTAACTGCTCAGCAAGTACGCGGTATGGAAAAAGTTGCTGAACTGGGTTGCACAAGCTGTCACAGCGGCCCTGCTTTTAATGGCGCGGGCATGTTCCAACGTTTCCCTGTGCATGAAAATGCCTATTTCAACGCGCAATACCATTTCAAAAAAGACAAAGGCGTGGCTGAAGTTAGCAAAAACCCAGCCGATGAACATTTATGGAAAGTACCAACCTTGCGTAATATCACTTTAACTGCGCCTTATTTCCATAATGGTTCAGTTAAAACTTTAGAAGATGCCGTTAAAATTATGGCAAAAGTACAATTAGATAAAGAATTATCGAAAGATGAAGTTGCTGATATTGTGGCGTTTTTAAATGGTTTAACAGGACAATTCCCAAAACAAACCATGCCAACATTACCTGAAACAGCGGGTAAAACTTTTAATTAATCGCGTAGTATTAATTATAGTGATTCCACTATAGTCGGTATTAAAACGACTGCCAGTCCTTTGGAGGACTGGCAGTCGTACAGTTCACAATCACTAACATAAAGTTGAATTACTATAATATAACTCCTACGTTTTAAAGCGGGTGAGTTTTTATTAAAAACGATATGAAGGATTATATATGCTTGCCTCTAAACCTAATGAGACAGCTTTTGATATTAATGAAGCTGAATTAATTGCTGAAAAAATACGAAAAGCCTATTGTAAAAAAGATAATTTTCCAATTGATCCTGTTACTCTAGGAAGAGAATTAGGTATAAAGATAATAGATGTTAAGCTACCCCATAAAGACAAAGAATCAGATAGAGAATTAAAACGTAATTATGCTTATTGGTTCATAGGTATTCTTATTGCACAATTAATTGTTATGAATGCAGTATTTATCATTGTTGGTTTAGGCTATTTAAAATTTGACGCGCATGTCCTTGAAATATATATGGCAGTCACATTAGCTGAAGTATTCGGCGTGATTGTGGTAATTACTAAAAACTTATTCCCCAAAAAACATAATTAAAAATGACTAAACCTATTTTATTATTTGGCTATGGTAATCTCAGTCGCGGTGATGATGCACTGGGCATATTATTATTAGAGCAGATTGAACGGAGTGCAAACCTAGGTTTGCATTCCATCGACATACTCAGTGATTTTCAATTACAAATCGAACATGCTTTAGATTTAGATGAGAGAGCCTTAGTATTATTTATTGATGCCTCAGTTGCTCATATTAATGCTTTTGCTTTTCATGAATTAACTCCACAAAAAGATAAAAGCTACACCACCCATGCCATGAGTCCTGACTCAGTATTAGCAGTTTATCAAGATATTAAAAAGAAAAACCCACCACCGTGTTTTTTATTAAGTATTAAAGGTGAATCTTTTGAATTAGGCGAAGGTTTATCTGATAACGCTAAAGAACATTTAAAACTCGCCACTGAATTTGCCGAGCAGTTATTGAATAATGCAACTCTCAATAACTGGCGACAATTAATAACACTATAGAGAACATTATGTTAAAACGCCTATTTGCCCCTTTACTTACCTTAGTATTATTAATCGCTGTAAGCGCGGCCATTTACCAATCTATTAAAGAGCAACACACTGAGCAAATCGCTCCTGTATTAAAAGAAATAAAAGGCGTGATAGGTTCAGAAAAAGAAGCCTTTTTTCGTGACCCACAAACCATTGCCGCTTTAGCCAAAGAACCGTGGTATTTAAAAGTGAGCGTAGAAAAAGCAGGTTCTCGAGAAATTGCTAATACAGCTAATTTAGCGGCTAATTATGATTTTGTTTTTCCCGCAGGTATTGCCGCAGCTGAGAAAATAAAACGCCTTAAAAATACAAAAAAATCCGTGCAACCTTTTTTCACCCCCATGGTGATTGCCTCGTGGAAACCGATTGTTGATATTTTAATAGCTAATAATATCGTCACTAAACGCGGGGATACTTATTATATTATTGATATGAACGCGCTATTTGATTTAATTATCAAAGAAAAACGTTGGAATGATTTAAAAGACAGTAGTCAATACCCTGCTAATAAATCAGTATTAGTGACCACTACCGATGTGCGTACTTCAAATAGTGCCGCTATGTATTTAGCTTTAGCGAGTTATATATTAAATAATAATGCCATTATAGAAAATAACGCGCAAATAGAAGCCATTGCCAAACCCTTAGCCTCATTATTTACCCGACAAGGTTTTACTGAAAACTCTACCGAAATTCCGTTTCAAGATTATTTAACTATGGGTATGGGAAAATCACCATTAGTGATGATTTATGAAGCGCAATTTTTAATGGAGGCTCATAAAAAAACAAATAGTGCAATTACCGCAGATATGGTATTACTCTATCCAGAACCTACCTTATTTACTAAACATATCTTTATTCCTTTTAATGCCGATGCTGAAAAATTAGCCGATGCTTTAGTGAATGATGAGAACTTACAACAAATTGCTAATCAATATGGTTTGCGTACAACTAAAGTGAATAATAAAAGTAATAATTTTATTACACCGCCTACTTTGGTCAATATTATTGATGAACCCAGTTATGACTTACTAGAAGCTATGATTAATCGTATTTACCCCAATTAATTATTTTAATAACAGGCTATTACCATGAATGACATAATGACTTTAACACCCCCCGAAGTTGTCAGCTCTGTATCAACCGAAAAAGCCTTATCTATGGTGCCAGTTTCAACTGAGCAACATGAACAATTAAATCAAAAAGTCGCTGAGTTTATTGCTATTGTTATTAGCGCGGAGATTAATAGCGAGAGTTTTAAAGAAAAACTCAATATTATTCATAATATGGGTAATAATGAAATTAGAATGGCGGCGAGTATGTCAAACCGCATGTTAGAAAGACCTGCGAATACCTTAAATCAAGGCGGGGTTTTTGATGAAAACGCGCCTATTGGTAAAACCTTGGTTGATTTGCGTAAAACTGTAGAAAGCCTAGACCCTTCACAACAAGATTTATTATCACCGCGTAAATTATTGGGTTTAATTCCTTTCGGTAATAAATTACAAAACTATTTTTATCAATACCAATCCGCGCAAACGCAATTAAATAAAATTGTGCAGGCCTTATATAACGGTCAAGATGAATTGCGTAAAGATAATGCGGTCATAGAAACCGAAAAAGCCCTATTATGGGACACTATGGGTAAATTAGAGCAGTATATTTATTTAGGCAAACAAATAGATGCTACTTTAGAAATTAAAATTGCTGAAATTGAATTGCAATCATCTGAAAAAGCGCGAATTGTTAAAGAAGAAATGTTGTTTTATGTGCGTCAAAAAGTGCAGGATTTATTAACGCAATTGGCGGTGAGTATTCAAGGTTATTTGGCTTTAGATATGGTACGCAAAAACAATTTAGAACTCATTAAAGGCGTAGACAGAGCCACCACTACCACAATTTCAGCATTGCGTACTGCGGTGATGGTCGCGCAAGCTTTAAATAATCAAAAATTAGTATTAGACCAAATTAATGCTTTAAATACTACCACCAGTAATATGATTGCAGGAACGGCTAAATTATTAAAACAACAAGCCAGCGATATTGGCAATCAAGCCGCTAATGCCACCATTGAATTAGATAAATTAAAAGCCGCATTTGCTGATATTTATGAAACTATGGATATGATGGCAAATTATAAAGTGCAAGCTTTGGCCAATATGCAAAAAACGGTCAATGTTTTATCTACTGAGGTGAGTAAAGCCCAAGTTTATTTAGCTAAAACTCAGCAACAAAGTCCGAGTTTATTAAACTCAAATACGCAAAATAATGCCGTGTCTTTATAATGCAACGCAACGCCTAATTGGAGTTTTTATTATGTTACGCCTTAGTTTATTGAGCAGTTGTTTTGCTTTATTAGTCTTATTAACCGCCTGTGATAAAAGTAGTAATAATGCCGTTGCTCCAAATACGGTTAATACTTTAAAAATTATTGCGGGTTCTGAATTAAAAGATATAGCACCCATGCTTGAAACCATTAAAGAAAAAACAGGGGTGCAGTTAGATATTAATTATGTGGGTACTTTAGATGGCGCGGAAATGATTATGGCGCAACCCAGTGCTTATGATGTCGCGTGGTTTTCACATGCTAAATATCTTAATTTATTACAAGCTGAGAAAAAAGTTATTCAGACGCAAGAAAAAATCGCCTTGTCACCTGTTACTTTTGCCATTAAAGAAAGTTTGGCTGGGCAATGGGGCTGGATAAATAATTCGCAAATAAGCTGGTCAGATATTGCCGATAAAATTAAAGCGGGGCAATTAACTTATGCCATGACCGACCCGACTGCTTCAAATTCAGGCTTTTCTACGGTGATGAGTGTACAGGCGGTGTTTGCTAATAAAGGTGATGTGCTTACCGCCCAAGATGTCGATGCTGAGAAATTAAAAACTTTTTTTAGCGGCCATAATTTAACAGCAGGGAGTTCGGGATTTTTAAGTGATCGTTATTTACGCGAACAAGCCAAAGTAGATGGTATTTTTAATTATGAATCAGAGTTATTAAAACTCAATAGAAACCCGCTATTAAAAGAAAAACTGGTATTAGTGTATCCTAAAGAAGGTATGGTCATAGCCGATTATCCATTAATTTTATTAAATAAAGCGCGCACTGAAGATTATCAAAAAGTAATCGCCTATTTAAAATCGGCTGAATTTCAAAGCTGGCAAATGCGTAATACTGACCGCCGCCCTGTGAATACTAGCGTGGTTTTAGGTGAACAATTTCCTAAAAGTTATTTAATGGACTTGGCGTTTCCTAATAATATCGCCACGGTTAATGAAATTTTATTTGCTTATTTAAATGATAGAAAAAAACCCAGTCATTCCTTTTTTGTTTTAGATTTAAGTGGTTCGATGACGGGTAATCGTATTAGTGCTTTAAAACAAGCCATGAATAATTTAACAGGCGATGATACCAGTTTAACAGGAAAATTTGCACAATTTAGACAGCGCGAATTAGTAACTATTATCACCTTCAATCATGCTATTAAAGAGACTAAAACTTTTGTAATTGATAAAGATAGTCATGGTTTGCAAGATATAAAAACTTATATTAATAGTTTGCAAGTCAATGGCGGGACGGCGATTTTTAGTGCGCTAAAAAAAGCGTATGACTTAGCCGCTCAAGCCATACAAACAGAACCTAATCGTTTTTATTCAGTGGTATTAATGACCGATGGTTTAAATCAAGACGGTATTAATTATACTGAGTTTAATAATTTTTATGTAAACCACGCTAATAATATTTCAGGTATTGCCACTTTTCCTATTTTATTTGGCGAGGCTAATTCTGATGAAATGCAAAATTTAGCACAATTAACAGGCGGTAAAGTATTTGATAGTCGTAAAAGTTCTTTAGCTGAGGCCTTTAAACAAATCAGAGGTTATCAATGAATAAGCGGCTATTATTATTTTTATACAGCACCGAAAATATTGTCGGCTGTTTGCTGGCAAGTTTTGGTTTAGTGGCTTTTTTTGTAGGTATAATAAAAGCCTATTGGTTATTTATTGTAGTGGGTTTATATGCACTGGGATTTTTATTAACGCCTAAAGCGAAATTTGCTAGCAATTTGGGTCATGAAAATTTATCAGTGCGTGAATTACAATTAGTATTAGATGGCTTAATTACTAAAATTAGCAAACGCGTCAGTGCTGAGGTATTAACTAAAGTCGTGACCATTAAAGATAATATTTTTATGATTTTGCCACGATTAGAAGCGATGAATGCGGGGGATTATGATGTGCATGTACTTGAGCAAACAGTATTGGATTATTTACCGCAGATGTTAAGCACTTATTTAGAATTACCGCCCGTATTTGCTAAAATGCACAAAATGCGTAATGGTAAAACCCCGCAAGAAGCTTTAATTGAACAATTATCGCTTTTAGATGAGCAGATTCAACGTATTTTGGTAAATGTTAATAATAAAAATGCTGAGGCTTTAATGGCGCAAGGTGAGTTTTTAAAAAGCAAATTTATTAATAATGATGCGTGGCTTTAATGAATACTTGGGGGCGTTACCATTATTAATAAGCAACGTTTAGCCATTTATTTAACTGGCTTATTACAAGGCATTGGTTTTAGACCTTTTATTTATCGCCTAGCAACCGCGCATTTATTAACAGGTTGGGTTGCTAATGAAGATGACGCTGTCGTTTTAGAAATTGAAGGTTATACAACCAATATTGAATCCTTTTTAAAAAACCTCCATCAACAAATCCCCGCTTGTGGGCATATTAATTCTTATCATCAACAACTAATCCCTGTCATTAATCAACGCGATTTTTATTTCGCGCCCTCGCGTATTACGACACAAAATAATAGTTTTATTTGTCCCGATATTGCGCTATGTAATGACTGTATTAATGAATTATTTGATAAAACTAATCGCCGTTACTTGCATCCTTTTATTAGTTGTTGTCATTGTGGGCCGCGTTATAACGTGATTTCGGCTTTGCCTTATGACAGACCTAATACCAGTTTGGCTGATTTTCCTTTATGTTCCCAATGTTTAGCGGAATATAACAATCCACACGATAGACGCTTTTTTGCCCAAACCATTGCCTGTCATGATTGTGGCCCGCAATTAAGTTTTACTGATAACAACGGCAAGGTATTCGCTCAAAAACAAGCGGCATTAGAACTAGCCGTTAATGAATTAAAAGCAGGAAAAATATTAGCTCTCAAAGGTATAGGTGGTTTTCAATTATTGGTCGATGCCAGCAATCAAGAAGCGGTTATGCGTTTGCGGCAAGGCAAGCATCGTCCCAGCAAACCGTTTGCTTTAATGGTAGTTGATTTAGCGCAAGCTGAATTATTATGCCAATTCAATGAGTTAGAGCGGCATAGTTTATGTTCTGCCAGTGCGCCGATTGTGTTGGCAAAACGTACAAACCTAGGTTTGGACTCCGTTGCTTTTGCGGTCGCGCCACAGCAAGCATTACTGGGGATTATGTTGCCTTGTTCGGGCTTGCATCATTTATTGCTTAACGCCATGCAGTCGCCATTGGTCGCCACTAGCGGCAATCAACACGATGAGCCGATTTGTATTGATAATGCTCAAGCTTTCAAGGCGTTAGGCTCACTTGCCGATGGTTTTTTAATTCACGACCGCGCCATTTTAAGACCTTTAGACGATTCCATTGTGCGCGTGCTTGCTGATTTGCCCACGGTATTGCGCCGCGCGAGAGGTTTTGTGCCAACGCCTATTGCATTAAAACAAAGCCTTAGCGCGACTTTAGCCGTAGGTGGTCAGCAAAAAAACACCGTGGCAATCGCTCAAGGTAAACAAGTCCTATTAAGTCAACACCTTGGCGATTTACACGCCTTAGCCACAGTGCAACAACACCGCGCCACTATTGCTGATTTAAGCAAGCTTTATGGTTTTACCGCTCAGCAGGTCGTTTGCGACAAGCACCCCGATTATGCCAGCAGTCACTACGCGCACAGTTTGAATTTACCGCTTAAACCAGTGCAACATCACCACGCACATATTCTTTCCTGCATGGCAGAACATGGTTTGCAAGCTCCTGTTTTAGGCGTGGCATGGGATGGCACGGGTTTGGGCGAAGATAACAGCTTGTGGGGCGGTGAGTTTTTAGTGGTTTGCGCTAATGGTTTTCAACGGGTGGCGCATTGCCGTCCGTTTCCATTAGTGGGCGGAACGCAAGCGATTAAAGAACCACGGCGGGTATTATTGGGTTTATTGTATGCGTGGCAAGGTGACAACATATTTACTGAGTACACGCATTTATTAACGGCTTTTAATGAAACTGAATTAAAACTATTACGCACTTTATTAAATAAAAATATTAACTGTCCAATAACCAGTAGTATTGGACGTTTATTTGATGGATTGGCTAGTTTATTAAACTTATGTCAATTAAGTGAATTTGAAGGACAAGCGGCAATGGCAGTAGAACAATGCGCCATGAATGAAATAACCACTGATTATTATGCCATGATAATTAATACTACTGAGCCATTCATTATGGATTGGCAAGCATTATTAAGCGGTGTTTTGCAGGATTTAAATACATTAACCACTGCGCAAATAGCCGCTAAAATTCATCACAGTTTAGCTAATAGTTTATTTGCTATTGCTGAAAAAATAGCACTTAAGACCTTAGTTTTAAGCGGCGGTTGTTTTCAAAATGCGTATTTAATTGACGCGATTATTAAACATCCTTTAGCAAGTCATTATGCAATTTATAGACATAAAAATGTGCCACCTAATGATGGCGGCTTGGCATTGGGACAGATTTATGCGCAGGTTATTCATAATGAATAGAGTTATTGCAACACAGGTATAACCTGTTGCAATAACTCTATTTATAAATTAGTCTAATTGTAAAACGAATATATTTACTGGCTGATTTTTAAAACTCCAATTATTCAAGTAATTAATGCCAAGTTATAACTCCCCTTTAACCATTGTAACCACACATCCAAACCCTCGCCCGTTTTAGCAGATACTTGTAAAACTTTAATTCTAGGATTAACGCGCCGCGCATAATTAATACATTGCGCCACATCAAACTCTAAATAAGGCAATAAATCAATTTTATTCAGTAACATAATATCAGCGGCATTAAACATATCAGGATATTTTAAGGGTTTATCTTCACCTTCTGTGACCGATAAAATAACGACTTTATGCGCTTCACCTAAATCAAAAGCCGAAGGACAAACTAAATTACCGACATTCTCAATAAATAACACACTATTATTAGCAACGTTTAAATGCTCTATGGCATGACCTATCGCGTGTGCATCTAAATGACAACCTCTACCTGTATTAATCTGCAGCGCATTAACACCCGTGGCGCGAATTCTATCGGCATCAAAACTGGTTTGTTGGTCGCCTTCTATTACATTAATAGTTAATTCATTTTTTAATAACTCAATGGTTTTCGTTAATAAAGTCGTTTTACCCGAACCGGGGCTTGAGACTAAATTTAAACTAAAGATATTATGCTCACGCAAATACTCTCTATTTAATTGCGCGTAGTGATTATTTTTAGCCAATATATCTTGTTCAATACTAATTTTACGCGTGGGCGTTTCATGATTATGGTGATGATGGTCATGCTCATGGTCGTGATGATGATGCTCATGAGTTTCATGATTGTGTTCAATAATTTTTGCCCCGTCCGCGCTACAACCGCAATCAATACACATTAGATAACCTCCAATTCTTTAATTCGCATTTGCTCACCTTCATTAATTTGTAATTTCACACTGCCGCATAAAGGACAGGGGTCATAACGTTGTTCAATAATAATCGTTTGTCCGCAATCAAAACACCACGCTTTGCCGTCTATTTCAATAATTTCTAAACGCGCATTATCAGCTAATGAATTTTTCATCACAATATCAAAACCAAAACGTAAAGCGTCGGGTTCAATACTGGATAATTTACCAATTTCTAAATAAACGCTTTTAACTTTTGAATAGTTTTGAGTTTTAGCTTGGCTTTCTAAAATTTCAAGTATGCCTTGGCAAAGTGACATTTCGTGCATAATATTTATTTAAGTTTATTTGTGTCTGAATGAAGATAATGAAGATTGAAAGATATTAAGATAAAACAAATAATCTTATAATCTTTATATCTCAATCATCTTCATTCAGACAATAGAATAATTAAAAGTGGACGTGAAAACACGTCCACAATAATACCCGTAATAAATTACTTTTTAGTAAAGTAAAATAAAGTACCGTATTTAGTATCTTTTAAAGTCATGCCTTTATCGGTTCTTTCTTCTAATGAATACACATCAAACTTACCTGCACGACCGGGGACTGCCACTTTTAAATTACCGTCTTCAATTGAATAATCCGCAGGCAGAGAATCATAAGAGCCGCCTCTGGCTTGTGGAATATCTTTTTGAATTAATTTTCCACCTTGTAATGACCAAGTAATCCCCATTGATTTAGATTCAGCATCTTTAGGCGAGGTTTTTGTCGAGACTAAAAGCCAATTACCTGTCAATTCATCGGCTGATTTAATCGCTTCAGCAAATACGTTCGCGCTAGCAAACAATAAGGGTAAAACCAATAACGCTGTTATTTTTTTCATTGTTTTTCCTAAAGTTAAATAATACACACCCTAAAGTGTCCTATTTCAAACAGGCTATTTTGCAATAGCTGAGTTATTGTACAAGAAAGCGCGGCGTATAACTTTATTACTTATAAGGAATCTAAAGAGATTTACATTTAACTCATTGATAATTATGATAACGCATATCAATCAATATTTAATTCAAACGCCACGCAAGGGTCTATAGCGTTAATAATTAAAGCGGCTTGTTGTTGTAATAAATTTTTATTAGGCGCGGTTAACTGTTTTAAACTTTGCGCGACTACGCCTTGCGGATGAAAGTTCCATTCCGTTGGCGCGATTATTTGATAATGACTAATAACACCCTCTATTAATTTAACGCGATGAATTAATAAACCGCGAGAGGCTTGTACTTGTGCTAAACCTGTATTGGCTATTATTGCACCATGATAATGATTTGAGGTTTGCGTTAATTCAATGGAATACTGTTTTAATAATTCGATGGCTTGAGCGAGTTCTATAAAGCGACTTATTAATCTTGTGAATATGCTATTACCGTATTTGTTTAATAACTGCACAATTAAAGGCTGATTTTTTTGGCGATTAACACAAGTCGTTTCATAAGGCTTATTCTGCCAATTTGGATAATAACTAAATTCATGAGCGTTTTGTTGTAATAAATAATCGTTTAATATAATATTATCCAAAACTGGCAATAGTTCTATATCACTTTTTCCTAAGTATTCATTACCTGCTAATTTATTTAATACTATAGCGATAAGACTGTTATTACTGGCTAACCATTGCGTTAATTCAGATTCAGTATTAATAGCTAAAAATTCAAGGCGTTGCTGATTAAATAATGGATTTAATTCTAGTTCTAATTGCTTAATTAACACCGCTAATTGCCGATGATTAACTTGTAATTGACTATTTAAACTAAAGACATCGCCATTAATAAATAAAGCTTGTTTAAATTGCGAAACTAAGGCAATAAAAGGCGTAAGTTTAGTTTTATCTCTATTAATCAATAACCACCAACAATGCTCACGAATTAACTCAACTGTTAATAATAATTGCCGCGCTATATTGGCAGTGTTATTAATTTCAATATTTAAAGCTTGATTTAAAGCAGAAAATGCCGCATAAGCCTGAGCAATACCACAGACATTAAATAATAAGGGCAATAAAGTGAGGACTTGTTGAGGGGTTTTAGCGATAAATAAACGGTTAATATGCAGTGGGCGGGTGGATTGAATCGTAACGTTTGAGACTGTGTAGGGGCGATTTAAATCGCCCCTA
>JBAQSX010000026.1:0-5366 GCA_049296695.1 Methylococcaceae bacterium | reverse complement strand
TTTGAACTCCGAAAGTTTTGATATTAACAAGCCTACTTTTTTGATGCACTACCTAAAAAATTGAATTTAAGTTATTAATATGTGTCTGAATCAGGATTTACAAGATTTTAAGATTCACAGGATTTATTTTGTCAATTCTGATTCAGATAATATAGGCTTAATTATTGAATTACCGTATAAAGACGTTGCGGTGCAACGTCTCTACCGTAGTCGTCATTAATCTAAATAATTTTTTGCTATAGATTAAAAAGACTTTTGTTTTAAATATACATTGAATCTATTGTTATAGTAGAGACGTTGCACTGCAACGTCTTTTCTTTATAACAAACTATTTTCTAAATACGCTAAATCTTTTCTAAAGAAAACAATAACGCATCTTAATTGAAAACAATGAATACTCAGATTAATTTTTATGGAATCCAAAATCATGATTTTGGATTCCAATAGGATTTTAGCTTCAGAACGGTTTAATTATCATATCTTTAACTACCAAATAAAAAGGGCAGATTTAAAATCTGCCCTACTATTTTAATAAAAGATTAATTGTCGTTATTAATAACGCTATCACTGTTCTATTAATCCTATCACCGCACACGCATTATGAAAGTCAATAACTTTGGCTAAAGGTACTTGCGTGGCAGTGGCAATTTCTTCAAGGCTGGCTTTTTTATCGGTCATAAATAAAGCCAGTGTAAAAAAATAACGCTCTTCTTTATTTAACATGGCATCTTTGAGCAAGCTTTTATCAGGCCATTGTTTGAGTTTCACTTGAGTATTAGCTTTATAACCCAAAAGCAAACGACCTTTTGAGGCATGTAAAGCGGTTTGATAATGTAATTCAGCTAAGGGTCGTCCTAATACGGCGGGTAGTACCGATTGTTTTTTTTGCCGCACGCGTGAACGTCCTACCTGCACCATTTCTTCTTTATCCGCATTATTATCAACCACACTAATATTCATCGCTGATAGTGGTGTTGCACATAATTTGAGTAAATCACTGCTATTGGCTTCTGTGTAGTATTTGCCCTCAGTTGGCACAAGAAATAACGGAGCTTGACCTGCTAAAACGCAACAGCGGCTTTGTTTATCGATATTGCCTTTTTCGAGTAGTCCTAATAGGTAATTTTCGGGTTTAAAAACATCATTGGGTTCTATGCTACTCAGTCCTAGTAAGGTAGAGGCATTGTAAAAATCAATGACCTGCGTTAAAGGAACACTGGTAGTTTGTGCGATTGTATTTAAGTTCATACTATTTTCTCGCATAAAAGTGGCTAATAAGGGGTCGCTATCTCTATGATAGAGACGTGAAAAATCAGGTAGCGCGTTTAAGTGTACGGGGGTGTGAAGGTCATGTCCTGCTAATAAACGTCCCTGTGAGCTACAAAGCGTTGTGTACCACAGTAATTCAGTTAATGGATGACTCAGCAGACTAAGGTTTTTACGTTGCAGTAGTACCCGTCCTGCTTGTATGTCTTCATTATTTTCAGGTTGCCAATTAGGTATTAAGGTGACGCTAATTTCAGTGTTACTCGCCACGCATAATAAAAATAAGGCTTCAATATCGGCTTGTTGCGTGTAGTAGAGTTGCTCTGAGGGGACGAGATAAACTTCAGTGCCGTCAGCAATTACGCAATGACGGCTAATACCATCGGCTATCGCTTGTTGAATCAATCCTAAAAACTGTAATGCGGGATTGAAAGTGTCTGTTGTGACTTGGCTCATAACCTGTCTCGTTCACTTTAACAGTGGGGTTAAATGAATGAACAGAATTGAGCATTGACTATGCCAAATTGAAAGGGCGCATCTATAAAACCCTAAATATAAAGTGTAAACCATGATTGGATTTTATATTTTGGCTAACTGTTAAAAAATACTGCGCTAAATTTAGGTTTATAGCGTGTCTTATTGCTTCATATTAGTGCAAAAAATCGTTTAAACAGTCGCCTCACCCTATAAAACGTGAGTGAATAGCTTTTGGCGTGTCTCTTGCTTTTTTGAGTATTGATACTGCGCTGTCATGTCCATGAACAGCAAAGCTAATTCAATTCAGGAGAAATCAAATGATTCGACCATTAACGTTATTCGCGCTGTTGCTTAGCTTATTTTATTCGGGACTATTAGTTGCACAGCCAGCCGTTTTAGCACTGCCCAATAAAGGCGACACCAGTTGGATGATTATCGCTACGGTACTGGTTATTTTAATGACCCTGCCCGGCTTAGCTTTATTTTATGCGGGCATGGTACGCGTTAAAAATATCTTATCTATTTTGATGCAGGTATTTATTATTTTCTGCATGATTGCGGTGTTGTGGGCTTTATATGGCTACAGTATTGCCTTTACTGAAGGTAATGCTTTTTTTGGCGGTTTTGATAAGATTTTTTTACGCGGTATTACTGTCGATTCTGTCGTTGCAACTTTTAGCAAAGGCGTGTATTTACCCGAATATGTTTATGCCATGTTTCAATTAACCTTTGCCGCAATTACCCCCGCTTTAATCATTGGCGCATTTGCTGAACGCATTAAATTTTCAGCAGTATTATTATTTACCTTGTTATGGTTTAGTTTTTCTTATCTACCCATTGCACACATGGTTTGGTATTGGGCAGGCCCTGATGCTTATACCGATGCCATCACTGCCAAAACAGCCACCGCCACGGCAGGTTTTATTTTTCAAAAAGGCGCGTTGGATTTTGCAGGTGGTACTGTCGTGCATATTAACGCAGGGATTGCAGGTTTAATAGGCTGTTTAGTCATTGGCAAACGGGTCGGGTTTGGACGCGAAGCTATGGCTCCACATAACGTACCGATGATGACTTTAGGCGCGGCTTTATTATGGGTGGGTTGGTTTGGCTTTAATGTTGGTTCTAATTTAGAAGCCAATGGCACGGCGGGTTTAGTGTTTGCCAATACCTTATTAGCCACCGCCGCATCGACTTTAGCGTGGACGCTGGTGGAATGGTTAAGACGCGGCACGCCTAGTATGTTAGGTGCGGCATCGGGCGCGGTGGCGGGTTTGGTGGCAATTACACCTGCTTGCGGTTGGTCAGGGCCTATGGGTGCAATTATATTGGGCTTATTCGCAGGTGGCTTATGTTTTTGGACAGTGACTGAATTGAAAAATCACTTAGGCTATGACGACTCTTTGGATGTATTTGGCGTACACGGTATCAGCGGCATATTGGGTTCATTAGCGACTGCTTTTGTGGCATCACCGAGTTTAGGTGGCACAGGTGTTTATGATTATGTAAGCAATGCTGTTGGCGAATACAGTATTGTTAGTCAATTACAAAGCCAACTCTGGGGCATTATTGTCACGCTACTTTGGTCGGGAATCGTTTCTTTTGCGGCTTATAAAATTGTTGATCAGTTGGTAGGCTTGCGTGTGACTGAAGACATTGAACGTGAAGGGCTTGATGTTTGTGAACACGGTGAAAATGCCTATCATCATTAATTGAATAATTTGTCCACGAAAAACACAAAAAGCACGAACGCTATTTAATTTTTAGAATAGCGAATTCAGGACAATTAAAACGTAAATTAAGAATTTGTAGGGGCAAATAACATTTGCCCTTAATAACAACAGATTGTTACTAAAGGGCAAAAAATATTTTGCCCCTACATTTATTTTTATTGCTCCTTACTACTTAAGGCTATGGTATCTTTGGCTAATTGCAATAAAAGATTTTTATTATCTTCGGTTAATTCAGTATTAGTTTGTAATTGCGTAATTAATGCACTAGGCAAATTTAATACGGCTGCCCTTAATTGTATTTCAGCTTGATTCATATCAGCTAAAGCAATACTGTCAAATAAACCATTCGCTAAAGCAAGTAATACCATTAATTGTTCAATAACACTGATTGGTTCAATTTCAGCTTGATTTAAACACGCTCTAATACGCCGCCCGTGCGTAATACGTTGCTCGGTGGCGGCATCTAAACGCGCTCCAAAACGGGCAAAACTTTCTAATTCTTCAAATTGGGCGTAATCGAGTTTTAAATCACCCGCTACCGCTCTAAAAGCAGTATGTTGGGCTTTTCCACCCACTCTTGAAACTGACCTACCCACATCCACAGCAGGTAATACCCCTAAAGCAAATAAAGACGGCGATAAATAAATCTGCCCGTCAGTAATTGAAATTAAATTAGTGGGAATATACGCCGATAAAGTTTGCGCTTCGGTTTCAATAATCGGTAAAGCGGTTAATGAACCGCCACCTAATTCAGAACGTAAATGGGTAGCGCGTTCTAATAAGCGTGAATGAATATAAAAAATATCCCCCGGAAAGGCTTCTCTGCCCGGTGGTCTGCGTAATAATAACGATAATTCTCGATAAGCTCTGGCATGATGGCTTAAATCATCATAAACAATTAATACATCACGCCCTTGTGCCATGAAATATTCAGCAATACTGGTTGCCGCATAAGGCGCGATATAGGCAAGACCGGGCGGGTCACTGCCTTCGGTTATCATCACAACGGTGTAAGCCAGTGCGCCGTGTTCGCGCAAAGTGGCAACGACTTTGGCAACCCCTGCGGCGCGTTGTCCAATGGCGCAATACACGCATAACACGTTTTTATCTTTTTGATTAATAATGGTATTAATAGCAATCGCGGTTTTGCCCGTTTGCCTATCACCCATAATCAATTCCCGTTGACCACGCCCGATAGGGATTAAGGCATCAATAACTTTTATGCCCGTCAATAACGGCTCAGTCACGGGGTCTCTGTCCATAATAGGCGGCGCGGGGCGTTCTATGGGCAGTCGCTGGCTGCTGATAATCGCGCCTTTGCCATCCAAGGCTCTACCCAGCGGATCAATAATGCGCCCTAATAACAGCTCACCCACGGCAATATCCATGACCCGCCCTGTACGGCGCACTTCATCACCTGCATTTAAATCACAAAAGTCGCTCAGTAAAACTACGCCTATTTCGTCTTCATCAATATTGAAAGCAATACCAAAACTATTATTAGCAAAGCATACTAATTCATCAAAGCCGACATTAGCCAGCCCCGTTACTTTAGCAATCCCTGTGGAAACAGTTTTAATAATACCGATTTCTTGCAAGGCAAATTCTGGGCTAAAGTTTTCTCGCGCCGAGCTTATAGCGGCAAAGGTTTTATTAAATAAAGCTTGTAGATTTTCAGAGGACATAATTAAAACAATGGGAGGATTTTTATTAATTTTTTTCCACGAAAAACACGAAAAGCACGAAAAAATAAAATCAAATTTTAGGTAGTGCCTCAAAAGAATAGCTTTTAATAAAACGCCATTTTAGTTGGAGTTCAAACCTAGGTTTGAACTCCGATTGTTTGATATTAACTAGCCTACTTTTTTAATGCACTACCAGACGTTTGTATTA
>JBAQSX010000025.1:0-57620 GCA_049296695.1 Methylococcaceae bacterium | reverse complement strand
TTATTTAATATAAAACGCCCGTAGGCATTCCCTTCATTTAAAATTCTCAATAAAGAACCAATAATTACAGATTTACCTGACCCTTCTTGTCCAAAGAAAAATACATAACGGGTATCTTCGATTTGTGCAAGAGCCTCTGAAAACTCACGACCATTAAAAGGTTGTAATATTGGATTAGTATTTATTTCGTTAGTGTTCGCTTCTGATTTTAAACCATAAGGCAACTCAGTTCTATCAACATTATCGCCAGTTAATTTAATTGGTTTTTTTTCGTTTTCTTCGGACATAAAAATACTCTCTAGTAGTTAAAGAAGGAGGAAGGGGATTAAACACGTTCAATTTCTTTGGGTTGCCAAGGTAGGCGAAATTTTAATGGCGTTGATGAATTATTATCGTGGCTTTTCAAATATAAAAAAGCCATTAAAGGCGCGATAAAATCAATTAACAAACATATTATAATCACTATTATTGTATTAGTTTCACCTAAATGTTTTAATGCCGAGGGGAAAGTATGAGAAAATTTTCCTATTTCAGTATTTTCTGAAAAATAGCTTTCATTACATTCTATGGTTGACTCAATTTGTAAGCGATGTGCTGTAATACAATAACTCTGATAATGCTTTACTATATCATTTATCAATTCAATTAAAGGTTGTTCTAATGGTAAGGATAATTTTTCAGAACTAGCCAATTGATTATCTATTTCAGGAAATAAAATATCTTTTTGTGATTGCGTATCAGAAATTAATTGTGCTTTCGATTTAAAATCGTTGCCTTCAATTTGAGCTTTAAGCTCTTGTTCAACCATGTATTTATATCTGTCTGCCACTTCTTCCCAAGATTTGGGATTGCCGCGTTCTGTTTTTAATACGGTGATTTTTACACCTAACTTATTAATATCACCGATGATTTCTTTCGACTTATCGCCTAAACCATCTTGACGAATCTGGTATTCTAATTGGGTTAGCTTTGCTTCAACGGCTAATTTTCGGTTATTAAGTTGTATTTCAGAAAAAGCAGTATCTATATCTTTAGATAATACCGTGTAATTTTGTCTATGTTCCTTTAATTCATTTCTAATCAAAGAATCAGCCATTTGATTAGGATAAAAAGCATTAAAATTACACACAAAATTAATAGATGCAAACACTATAAATAAAATAATCCATGCGCGATTTTTATGAACAGCGGCGGTATAACAAAAAATTAACGCTAAAAAAATAAACGCAGAGATGATAAAACCAAAAGGTTGCCATGCAAAAAAGGTTCTTAGTCCTATTCCCGTTTGGACAAAGCCTATTAAAAAACAAATAATACTAATTATCCAGCTTAATAATTTTAATAAAGCATCTATTGCATTAGCCTGTTGGTTTATCAACATAGGAATATTCCTTTTTTTGTTTAGTCTTAAATTGTAGGGATTGTATTTTGACCATAATAAGCCAGTCAAGCGATTAATAAAATTAATGACTTTACAAAAATTAGGCATGTCTATTGCTCTATTTCGATTTGTTCCCACGCGCTGGCGTGGGAATGCGGTATAGACGCGCCGCGTCATGCTTAAGTGATATACCGCAGGCGAGGTATTACTGCATTCCCACGCGGCGCGTGGGAACGAGAAAAAATTTTCATTCAGACAATTAAACAAGCTAAATCTAATCAATTATAAAAACAGGATTATCATTATGTACGCAGAAAAATTAAATCATTTTGAAAATACTGAAAACTTAGGCGGCAAGGCATGGGAACACGCCGTTGCCTGTGATGTAATTAGTAAAACCGCAATAAAAGATTGTGCTATGCACTGTTTTCATTATCAACAAATGTTTGAAATGTTATTTAAATATATACTCGAAACAAAAAGCGAATTTGGCGCATTTAGTAAAACCCATAAATTGCAACGTCTACTTGAAGAAGTGATTGCCAATACACCATTTAAAACTGATAAATCAAAATACTTTATGGCTTTGCAAGTGATTTCTGTTTGTGCTGAAGAGTACCGTTATAATTTTTTAATTGATTGTGAAGGTTATAAATTAAGCACAACTATTGCCGATGAATTACTTGAACAATTACTTGAATTTATCGGTTAAATATTCTCTCGTTCCCACGCGCTGGCGTGGGAATGCGGTATAGACGCGCCGCGTCTAATCACAGACCGCAGGCGCGGTATTACTGCATTCCCACGCGGCGCGTGGGAACGAGAAAAAAGAGAATAAAAAATTAAAGGGTGACTAATTATGGGTCGTAGCTGTTATAGTATTCGTGAAACGCAAGCACCGCACTTTTTAACCTGCACGGTGATTAATTGGATGCCATTATTTACCCGTCCACAAACTGCCAGTATTATTTTAAATGCGCTAAGTTATCGGCAAGAATATAATAACTGGAAAATCTATGGTTATGTGATTTTAGAAAATCATCTGCATTTAATAGTACAAGCCGACGATTTAAATAAAGAAATAGCCCATTTTAAATCTTATACAGCAAGACAATTAATCGACTATTTAAAAGAATGTGGTGCTGAGCGTTTATTAAAACAAATGGCATTTTTTCGTAAAATCCATAAAACTGATAGAGAGTATCAATGCAGGGAAGAAGGTTCACACCCACAATTAATACAAAATGAAATAATACTGCGCCAAAAACTCGATTATATTTATTTCAATCCCGTCAAACGCGGTTATGTCGACAAGCCAGAACATTGGCGATATTCGAGCACGAGAAATTATGCGGGATTAGAAGGATTAATTGCAGTTGATAAAGATTGGATTTAAGAAGGGTTTTAAATGCTGCTTATTTTGTTAATGCAGATTGTTTGATTCTGACAAAAAAACCTACTGGTTTTTAAAAAGCCAGCAGGTTTTTTTATGTAAAGTTAGATACTTGCTTCTAAGACTTTCCAACGATTAACAATTTTACAAAATAATTCTGCTGTTTTCTCAGCATCATATAAGGCGCAGTGGGCTTTTTCATTATCCCATTCAATCCCCGCCGCCTCAGCGACTTTTGCCAATACCGTATGTTTATAAACTAATCCCCCCAAAGTTGCCGTATCAAAACTACTAAAGGGATGAAACGGACTGTGTTTTATTTGGGTGCGAGTAATTGCCGCATTTAAAAAACTAATATCAAAGGCAGGATTATGACCTACTAAAATAGCGCGTGTGCATTTATTGCGTTTAACAGCGGCTTTAATGGGTTTAAATAATAAATCCAAAGCTTGTTTTTCTTCGACTGCCATACGAAAAGGATGATAAGGATCAATACCGTTAAATTTTAAGGCGGCGGCATCTAATTCAGAGTTTTTAAAAGGAATCACATGACTTGAATAAGATTCAGTAATCCCTAATTCGCCCGCTTCATTTAATTCAACAATCACTGCCGCAATTTCTAATAAGGCATTTTTTTTTGCATTAAATCCCGCTGTTTCAATATCAATAATAACAGGTAAATAGCCTCTAAAGCGTTGCCCTAAAGGATTAATAAGCGTATCCATTAATTATAGTGTGTCTTAATAAAAAATTACTGGTGACTATAGTACGCTAGTTTATAGGTGATTATGAAGGAAAAAATGCGCGATGTTTGATTGAGCAAAGAGGGTTTATTGCTTCAAATAATAGCCGCGTTGTTTTTAATAATCTCTGCTAAACGCTTAACTCCCGGTCCTGCAAATTCGGGTTTTGCTAAAATCAAATACAAGGGTATTTCGCGTATTCCGCCCTCGCGTAGGGGCAGGGGTTTTAAAATACCTGCTTGCAATTCTTTTTGAATATGCGTTTGTGGCAACCACGCAAAACCATAACCATTGCATACCGCTTGAATTGATGTGGCGATTTGAGTCACCGTCCAGCGTTGTTTAACTTCAACTGAGACAGGGCGGCTGTCACGATTCACCCCTGAATCGCGTACCACGATGTGACGATGGGCTTGCAAGTCGATATTGCTTAATAATTCAGCTTGGTGATGCAAGGGATGATTGACATGCGCCACTGCAATCACGCGAATACGCATTAACAAATCGCCCAAAAAACCCAGCGGCAATTGCGGCGAAATGACTAAATCAACCTCGCCTTTGTTAAGTGCGTCTAGCGTGCCACCTAATACCGATTCAAGCACTTCAATGCGCGTATAAGGGCTTTCTTGTCCAAACTCTGCCAAACACGCCAATAAATTATCAGCAGGAAATAGCACTTCGGCGGCAATATGAATTACTGCCTCCCAACCCGCTGATAAACGATGCGCGGCACGTTCTAAATTTTGCGCGTCTGTCACTAAACGCAACGCTTGCCGATAAAGCATTTGTCCTGTAGGCGTAAGGATTGCTTTACGTCCTTGAATTTCAAAAACTTTAACCGCTAATAACGCTTCTATTTTTTGTACTGCGTAACTAATAGCCGATTGGCTTTTGCATAATTTTTGCGCGGCTTGCGCGTAACTACCCGCTTCTACCACTGCAATTAAGGCTTGCCATTGTTCTAAGCTAATATGAGGCATTGCATTTCTATCGATTAAGTAGATTGATATAAGCGAAAAATTATACTTTTTTATCGAATAAATAAAGGGTTAAATAACACCAGTTTCATTTAATCACAGGTCATGCTATGAAAACCTTATTACAACTCAATGCCAGCTTGTTTTCTTCAGGTGGTCAGTCAACACAACTGGCTGACCAATTTGTTGCCCTTTGGCACACACACCATCCCGATGCTAGCGTTACCGTCCGCGATTTAGCCGCCCAGCCTTTAGCGCATTTAGATGCAGAACGGGTTATGGCATTTTCTGCTCAAACGGAGTCGCACACTGCTGAGCAACAAGTTTTAGTGGCGCAATCTGACGCGCTTATCGCTGAATTTAAACAAGCCGATGTGCTTGTGTTGGGATTGCCTATGTATAATTTTGGCATTCCTTCAACCTTGAAAGCTTATTTTGATTATATCGCCCGTGCAGGTGTCACCTTTCGTTATACTGAAAAAGGCGCGGTGGGCTTATTGGCTAATAAAAAAGTGATTATTTTTGCGACGCGTGGCGGTTTGTATTCAGGCACACCTTTAGATACGCAAACCAGCTATGTGCAGAATTTTCTTAACTTTTTAGGCATCACCGATATTGAATTTGTCTATGCCGAAGGACTGAACATGGGTGAGGACAGCAAACAATCGGCACTTGAACAAGCGCAAGCGCGGCTGGCTGAATTAGCGGTTTAAGCCTCAAACATACAAGCATTCATTTACTTTTTTAGAGACTCATCATGAAATATTTAAGCTTATTGACCTTAGCAATGGCTTTTTCTGGCGCGGCATTGGCAGCGCCTGAAAGCTATACCTTAGATGGTAATCATAGTTTGCCGCGCTTTTCTTATAACCATTTTGGTTATTCAACTCAATTAAGCCGTTTTGATAAAGTATCAGGCAAAATTGTATTGGATCTCCAAGCGAAAACAGGTTCAATGGACGTTACCATAGATACGACTTCAGTGGATACAGGTTCAGCTTTATTTAACGAACATATTCAAGGCAAAGATTTTCTTGATACCGCGCAATATCCGACAGCGGTTTTTAAATCGACACAATTAAGTTTTAATGGCGATAATCTAGTGGCTATTGATGGCACATTAACACTAAAAGGGATTACTAAACCTGTCGCATTAACAGTGACTTCTTTTCAGTGTATGCCGCATCCGATTTTGAAAAAGAATGCTTGTGGCGCAAATGCCACGGCTGTGGTGAAACGGTCTGATTTTGATATGGGTAAATACGCGCCTAATGTCAGCGATGAAGTTACCTTAAACTTACCTATTGAAATGGTTGCTGAATAATTGTTTAGCTAATCGAAGCAAACAGGGCAGGTTTTAAAAACCTGCCCTGTTTTTTAATTTAATCTAATAATCGCCAAGCCAAAATCTCACCTGCCAATAACGGCGTAATACTGACCTCGCCTTCACCATAAGACGCTGGCACAGTCCAGTCTTCTTTCATTAAAGTCACCTTATCCGTATTGCGTGGTAAACCATAAAAATCCGCACCATAAAAACTGGCAAAGGCTTCTAATTTATCCAACGCGCCAGCTTGTTCAAAGGCTGTGGCATAAAGTTCTAACGCACCGTACGCGCTATAACAACCCGCGCAACCACAGGCATTTTCTTTCGTATGGGTAATATGTGGCGCACTGTCTGTGCCTAAAAAGAATTTAGGATTACCGCTAGTTGCCGCTTGTACTAATGCCAAACGGTGCGCTTCACGTTTTAAAATCGGCAAACAATAAAAATGCGGACGCACACCACCTACTAACAAGGCGTTACGATTAAATAATAAATGCTGAGGCGTAATCGTTGCCGCTATGTTGGCAGATGCCTCTTGGACAAACTGCACCGCTTCTTGGGTGGTGACATGCTCTAATACCAGCCGCAAGTTAGGAAAATCACGGCTTATCGCGCTTAAATACCGCTCAATAAACACTTTTTCTCTGTCAAAAATATCACAATCAGCATCTGTGACCTCACCATGCACTAATAATGGCAGGTGATAACGTTGCATTGCCTCCAGTAGCGGATAAATCGCCGCAATATCGGCAACCCCAGCCGAAGAATTCGTAGTCGCTCCTGCGGGATAAAGCTTAAAAGCATGAACAAATTCACAGTTAGCGGCTTTTTTGATTTCATCTACAGTAGTGGCTGCTGTTAAATACAAAATCATTAACGGTTCAAACGCGGCATCACTTGGCAAGGCGCGTAAAATTTCTTCACGATAAAGCAAAGCTTGCGCTACTGTGGTCACAGGCGGTTTAAGATTGGGCATGATAATAGCGCGAGCAAATTGTTTTGCACTGTGTGCTAGAACCGTTTGTAAAATCGCGCCTGTTCGGCAATGCAAATGCCAGTCGTCAGGTCGGGTAAGTGTGATTGTTTTCATGGTTAGCGGCTAAGTTTATAAAATGACCCACAAAATTAAGAGTCAATTGATTAAATGGTAATAAATAAGCTAATTGATAATTGTAAATGAGTGATATTAATTGGCTGTGATTATAAACAACACAATTAAATTAATAGCTAAGTAATTTAATCACTACAGGGTTATTACTATCAAATTACTATTTATTAAAAAAGACCTTGCTCTACAGATATTAATTATCAACTAATACTATTGCTTGCACAGCAATACCTTCTTTACGTCCTTCAAAACCTAATTTTTCAGTGGTTGTGGCTTTAACATTAATACAATCAATAGCCACTTTTAAATCTTCAGCGATATTAGTTCGCATAGCCAAAGTATACGGTAACATTTTAGGTGCTTGGGCAATAATGGTTATATCGGCATTAATTAAAGAATAACCTTTTTCTTGAATAAGCGTATAAACATGACGCAATAACACCCGACTATCCGCGCCTTTAAAAGCGGGGTCAGTGTCGGGGAAATGTTTACCAATATCTCCCAACGCCAACGCACCCAATAAAGCATCGGCAAGCGCGTGCAGAACTACATCACCATCCGAATGCGCTTCTAAACCGCGCTCGTAAGGGATTTTAACCCCGCCTAAAATAATATAATCACCGTCATTAAAACGATGCACATCATAGCCTTGTCCTACTCTCATCATTGTTGTTCCAAATAAAATTGTGCTAATGCCAAGTCTTCAGGGCGGGTGATTTTAAGATTATCAGGGCGACCTTCGACAATTTTGGGTTTGAGTCCTTGTAGTTCTAAAGCACTGGCCTCATCGGTAATTAAAGCATTACCCGCGTTAGCTTCTAAAGCGCGGCGCAATAAGCCATAAGGGAACATTTGTGGCGTTAAAGCCCGCCAGATTTGATTACGATTCACCGTTTCTAAAATGTCTACACCCTCAACACGCTTTAAAGTGTCCGCTGAAGGCAAAGCTAAAATCCCGCCTACGGCATCATCTTTTAAAGTATTGATTAAATGATGAATATCACCAGTGGTAATACAAGGTCGCGCCGCATCGTGGACTAAGACCCAATCTTCATCAGCGGCTAATTGCCTTATGCTTTGCAAGGCTGATAACACCGAATCAGCGCGTTCTTTGCCGCCTTCTGCGCGAATAATGTTGTCATGTTTAGCCAAAGGTAAATCAAACCAATAGGGGTCTTCATTTGAAATGGCAACGACGATTTTCGTGAACACTCGCGCTTGCAATAGCCGCGTTAAGGTGTGTTCAATCACGGTGTGTCCTGCTAGTGCTAGGTATTGTTTGGGGCGATCGGCATTCATGCGTTTGCCCACACCCGCCGCTGGGACTATAGCCCAAAATTGTTGTGTCATAAATTAGGAAAAGAAGTGATGTTGATTTAAGAATTTAAAATTGAGGTGTTTATAAATATTGGGTTATTAAAATTATTGCAACGTAAATTTATTGTAAGATTGAATCAGGATTTTCTCTGGTTATAAGACTACAGGATAAATCCTGTTAATTTTGAAATCCTGTAAATCCTGATTCAGACAATAGAATAATTAATTGAGCTAGTTACAATTTATTTATCCATTGTACATATACAAAATTAATTTTTTATTAGGATTTACGACAATTAAGCCAATTCGTCCGTAAGCATAGTAACTGCCTTTACTATTAATAATCTCGTTTGCATCTTTTACTACTGTAGGATTAATATTGATACAAAATCCATAGGCGCAAATATAGTCATGAATATCAAGTTTTTTTGTTTGTTCTCGTATTTTCCAATGTTCATTTTCAACTATTGGTGTTTGATACCATGTTCTTTTCTGCCACCATTCTTTATTTGTCTGATTATTTAGTGACAAATTATTGAAAAACGCAATGCCGCGCTGTGCTATTTCATTTGCAATATGTTCAGGAAATGGGTAAACCCTAATACCCGCTTCATTACCCCCCGGCCCAAATCCCCAAGATTCCTCTTCACTGTATGAAATAGAGTCCACATCGAAACTATCTGGAATAACGCTTAACATGAAATTTCTTTCATAGATTTTAAAGGAAACGAAAGGTATCGCTATAAGTGTAAAAAGTAGTAATAAGAAATGAGAGAAAGGTAGTTTATGACACGCATAAATAAGCCCAGCAATTATTGCAATAGGTATTAATAAAAAACCAATCAATATTATGTATATAAAGATTTCCATGTAAAACGACTATTTATTGACGATAAAAACAATGGAGTTGAAAACATGTTTTGAACTCCATTGGTTTTCATCATCATTACAATATTGTAAAACAAGTCTATTTAAAAAAACCGCTAAAACTGTTTTACTCCCATAAAATCATTCACTAAAGTTAGTAGTTCTTGTGGATGTGATAAAAACGGAATATGTCCCGCCTTTTTAATAATATGTACTTGCAAATTAGGCTGTAATTGCTGCATTAACGCGCCCACGCCTACAGGTACTAAAGTATCTTTTTCACCTAAAATCAGCATGGCTGGCATATTTAAACTTGCCACAACAGGGCGCAAGTCATTGTTTTTTAATATGTTTAAGCCTTGTTGCAAAGTTTGTTCACTAGGCACAGGATGCGTTGCAACCATTTGTTTTAATATAGGTAATAAGCTTTTGTAATGGGGCAAACCTAGCACTTGCAAAGATAAAAATTTTAATAAAGTCGCTTGTGGTTTTGCTTGCAATTGCCCTGCAAAATGTTCAAGGATTTGACTATCCACACCCAACCAATCGTCTTTCGCCGCGCTGTGAAAATACGGATTACCTGCCAATAAAATCAATGCTTTAACCCGCTCAGGATAACGCCGCGCTATTTCTAAAACCACCGACGCGCCCAAAGACCAGCCCAGCCAATAACACGGCTCAGGTATAGCCTGTATTAACTGCTCACTCACGCTTTCTAAGGTGAAGTCTGGCAAAGGTTCACTGCGACCATGTCCTGCTAAATCAATGCACACCACCCGATACTGTCGCGCTAACTGCTCAGCAAATTCGCCCCAACAATCGCTGTGCATCGCCCAACCGTGAACCAACACCAAAGTTTTGCCCTGCCCCATGACGCGCATAAACAAGCGAGCCATCAAACCCCCTTGGCATAACCATCACTGTTATGCTCCACCCAGCGTGATTCATTATTGATGAGGCGTTCTTTTTTCCAAAAGGGCGCGGATTTTTTTAATTCCTCCATCATAAAACGGCAAGCATCAAAGGCATCACCTCGATGCGCTGACCAAATAGCCACCAGCACAATGGCATCTTGGGGGTTAATCTCGCCGACTCGATGCACTAATAAACAGTCCTGCACTGCCCATTGTAGCTGGGCTTGGGCTATGATTTTGGCTAAGTATTTTTCGGTCATTTCAGGGTAATGCTCTAAGCTCATGGCTTGCACCGCATCACCTTGATTAAAATCGCGCATCGTGCCGACAAAAACACAAGTCGCGCCAAACTGCCCTCCGCAAGCGAGCGTTTGTTGATACGTTTGCACTAACTGATAAGGCTCAAATGGATAATCGATAATTTGAATGTGCATAATTAACCGCCCGTCACAGGTGGAAAAAAGGCTACTTCGTCACCGTCTTTTATTAGCGTTTGCAAATCGACATATTCTTGATTAATGGCCGCTAAGGTATTAGTAGGTAGATTTAAATCCTTATTAACTCTTGTCCATAAATTAATTAAAGATTCATTTTCTATAAAATCAATTTTTTGTTGTGTTTTGCCTACGCGTTCTTTTAAAGAAGCAAAATAGCGGATATTAATAGTCATAAAGGGAATTAATGATTTACTGTTATTATTTATTTTCTGTGTTCACGCAAAATATGGCGATAATCACATTTTGATAGTCATTGCTATTTCAATGAAAATATTGGAAAACAAAAATGGATTTGATGAAGGTTTAATAACGGAGAATAGGCGTTATTTAAAACGATAAAAACGATTTGTTTTTTTAAAATTGATAAAGGCACTCTATAGTTAGAGTCTCTCGTTTGCCACTATATTTTTAAAACTGCTTGTTTTTTTGATGTATTACCAAGTTAAACGCCTTTTTGTTATGAACGAATTTTAATAAATATTCATTCATAACAAAAAGGCGTTTAAATGACTACAAGGGTTTAGTAAATAATAAAAACACAAAGTGACTAAAAGCAGATTAAAATACGAAAAAATCAGTATACGTTAATGCAGGATGTGTACTCGTACCAATTAATGCGATTTTTATAGCCCCACCTGCGGTATTACCATTACTGTCATACGATAATATACCCGTGCTGGTGTTATAAGTAAGGTAATCATTTGAATCGACAGCTGTACCTGTGGTATTACTTCTAAAATTAGCCGCATTTAATGTTCCCGTTACAGTCAATTTGGTATAAAGAGCATTTTCCAAATAAATAGTGTCATTGCCACTGGCATTCATATCGGTAATAGTTTCGCGGGTAGTACTATTAAATACATTGGAAAACAAATAAACATCATTACCCGTACCGCCTGTCATCACGTCGCTATCATCGCCACCATTTAAAGTATCATTGCCGCCGCCACCAATTAGCGTATCGTTACCACTTAAGCTGTCTAAGGCATTATTACCCGCATTGCCAGTCAATACATTATTAAGTTCATTACCTGTACCAATAAGCGGAGCAGTGCCTGTAAGCATCAGATTTTCTACATTGGATGGTAATACACGGTCGACTGTACTATTTATGGTATCAACAGGTGGTGGCGGTGGATCGTCCCAGTGGATGATTGATTTTTCTGCAACACTTTTAATCGCTGTTGTTGGGTTTTCTATAACAACATCATTAATGTTATCGACATAATAAATATCACCCCCCACGCCACCTGCCATAGTATCAGCACCTGCACCACCTGTGAGCGTATCATTACCCGCGCTACCATATAATACGTCATTACCTTTACCTCCTTTTAAGAGGTTATTAGTATCATCACCTTCTAAAATATAACCACCATTACTCAGTAGTGCATTATTAATAATACTAGGTAATACGGTTTGTATAGTTATATCAGTAATAAATGATTTTTTAATCGTCATGACCAACTCCTGATTTAATTAAATTAAGCGTTTGCTGTTATGAACGAACTTTAATAACTATTCGTTCATAACGAACAGGAGTTTAAATTATCAACGAAACTTTTGCACGAAAAATTAAGGGTTCAGCAAATAATAAAAATCTCGCTATAAACCTATAATAGTGACTAACAGCAGATTAAAATACGAAAAAATCAGTATACGTTAATGCAGGATGTGTACTCGTACCAATTAACGCGATTTGTATAATACCACCTGCGGCATTGCCATTATTATCGTACGATAATATACCCGTGCTGGTGTTATAAGTAAGGTAATCATTGGAGTCTACTGCTACGCCTGTGGTGCTACTTCTAAAATTAGCCGCATTTAATGTTCCTGTTACAGTTAATTTAGTATAAACACCATTATCCAAATAAATCGTATCATTGCTACCAACATTCATATCGGTAATCGTTTCACGCGTGGTACTGTTAATTACGTTAGCAAACATAAAAACATCATTACCTGTCCCGCCTGTCATTACATCACTATCATCACCACCATCTAAGGTATCATTACCAGCACCACCCATTAAGGTGTCGTTACCGCTTAA
This sequence comes from Methylococcaceae bacterium, assembly GCA_049296695.1. Classification (GTDB taxonomy): domain Bacteria; phylum Pseudomonadota; class Gammaproteobacteria; order Methylococcales; family Methylomonadaceae; genus UBA10906. The sequence goes on along the minus strand of JBAQSX010000025.1, from coordinate 45,043 downwards.
ACCATATAAGGCATTATTACCCGTATTTCCTGTCAGTACATTATTGAGTTCATTACCTGTACCAACAAGTGGCGCACTACCTGTTAATGTTAAATTTTCTACGTTAGACGGCAATACATAATTAACATTGGTATTTATGGTATCAACAGGTGGTGGTGGTGGATCATCCCAGTGGATGATTGATTTTTCTGCAACACTTTTAACTGCTGTTATCGGTGTTGTTGGGTTTTCTATGACAATATCATTAAGGTTATCGACATAATAAGTATCACCACCCACGCCGCCTGCCATAGTATCAGCACCTACGCCACCTGTGAGGGTATTATTAGCATCGTTACCTGTAATGATATTATTCAAGTCATTACCTATACCACTCACAGCGCCACTCATTAAGCTAAGATTTTCAGTATAAGCGGGTAATTTATAACTTCCAATAAAGCTATTGATGCTGTCAGTTCCAGTATCTACAGTAGACGTTGATGGGGCTTCAGAGACTAAGTCACGCGCATTATCAACTGCGTACACATCATTACCTGTGCCACCTATTAAGTTATCCGCGCCCGTGCCACCTGTTAAAGTATCGTTGCCCGCACTGCCTTGTAAGGTATCGCTACCAAGGCCACCATCGAGCAGATTATTACCGTCATTACCGATTATCTTGTTATTACTTTCGTTGCCCGTAACATTACCTTCCAAGCCTGCGGTAATACTACAATTTTTAATGCCTGCTGGAATTTGATAATTTTTAAGCTGATAGGGCATGATAACCGTATCCATATCATTGCTTGAGCCATTGTCAACAACAGTGTCTTTAACATCATAACCGATGTAATAAGTATCGTTGCCTATGCCACCTGTGAGGGTATCGCTACCATCACCACCACTGAGAATATCATTGCCTTCATTACCAATTAAACTATCATCACCAACCCCACCGCTGACATTATCATTACCTATGCCACCTTCGACACTATCGTTACCTTGATCGCCATTGAGTTTGTCATTGCCAACACCGCCAAAAATTTGATCATTACCTTTACCACCCAATAAGCTATCGATACCCGCGCCGCCCAATATAATGTCACCTAAATTACCGCCTGTGATGTAATCTGCACCATCCATACCTGTCAATGTATTGGATACGTTTAATTTACCAATAAGTTTCAAGGCGATATCACGACCATCATCATTATTGACTAATGTCAGTGAATCAATAGTGACTGTTGCATAATTAACGTCATTGGTGGTAATCGCCCCTGTTACGCTATAGCTGATATTACCATCGTTGATATAGTCATCTACGCCTTGCACAGTCAGAACTTGAGTTTGATTCCAATTATCTGCATTAAAGAGTAGGCTTGGATTTTGAATACTTCCTTCAGTGCTATCGCTACTCGTAAAGTTAATCGTCAAGTCTTGCGTTGGCTGTCCTGTTAAGGCGATAGCATATTGTGCAGTCGCGCCAGTTTCACTGGTAATACCGTAGCCTAATTCGCCTTTAAGCGCGGTAATACTAATACCTATTGGTAATACAGGATCGCTACCATTACTTCTAACCGCTTCGGTGTTACCACGTCCATCGACATAACTGGCAATCACGCTGATACTTTTATCGACATCACCAGCTGTTAGCGTGTAACTTGAACCTGTACCTAAAACTAAATCCCCAGCGCGCCATTGATAGCTAATGACACCCAAGCCATCTACATCGGCTAAAATATTGCTGGCTGTCAAAGTTTGTCCTTGGCTAGGACTGAGATTATCAATGCTCACCAAACCTGTGGGGGGATTATTAATAAACGTATCTAAACTACCATCGGTGTTGTAACGCGCTAAGGCAAAATTACCATCACTATTGCCTGTGACCACAATAAGCCCATCAGCTTGAATCAACATTGCTGTCGCATTGTCTCGACCACCAAAATCGGTTGTGAGCTTGCCGCCATCATGAAAACTTTTATCTAAGCTACCATCAGTGTTGTAACGTGCTAGAGCAAAATTATCAGCACTACTACCAGCAACAATAATTTTTCCATCCGCTTGTAGGGCAACACTTGCGGCACTGTCTTCTGTAGCATTGAAATCCGTTAAGACGACTGCACCATCGTTAAAGCTTTTATCCACGCTACCATCGGCATTAAGACGCACTAAGGCAAAATCGCCATTGCTATTACCAGCAACAACTAACTTGCCATCGGTTTGTTGTGCCACAGAAGCCGCATGACTACTGCCCGCAAAAAAGCCCAATAAACTACCATCGCTATCAAAACTGGTGTCCAAACTACCATCTTTATTAAAACGCACTAACAACGCGCTGTCAGACGTGCCACGGCTATAACCTGAAACCACTAATTTGCTGTCTGCTTGTTGAATGCTATTTTGTGCGACATCAATATAACCACTAAAAGCCCTTAAGGTTACTTTGCCATCATCAGAAAAGCTGGTGTCTAAACTGCCATCGCTGTTGTAACGTGCTAATACAAAACCACTGGCTGTTCCTGCTACCACTAATTTACCATCTGTTTGCGACAACAAGCTTGTGGCTACTTCAGTACCACCAAAATCTGTGCTGACTGTTCCTCCTTTACCAAACGTTTTGTCTATACTGCCGTCACTGTTGTAGCTGATTAAATTAAAATCGGTACTGTTATAACCAGAGCCTGCAACCACTAACGCGCCACTACTTTGTTGTATTATCGCGCCGCCATAAAAACCACCTTTCCAACCGAAATCCGTCACCAGTTTTCCGTCACGATCAAAGCTAATATCTAAACTGCCGTTATTGTTATAACGCGCCAGTGCAAAACTACTACCGCTATAACCACTAACAACGAGTTTGCCATTAATTTGTTGAATAGCAGATGCACTAATATCCCAGCTACCAAAATCGGTAATTACTATGCCATCACCGATAAAACTATCGACCAATGTTACGACAGTCGCTAATTCAGACACTACGGAGCTACTTAGATTGTCACTATTTACCGCTATGGCGGCGGTTTTAATATTGCGGGTTGTAGAGGTCATGATAAATACTCCAAGAAAGAAGTCGATTATAATACTATGAAAAACAAATAAATTCTGTTAATAGTAGCAATGGAATGTGACTGGTATCAAGTGATTTTTTGGGTAATTCCCCGCCTGTTTTTAACTAAGCAAGCACGGGCTAAAAATCAATAAAAATCAGCTAGGTTAAAATAACGCTTACAAAATCAAGAGACCTGTTGACTAAATAATGTGTTGTATCGTTCATTTTTGAAATTAGGTTTTGTGTAATTGCAAGGCGTAATTGATAGAGGATAGATAACTATTAAGATAATAGGTTTTTGCAAAAAAGACAGGATAGTCGGAAAAAATAAGTAATAGGAACACCAATAATCTGGCAAATTCTATTATCTACAGATTTTTCAAAATCATTTAATGACGCTCTAAAATTGCATAGAGTTTATCAATGTAGAGGCATAATCATCATTTTACCTTTTCTATTGCGTAATTTTAGTTACTAAAACCTTATATTAACGCTTCCGTTAAATAGCCATTATCAATACTTAATACCCGATCAAAACGCGCTACTAAACGTTGATCGTGACTAACTACCACTAATGCCGCGCCCAGCTCACGCGTTTGTGCAATTAATAAATCAGCCACTGTTTGTCCATAATGCCAATCAAGCGCGGCGGTGGGTTCATCGGCTAATACAATGGCTGGTTTGTGAACCAGTGCGCGTCCAATGGCAACGCGTTGGCGTTGTCCACCGCTGAGGTGATTGGGTTTTTTGTGGGCTAAATGACTAATGGCTAAACGTTCAAATAATTCAGCGGTGCGTAAGGCGGCTTCTTTGGGACTTAAGCCTGTATTTTCCGCGACTAACGCCACGTTTTGCTCCACGCTGAGAAACGGTAATAATTGTGCATGTTGAAAAACAAAGCCCAACGTATGGCGGCGGAGACGATTACACGCATCGTTATTACGAAAATCCACTGGCTTGCCTGCCAATTCTAATGCGCCCGTGCTGGGGGTTAGTAAACAGCCAAGAATGCTTAATAGCGTGGTTTTACCCGAACCCGAAGGCCCTAACAAAATACAAGCTTCACCTGCATTAATGCACACATCAACCCCGCGTAATACTGTTTCAGCTAACTCATTTTCGCCGTAAGTTTTGCCAATGGCTCGGCAGACAATTGCCGCACTCATTGACTAAATACCACCACGGGATCGAGTTGAAAGACACTACGCAAAGACAATATCGAAGCCAATAAACAGGTCACTAAAAATAACATAATCAAGCCCATGCTAACTAAAGGCGTTAATTCTAACGGAATCGGGGTTCGTGCTGATAGCCACGCGGCGGGAATGAATAAAATGCCGCCGACTAAAATACCTGCAAAACCGATTAATAAGCTCTGCATAATCACTACTTGTGATAATACCCGCCGTTCAAAACCTACCGCCAATAAGGTCGCGTAATTTTGTAAATGTTCTTGGGTGGTGGCAAATAAGGTTTGACTGGTAATTACCGCGCCTACTAATAAACCCAAAATAGCGGTAATAATCACCGTAATCCCCGCGCCTGTTTCCAACATCCAATAACCCGCCGAGCGCATCGCAAATTCATCACTGGTTAAAATCTCCACATCTTTTATTTGTTCGCGCAATGCCGCTTGCACTGCTTGCACGTTTGCCCCAGCGCGACAACGAATCAGTACATAGGTGACTTCATCATCACGGTAACGCCCATCGTAGCGAATGGCTTGTTCAATAGAGGTAAACACATGTGGCGAGGCGGTAAAAGTGCGAATACCTTGCGAAATACCGCCCACTACCGCGCGACTCCCTAAAATTTGCGCGGTATCGCCCAATTTTTGTACTTGCAATAGCGGTAAATACAATTCATCGACCAGCACGGTTTGGGGTTGATGAATAACATCTAAACTGCCTTGTTGTAACTGCCACGGCCCGCCCACTTCATCTTGGTCTAAACCCACCAACGATATAGAAACGTAACGCCCATCGGGACGTTGCCAATTACTCCAGACCACAATTAAACCCCGCGACCACGCCACTTGTTCAATATTGCGCACTCGATAAATTAATTGGCGCGGAATTTCCGTGCCAAAATCCCAACTGGGGGTTTGTTTGGCCACTATCCATAAATCCGCTTTAGCGTGTGTAATTAAGGCAGTATTGGTATTTGTCCAACCTACTAATAAACCAAATTGCGTGGCGGCTAATAAAAAAGCCGTTGCCACACCTAATACGGTAAATAATAAACGCAAGCGATTATGAATGAGCATTGCCCATGCTAATTGCCATATTTTGTGTAATTGAGTAATAGAGGTCATGAATACTATAACTTGTTAATTTGAGTATTTTGAAACGCGTGATTAAACTGTGATGTTGTCTTCATAAAATCATTGTTCCAATTAGTTAATACAATATAAAAAATAATCAGTAATATTAATTCTATTTTTGCTATCATTTTTATTAACCCATCGCTTCATCAATTATGGCTTTAATTGCTTTTTCTTGTGCCATTATACTATTGCATAACTTAAATTGCTGAACGGCTCTATCTAAATTCTGCTCGGCATGAGTGACTTTAAAATAGCGATTATTCTGCAAATAATCCGTATAAAACCGCAAGCCTAATTCAAAAGGTAATAAGCGTATTGCAGGGTATAAAAACGCATAATCAGCACTGCTAAAAAAATGCCGCGCTTCTTGAAGATAGGCTTTTAAAATAATCCTGCAAAAACTTAAATCAAAATCCCCATCTAACGTTTGACAACAAGAACGCAAACAATCACCAATATCATAATGCACTAAACCCGATTGTACGGTATCTAAGTCAATTAAACTTAATACTTGTTGCTTATGATTAGCAAATAAAAAATTATCTGCTTTGGGGTCGCCGTGAATAACGCGTAGTTTTAATAAACCTTGTTGTTTAGCCTGTTCTAAATCAATAGCAATGCGCTGATACTGCGTAATAAAATCTGCACAATACTGACTTTGCCTATTAGGAGTTTTTATGCTGGCACTGGTTTGTTGATAAGCCTGTAAATATAAAGGGGTGATATGAAAATCAGGCAAAGTAGTATGCAATAAATCTAAAGGTAATTCATTAAATAAACGATGAAAATGTCCCAAGGCAAAACCTATTTGCTCGGCTTGTTTTAAATCAGTGACTTTTAAATAACTAACGCTATTTTCTATATACGTCAAAGCGCGCCAATAATTACCCATATTGTCTTGATAATGGTATTGCTTATCTAGGGTAGTCAGTAATGAAGGGAATTGCAATTGATTATTAGCTTGGGTGATTAGAAACCGATTTAGGGTCTCTAAGTTTTCTATAATATTTTGAGGTTGTTTAAATACGCTGTTATTGAGTCGTTGCAACACGAAGGTTTTATTTGTGCTTGTCACTAAATAAGTGTCATTAATTAATCCATGTCCTAGCGAATTTAGTTGTTCAATAGTAGGGGCAAATTGTTGGGCGATAGTGATGATTGAATTCATGATAATTAATTATTGTAGGGGCGAATCATATTCGCCCTTCATAACAACCGATTGTTACCAGAGGGCAAAAAATATTTTGCCCCTACGATTTCATTATTTTTGCGTAACTTACAATTAATAATATTCTTTAATTAAAGCCGTTAATTGTCGCAACGCTTGTCCACGATGACTGAGCATATTTTTAACTTCGGGTTGTAATTCAGCCGAGCTACAGTTTAATTCAGGCAACCAAAATAAAGAATCATAACCAAAACCATTATTGCCTTGCGTGCGCGTTAAAATACGACCTTTCCATAAACCTTGAGTAATTAATGGACATTGGTCATTAGCATGACGGACAAAAACCATGACGCAAATAAAATAAGCAGTACGTTGTTCTTGGGCAATACCTGACATTTTACTCAGTAGCTTGGCATTATTTTCAGCGTCACTGGCATTAAGTCCAGCGTAACGTGCTGAAATAACCCCCGGTGCGCCATTTAAAGCATTAACAATTAAACCTGAATCATCGGCAATGGCAGGTAATTGACTTTGCATCGCGGCATTACGCGCTTTGATTAACGCATTCTCTATAAAAGTGGCGGCAGTTTCTTGTGCTTCTATGATATTAAATGAAGATTGCGTCACTATATTATAGTCAGGCAACATTGCCTGTATTTCCTTTATTTTACCTGCATTACTACTGGCTAATACAATCGGCTGTTTTTCTAATTGATTCATCATAATGAGCTATAAATTAATAATATTGATTTGAATAGAGATTCAATCATCTTCAGAGGGTATTTGACGGCGTAATTCTTCGGATAATAATTGTTGCGCCCCTGTAATAACGATTTCTTGACCACTTTTTAAATCATCACTGACAAAATAACCCTCAGGCGTGGCAATATAATGATTAATGTGGCAACGACTAAATTTATCGGCGGTTTTAATATAGACAATGGCTTGCTCAAGTGACCAAACTAAAGCACTTTTGGGTATAGTCACCCCCAGTTGCGTTCCTTTAGTTTCGCTAAGCCATGCAGTAAGGTTCATCCCTGCACGAATATGCTGACTGCGAGTTTGCAAAAATACACTCATACCTTGATTGCCGCTGTTATTTTGAGGAGCAAAAGCGATAAATTCAGCAATTTCAGCGGCATCACGGTTGCCAGAACTAGCAACAACAATGCCTTGTTTGGCATTTAGGCTTTTATGACTAGGCAGGGTAATTTGCAATAAGGTTTTTTCGCCTGTTAAAAATGCCTGTAACGCGTTGCTAGAAGGATTGAGTATCCAATCGCTTAAGGTTTTGCCCCATAAAAGCTGGGCTTGACCAGCAATAGCTTGGGCTTTTAGTTGTTGCGCGCCCAGTAGCGCGTGTTGACTTTGCCATTGCGCTTGTTGTTCTTGCACTAAACGTTGTGCGCTAACGCCTTGCTTATAAAGATTTTCTTGTCGCTGTTTATTTTGTGCTAATTGCGCTACGAGTGCAGATGTGCCTTGTTGTTCGCTGAGTGCGATTAAATACTGATTGCGTAAATTAAGCAAAGGTTCAGAGCTTAAGGCTTTACCTGTAGCGGTATATTCACTTTGATAATGACTAATTGACGTGATTTGGGTGACAATTCCTGACAGTTGCCTTGTTTTTTCGTCCACTGTTAAAGCGGATGGGGACGCGTTTTCATCGTCATCTTCCTCTGCGACTGCAATACTATTAAGGCTTAATATAAATAAAAGCGTGTAACTTAATAATAAAGCAGCTTTTAAAATTAAACGGGTGAACAAATAAGGCTGAAGGCTTACCCTATAAAAAATAGCCTTTGGCATTGCTAAAGGCGGTTTACAATAAGCCACTCTTTGTAGAAAGTGACACCAGTGCCTTTCTATTGGTCTTTTTATTATTCTTTCAATCATGCTGAAATTCATTATTCCCCTGTGTTTATTTGTGTTGATGGCGGTATTTTTAGCCCTTGGTCTGCAACACGATCCTCATGAAGTACCCTCACCTTTAATTAATAAAGCCGCGCCAGCTTTTAATGCCCCTAAGTTAGATGCGCCTGAGCAAAACTTAAGTAATCAAGAATTACTCGGCAAAGTCTGGCTACTCAATGTCTGGGCTTCATGGTGCAGTTCGTGCCGTGAAGAGCATCCTGTGTTAAACCTATTAGCGCAACGACCCAACGTTATCTTAGTGGGTTTGAATTATAAAGATAAAGCACAAGACGCGCTTGCGTGGTTGCAACAAGGCGGTAATCCTTATAGTGTCAGTATTATGGACGCTAACGGACGCATTGGCATTAACTGGGGCGTTTATGGCGTTCCTGAAACCTTTGTCATTGATAAAAAAGGCATGGTGCGCCTTAAACACATCGGTGCATTAACCGAGCAAGCCCTGCAAGAAAGCCTATTACCCATGATTGCCCAATTACAAGCGGAGCAGTAATGAAAACCTTATTATTAATACTCGCACTTTATGGTGTGCCATTATTAACCCAAGCCATCGATACCCATACTTTTAATAATCCAGAGCAACAAGCCGCTTATGAATCACTTACCTCAGAATTGCGTTGTTTAGTTTGTCAAAATCAAACCATTGCCGATTCTAATGCTGAGTTAGCCAAAGATTTACGCGAAGAAATTTTTGAAATGCTAGGGCAAGGAAAATCCAAGCAAGAGATTATTCAATTTATGACTGAGCGATATGGCGATTTTGTTTTATATAAGCCGCCTTTTAATGCTGTTACCAGTTTATTATGGTTAGCTCCAGCCTTATTTTTAATAATCGGTTTAATTACCATTATAAGTTTTATTCGTGCTAAAAAAACCGCGACTACTGCAATTGATGCTGATAAATTAGCGCAAGCCCGCGCCTTATTGCAAAAAGGAAACGACCATTGAATATTTTATTTTTATTATTAGCCGCTAGTTTAGTGCTGATTGGCTTATTCATTATAATTCCGCCTTTATGGCGAACACGTCCTTTAATAAGCTTAGATATTAATGCGCGTAATGCCAGTATTGCAAAGCAACAACAGCAAGAATTAAAAGCCCAATTACAAGCGGGGACATTGAGTCTTAATGATTATGAAGCGCAACTGGCTGAATTAGAATTAGTCCTGAGCGATAATTTAGAAACGAATAGCTTAAAACCTGCGGATAATCATTATCGCGCTATAGTTTATCTATTAATTATTATTATTCCATTATTAGCGACTGTTTTATATGCCAGCTTAGGTAATTTTCAAGCAATTGAACCCACTCCCGCTATGTTGGGTGCAAATAATCCTGATAATCCCAGCTTAGCGGATATTGAAAAAATGGTAGCCAAACTTGCCGACCATACCAAAGCAGAGCCTAATGATAGTAAAGCTTGGTTAATGCTGGGTAAATCGTATAAGTATTTGCAACGTTATCCACAAGCCGCCGATGCTTTTGCACACGCATATACTTTATTAGGTCAACAAGCAGAGGTAATGTTACTTTATGCCGATGCCTTAGCTTTTGCCCAAGGTGAACAATTAGCAGGTAAACCAGCGGAATTAATTTTTAAAGCCTTGGAATTAGAACCCAATAATATTCAAGCTTTATGGCTAGGCGGAATGGTAAAAGCCCAAGCAGGTGATGCAGTACAAGCTTTGAGTTTATGGCATCAATTAGAAAAATTATTACCTGATAATTCACCCGAAAAACAAGAAACCCAACAATTATTAGCTAAATTAGAAAGTCAATTACCTGAAAATCTAAAAACACCCACAAAAACGGCTAATTCAAATGCCGCAATTACTGTGCAGGTAAGTATTGCCGATGATTTAAAAACCAGTATTAATCCAGATGATATTGTATTTATTTATGCACAAGCCTCCGCGCAACAAAAAATGCCTTTAGCTATTGTGCGTAAACAAATTAAGGATTTACCTGTAACCGTTACTTTAGATGATAGTTTAGCCATGATGCCGACTATGAAAGTATCCGCTTTTGATAAAGTAATAATTTCAGCGCGGGTGTCTAAATCAGGACAAGCAATGGCGCAATCGGGCGATTTAATCGGTACTTTAGACGCTATTGCAGTCGTTGATAAAAATACCCATAACTTAGTGATTAATAATCGAGTGCCATAATGACTATCAATCGTTTAATTGAATTAGAAATCAAAGCGGCTTATCAAGAAGATTTATTGATTACTTTAAATACTATTGTCAGTGAACAACAGCAACGCATTACCCGTTTAGAAAATACTTGTCAGTTATTAAACGATAATATTAAACGCTTATCGGGGCAAGCACAGGGCGGTGAAGCCATAAATTCAGCACAGGAAATACCACCGCATTATTAATTGAAATTAGGTAAAAATAATAAACTGTAGGGGCAAAATATTTTTTGCCCTTTGGCAATAACAAACTATTGTACAAGGGCGAATATGATTCGCCCCTACAATTCTAATATTTTTAGTAACTCATCGTTGAGAAAACCCTGTAATACCCAAAAGAAAATCAATTGCCACCATAATTTTTTTGGTAGTGCTTCAAAAGAGTAGGTTTTAACAAAACGCCATTTTAGCTGGAGTTCAAACCTAGGTTTGAACTCCGAAAGGTTTAATATTAACTAGCCTACTTTTTTGATGCACTACCATTTTTTTATCGAAAAATTGCAATAAATACCCCACCCCTAAATAAATCCATAAGGAAAACGCCATGACAATTAAAACGCAAACAGGAACAACCGCCGCCAATACCTTAACAGGTACAACAGGTATTGATTGGTTATACGGCATGGATGGTAATGATGTACTACACGGTAATTCGGGTAATGACTTTTTATCAGGCGGTACAGGTAATGACACTTTAGACGGTGGTTTAGGTTCAGATACTTTTAGCGGTGGTGCGGGGGATGATGTCTTTTTATATAACAGTTTTAATGATGCAACCGTATCTTTTTACACAGGCGTTGAAACCATTAATGATTTTAGCACAGGCGATAAAATCGATTTTTCGGTAATTAATAATCATCATTTTATTGGTAATGCCCAATTTAACGGTATAGCGGGAGAAATTCGTTATGATTATGGTTTTGATTCCCAAAGTTATTATGGCAATGGTTATTACTATAGTATTTATAAAGCCATAATATTAATTGATGCCAATGGTGATACCATACCCGATGATACAATTTATATAAAACAAGCTAGTAATAGTCAAACTTTAAATTTCATTGAAACCAATAATAACTCAGGTATTCTTATTTTAGCCAGCAACCAAACTAAAACAGGTGACGCTAATGCTAATACTCTAATAAGCGGTGCAGGTAATGATAGTTTATCGGGATTAGCGGCTAATGACAGTTTAAATGCAGGTGCGGGTAATGACAGTTTATTAGGTGGCGATGGTAATGATACTTTACTGGGTGGTTTAGGCGCGGATATTTTAACAGGTGGCGCGGGTAATGATTTATTTCAATTCAGCCAATTAGAAGACATTGCCAATTCAATAATGGCAGGTCATTATGATAGCTCAAGTTATTTATCTACTAATAGCCTAATTGATCAAATTACTGACTTTGGTAATGGCGATCAAATTGATTTTGCAATAGCGGGAGTACCACTGGATTATATTGGCAGTAGCGATTTTAATGGTGTGGCGGGGCAATATCGTTTTAGTGGCAATCAATTTCAATTTGATTTTAATGGCGATAAAACTACAGATGCAAGTATTTATATTAATGATTTTTCTAATTCAGGGGCATTAAAAGAAAGTAGCACCATAGCCAATCACTTAGTATTTGTTGCTAATAAAACTGTTACAGGCACTACTAATAATGACAATCTAAATGGTGATATGGCGCGTGATACTATAAGCGGACTTTTAGGTAATGACAGCCTTAATGGTTTAGATGGCAATGACAGTTTAACTGGTGGCGATGGCAATGACACGCTTATAGGTAATTTAGGCACAGATACCCTTACAGGTGGCGCGGGTAGTGATGTTTTTCAATTTAATAGCGCGTCTGAAATGGCTAATGATTTTATTACTGACTTTAGTAATGGCGATCAAATTTTTATTAATACTTCAGGGTTAATATTGCATGATATGACAGGCTCGGATTTTACGGGTGTAGCTGGACAATATCAAGTCAGTCATACTTATTATCATAATGATAATAGTTATAGTATTAACTTTGATTTGAATGCTGATAAACAAGCTGATGCTGAGCTATTAATCAATAATTTTTCAAGCGCGGGTGCAATTAAAGTTAATCCACTCAAAACTAATAGTATTCTGTTTGTGTCCAATAAAACCTTAAATGGGACAAGTGCCAGTCAGCTTTTAACAGCTGATATTGGCAATGATGTATTAAATGGTTTATCAGGTAATGATACTTTAATGGGTTTGGATGGTAATGACACTTTAAATGGCGGTGAGGGTAATGACGCGCTTAATGGTGGCATAGGTAGTGATGTATTAACAGGCGGTACGGGTAATGATATTTTCCGTTTTTATCATGCCAATGAAATTAATAGCGATCAAATTACTGACTTTAGTGCAGGTGATCAAATTGCCTTAGATGTATTAGATGCGACCCTGCATTATATCGGCACAACCGAGTTTAGCGGTGTAAAAGGGCAGTATCGTTTTGTTAATAATGGTGATTATTACAGTAATAATAATTACTATTATGGTAATCAATTACAATTCGATTTTAATGGTGATAAACAAATTGACACTATTATAAAAATTAACGATTTTTCGACAATAGGGCTTATTAAAGAAAGTTCTACTATCCCCAATCGTCTTATTTTAGTGGCTAATAGAAATGTTTATGGTACGACCGCTAATAATGTAGTTACGGGTGATATTGCCAAAGAAACGCTTTATGGTTTTTCAGGTAATGACACGCTCAATGGTTTAGATAATAATGATAGTTTAAGCGGTGGCGATAGTAATGATATTTTAATTGGTGGTTTGGGTACTGATACTTTAACAGGCGGTGCGGGTAGTGATATATTTCAATTTAATAGTCCAGCCGATATAGGTTATTTTGGCACTAACTATGGTTATGGTTATGACTATAGCGATGTCATTACCGATTTTGGTGTTGGCGATAAACTTAGTTTTACTATGTCGGGTATTACTTTAGATTATATTGGCAATGCTGAGTTTAGTGGTATTAAAGGACAATATCGTTACTATAATGATTATAGTAATCAACTGCAATTTGATTTTAATGGTGATAAATATATTGATGCGACTATCATTATTAATAATTTCTCTGGTTTAGGGAATTTGAGTGAAAACCCAACAGTGGCTAATCAATTACTATTTGTAGCTAATCAAACACTGACAGGTACTAATGGTAATGATACTTTAAATGGTAATGTAGCAAAAGATACTTTAAATGGTTTAGCAGGTAATGATACGCTAAGCGGTGGCGATGGTAATGATAGTTTAAAAGGTGGTGATGGTAATGATATTCTCATCGGCGGTTTTGGTGCAGACAGTTTAACGGGTGGCGCGGGCAATGATACTTTTAAATACAGTAATATGCTTGATTTTGGCAAGGACTTTTACGCCAGCTCTGATATTATTTATGATTTTACTGTAGGTGATAAAATTGATTTATCAGCCATTGATGCCAGTACGCTTGTAACAGGTAATCAAGCTTTTACTTTTAGCAATAATTATTATTTTAATAATCAGGCAGGCGAATTACTTTTTCAATATGGTACGGTAGAAGGTGATGTTAATGGTGACGGTATGGCTGATTTTACGATTCGCATTGTCGTCGATTCAACTTTAACCAGTGGTTCTTTTATCTTGTAATCATTAGAAACATTATTTATTTTTAAAAAATAAAGCCCACGAAATATTAATTATTTCGTGGGCTTTTTAATTTTAACTTTCATAAAATTTCACACAATATTATGCCCATACCCTATATTCGTTTATCGAGTTTTTATTTTTTTTATTTTGCCGTATTAGGCGGTTCAATGCCTTATTGGAGTTTATATCTCAAATACAATGGTTTTAATGCTTTAGAAATTGGACAATTAACCGCTTTTTTAATTGGTACTAAAATCATCGCGCCTAATATTTTAGGTTGGCTCGCTGATTATACCCACAGAAGTTTGGCTATTATTCGTTTATCAGTGCTAGCCTCGGCTTTATTTTTATTTAGCTTTTCATTTATTCACGGTTATAGTCAATTTCTTATCACCAGCCTAGCGTTTGGTTTTTTTTGGAATTCTACCCTGCCTCAATTAGACGCGGTGACTTTAACGCATTTACATCAAAAAAAGCATCGTTATAGTCATGTTCGTTTATGGGGTTCAATAGGTTTTATTATTGCTGTACAAGGTATTGGTTGGTTGTTGGACTATCAACCAATTGCGTGGCTACCCAATATTACTAGCGGTCTTTTATTGATATTATGGTTATTGAGTTTGAGCTTGCCACAAGCTAATCAAACAAGCCATGTTTCAAAAGCCGTGTTATTAACACAGATTTTAAAAAGACCTGAAGTCATCTTATTTTTAATAGTGGGTTTATTATTACAATTTGCCCACGCACCTTATTATGTATTTTATTCTATTTATTTAAAATCCCTAGATTATTCTGCAACTATTACAGGCTTATTATGGGCTTTGGGGGTGGTGGCTGAGGTTATTTTATTTATTGTTATGTCGCGTATATTAGCGCGTTATTCTTTACGCTATGTTTTATTATGGGGAATAGTATTAGGAATGATTCGCTGGTTAATGATTGCTTATTTAGCCAATTATTGGCAATGCTTAATCATTGCGCAATTATTACATGCTTATAGTTTTGGCGCGGTACATATTGCTTCGGTATTATTTATCCAACAATATTTTGGGGTACAACATGCCAGTAAAGGTCAGGCGATTTATAATAGTTTGAGTTTTGGGGTGGGTGGAATGTTGGGTAGTATTTTTAGCGGGAATTATTGGGAATTATTAGGGGCAACTTTTGTTTATAGTACAGGTGCGTTAAGCAGTGCTATTGCTTTATTATTGGCTTATCATTGGGTAGGGCGTGAAAAGACTTAATAACAAGCCGATGTACAAGGGCGAATATGATTCGCCCCTACAATTACTTATGTTTTTAGTAATCAAACAATTATAAATAATCACTCAGTATTTAATTTAACAGGACGTATCCGACCACGGCGCAAATGGTGTTTACCACGTTTTTTAGTATTGCGTGGTTTAATACGTTTTATTGCTAATTTTTGCTGATTAAATTCCACTGTTTTTAAATGTTGAAAAATATCCGCAGGCATGGCATCGGGTAATTCCACAATACTATAATCAGCTTGAATATTAATATAATTGAGTAGTTTTTTATCCACTCCTGACTCATCAATTAATAATTTTTTTAAAGCCTCAATAGTCATTTGATGATTACTGCCCACATCCAAACGATAACGCAACATTTTAATTTCAGGCGCGTTGTGAATAATAACAGGCGGCTCGATTTCTTGCGGTGTTATTTTAGCGTGGGTTAAATACAAAAGCGCGGCGGCATAATCTAAAACATCCACATTTAATTGCGCCGCCATTATAGAAACTAAGTCGCGTTGCGCTGTTAGGTTTTTATTATCTAAAATCTGTTGCAAACGACTTTTTAATAAGTCTATTGAGTCATTACTCATGAGTTAGGGCATTTACAGCCTGTCGGTATATATTTCAACAAAGGCTTCATCGCGCAGGCGACGCAACCACAATTCGGTTTCTTCTTCAATTTTGCGTCTACGCAAAGCCTCACGCACTAAATTCTTTTTATAATCGGCACTATTATCGGTATTTTCACGCCCTAATACTTGAATTAAATGCCAACCAAATTGGCTTTGTACAGGCTCACTGAGTTGATTAATGTCTAGTTTATTCATCGCCTCTTCAAAAGGTTTGACCAAATCCCCCGGACCTACCCAATCCAAAGAACCGCCTTTTAAAGCCGAACCTTTATCATCTGAATGCGTGTGCGCTAGTGCGGCAAAATCATCGCCATTCAGTATGCGATTTCTTAAGGTCATTAAGCGTTTTTTAGCCTCAGCATCATCGACTAATTCATTGGTTTTAATCAAAATATGGCGTACTTTAGTTTTAGTTAAAGTGTGATCTGCCAGTCCTTTTACGCCCAACATTTTTAAAATATGAAAACCACTAGGACTACGAATGGGGTCGGTAACTTGCCCATCGCTCATTTTAGGGACTTTATCGACAAAAATCGTTGGTACATCATTTAAAGTACGCCAGCCTAAATCACCGCCTTTTAAAGCATTATCATCATTAGACGCGCTCATGGCAGTTTCAGTAAAGTTTGCCCCTGCACGGAGTTTTTTAACTAAATCATCGGCTTTAGCTTGGGCTTGTTGAATTTCAGCCGAAGACCCGCCTTCTTTTACCGCAATTAAGATATGCCCTAAATGATATTGAATTAATTCATCACCAATTTTATCTTGGGTTTCTATAGTATGTTGTACTTCTCTATCGGTGACTTTAATTCGACCACCAATTTCATGACTGCGTAATTGACTAATTAAAATTTCATTGCGTAAATTATCCAAAAAACTTTTATAAGTCATGCCCTGAGAATCTAATTCTTTTCTGAATTTTTCTAAAGACATATTATTGCGTTGGGCAATATCTTCGGCGGCTTTGGTGAGCATATCTTCGCTTACCGTTAAACCAGCACGTTCAGCTAATTGTTTTTGTAATTTATCAATAATAATTTTTTCTAATACTTGCCTTCTTAATACCGATTCAGGTGGCATTTGACTTTTACTGGTGCGAATCCGCTGTTCAATAGTAGTGACTTCTTGCTCTAATTCACCTTCCAAAACGACATCGTCTTCTACTACGGCAATAATACGATCTAAGGTTTGCGCTTGCACGCCTAAACTCATAAAAAGTAATAAGAATATATAAAGTGCTTTGCTCATGATTTGTCTGTTCATTTGTCTATTTTTTGGTAGCCGTAAATGCTTTTTTCAAAGAAACTATCTAATTTCTCGCCCACGCCTGTCAAACCTTTTAATTCGATTTGAAAGAATATCCCTGTTTGACTAATACCTTGCGCTAATTCATTAGGATTAGTGGTAATGGTGCTGTTATTAATCCCGTTAATATATCGCCGTCCAATCACTCTAAAACGCCAGCAACAATTCTCTTTTTCTAAACCAAAAAAAGCTTCTTGGGTTAGATTATATAATAAAGAATACTGCCATCTGCCCACCAACGACCAATTATCATAAACAGGCACACTAAAAGATACATCAGTTTGGGCTATGTCATTACTCTTATCGGGTATTAAAGGATTTTTTCGATATAAATAGCCAAGATTGAGTAATTTATTATTATCATCGTGAAGATGTAATACTGCTTTACCACGCTGAATATCTTGTGATTGCGGATTCCATTGCAAACCTGCTTCTAAAGATAAATAATCGCTTAATTGACTGCTGACTTCGGTGACTAAATTGGAGTATTTATTAGTCTCTTTGGCAGTATTAACAAATTCACCTTGTTTATTTAATACAGGTACAGTGACATTTCTATCTTGAAAATAAAATATTTCACCAATACTGAGTTTTAAACGCTCTTTACCTGTTTTACTATCAATTAAGCGCGAACTAATCGCCGCCGTTATTTGATTAGCATCTTGGATTCTATCCATGCCGCTAAAACGATTTTCTCTAAATAAATTACTGTACCAGAAATCATATAATGAACTATCAAATACAGGAATATTATTTTGTTTAACTCTGGGAATATATAAATAAAATAAACGTGGCTCTACAGTATGCGTATAATTTGTGCCGCCAAAATTCAATTCATTTTCGCCAAATAAACCACTGTCAACTGAAACAATAGGCAAGGTTCTTGACATATCATTGGCTTGCGTACCGTTAGGATTATTTAATAAATACTCGCTATGTTGCAAAGAAACTTTGGGAATAAAAAAGCCGCTTGCCGATTGTAAAGGCACAGTAATAGAGGGTTTTACATTTAAACGTTGACCATTCACTAATTGGTCGTGTTGAAAATAGACATAATCGGTATCGACTGCGGTTTGCAAAGGAAACGATTTAAAGGTATGGTCTAATTTTAAAGTTAATTGTGGCAAACGACGATAAGGAATTAATTTACCTGTTAAAGTTTGGTCAACGGTTTGATAATTTTCCATGCGGCTGGTAAAACTAATACCTTTATTGACATAATTAATATCAGCAGAGCTTTTCACGAAACTAAAGTTTGAAAAACTTAAGGCATTACCTAAATCAACATAATAGTTTTTATCAGATACATAATTTAAGTCCATATTAGCGGTTAAATGCTGGCTAAATTGGCTGGTATTTTTTAAAGCGGCTCGATAGCGTTGTTTATTTAAAATGGTATCGTCGGGCATATAATCAACACTGACCGCGTTTAAGGTATGTTCAGTTAAATAGCGAAAATTTGTACCTAATAAAAAGCCGCGCTTATCTAAATAATGCGGCGTTAAAGTGGCATCATAATTGGGGGCGATATTCCAATAATAAGGCATTGATAAACCCAAGCCACTATTTTGGGTATAATTATAAGCAGGGGCTAAAAAACCTGATAAGCGGCGATTATCCACAGGAAAGGATAAATAAGGTGCGTAAAATAAAGGTAGTCCTTTAAATTCTAACCACGCATTTTTTGCAGCACCTTTGCCTGATTCTTTATTGACTTTTAATTCTTCAGCGTGAATAACCCAATCCTGATTATTAGGTTTACAACTGGTATAAGCCACGTCTTTATAACGCGATAATACTTTATTATCACGGTAAATGGCTTTAGCACTGCCGCGCAAAGGTAAAGAGGGCATAATAAATAAAGTATCGCGCAATTTAGCTTGGTCAGAGGCTAATTGCAAGGTTGCCGCATTACTATAAAAAGCTAAGTCATCTTCACTATAATAAACCCCGCCTTGTAGATTTAAAGTTTCAGAAACACTATCATAATGCGCACTATCGGATTGCGCTTGCTGATCGGCGTGTTTCATTTTAACTTTGCCTGAATAATTACCAATTTCATTATCAAATATTTCTGAATAATTGGATTCTACATCCAAAGGCGCGGCTTTACGCGTATTTTTAGTATTAATAATAACGGCGGTTTTAGTATTACTTGGTAGCGTACAGTTTTGCCACGGATCAGTTTTAAATCGATTATTTAAATCATTAAAAATCGTTTCTTGTCCATTATCAAAGGCGGGTTTAAATAAATTAAAGCGAAACGATTCTAATACGCCTGTATTAATATAAGCGGGTTTGTTTTGGGCAATGTCTTCATTATTGCTGGTTTGATTATCTGCGGGTAATACGGGCGGCGGATTATTAATAACAGCGGATGTTGGCGTATTAATTGTGGCTGGCTCTGGGCTAGTAACCGCCACTGGCAATTTTTGCTCGGGTATAGCCGTTTGCTCCAGAACTGTGGGTGGTTCAATTTTTGGGCTAATAGCGGCTTTATTGCCCGCACAAACCCAGCCTTTTTCGGGGTCTTGTCCACACTGCCATGCCGACTGCTCAGCGGCGTGGGCGATAACGGGAAGTGTGGGTAGAAAAATCAGCAATAAACGAAAAAACATAGACTATTGAATTCAGAGTAATCTTAAAGCCAGCACAGCGCGTAAAAGTGGGTGGCGCATTTTACTCTAAATTATCAGCACAGCGGCATAACAATCTAATCGGCTATGACTTAAGTGCTATTTACTTGAGAAAATGGCGGTATTTATTGAAAAGTGGATGGTTTTTATGGCATAAGAAAATGTTGGCTTGCGCTTATTAGTTTTAGCACTATCGCTTATTAGCCCGCATATTGCAAAACTAGCCAATAATTTAAGTCATATCACACAGTAAGCATGTCAAATCACCTAGTTATTTATGTTAAAAATGCGTTAATTGAAAGGGAGCTTGTTGGTAATTGCTTGCTTATTATCAACAAAGCCATTTAAAAACAGCGTGGCATGGTGAGTGCATTAGGGCGATTAAGCGCACTTTCATTAGTGCGTATCTTTTACCCGCATAATGAGGACACCGCTTGAATATCGACGCTTTGTATGCCCAACATCAACGTGAATTAGTAAATCATTCTGCGCGGATTACTTGTTGCCGCGATACCGCAGAAGATATTACCCAAGAAAGTTTTATTATTTTGTTTCGAGAAGCCAAAAAACAGCCTATTGAAAATCCTAGAGCGTTTTTATTTCGTGTCGCGCGCAATTTAGCTTGTGATTATCTCAAGCATAAAAAAGTAGTCGAAAATTATGCGCAAGCACACAGTGATAACGATGAAGCGCCTTCTATAGAGCATTTGCTAGCGCGTGAAGAGCGTGTAGATTTGGTGAAGACCGTTATTTGTGAATTGCCACCGCGTTGCCGCGATACCTTTATGCTCCACAAGCTGCATCAAATGAGTTATGCCGAAATTGCCCAACACAAAGGCATTTCTGAAAGTGGCGTAGAAAAGCATATTATGAAAGGCTTGCGCCATTGTCGTAGACGTTTAAAAACGTCTTTGCTAAAAGCCGATGATTAACTAACTCAAGTTACGCATTAGCCTCCCCCTTTGAAAAAGGGGGAAAATCTATCCTTATTTATCGATTGATAATACTGGCTTGCGTAACTTCAGATAACCAACCCTCAAAACACAGCCTTTGTGTAATTTGTGATTAAGCTTGTTTGGCTGGCTTAATTCTTCTCAATCTAAAAAATCATCTCTTACCTATTTAAAAATAGGCGATTTATCACTTTCTTCTTGTTTAGATGCTTCATATTGTTAAAGTTAAAAGCATCGATACACTTCGGTTTATAATTGTTTCCCTATAAACCGCTCTTAAATTCAAAATACAACACCATGCAAGAAATCAATCCTATCAAAAACCAAATCGCCGACCTTAACCAACGCACTGTTGCTATGAGTCAATACTTAGACTTAGAAAGCAAAAGTGAGCGTTTGATTGAAGTATTACGCGAATTAGAAAATCCAAAAATCTGGGACACCCCCGACTTAGCCCAAGCCTTAGGCAAAGAACGTGGACAATTAGAAGCGGTAGTCAATACCTTGCAAAATCTGGCGCGTGGACTTGCCGATGCTGAAGAATTACTGCTAATGGCAATTGAAGAAGACGATGAAGACACGGTTGATACGGTTGCCTGTGACCTTGCTGATTTTGAAAACCAAGTCGCTACTTTAGAATTTAGACGCATGTTTTCAGGTGAAATGGACGCGAATAATGCCTTTTTAGATATTCAATCAGGCTCTGGCGGTACAGAAGCGCAAGACTGGGCTTCTATGCTTGAGCGTATGTTTTTGCGTTGGGGTGAACGCAAAGGCTTTAAAACCGAATTAATTGAAGAGTCGCAAGGTGATGTGGCAGGGATTAAAAGTGCCACCATTCGTTTTGAAGGCGATTATGCTTTTGGTTGGCTACGCACTGAAACAGGCGTACATCGTTTAGTGCGCAAATCCCCCTTCGATTCAGGCAACCGCCGTCATACCTCGTTTGCCTCCGTATTCGTCTCCCCCGAAATTAATGATGATATAGACATCGACTTAAACCCAGCCGATATTCGCGTAGATGTGTACAGAGCCAGCGGCGCGGGTGGTCAGCACATCAATAAAACCGAATCAGCGGTGCGTATGACCCACGTTCCGACAGGGATTGTGGTGCAATGCCAAAGCGACCGCTCACAACACAAAAACCGCGACACTGCCATGAAACAACTCAAAGCCAAGTTGTATGAAATGGAAATGCTCAAACGCAACGCCAGTCTGCAAGCCGTTGAAGACAGTAAATCTGATATTGGTTGGGGCAGTCAAATTCGCTCTTATGTGTTAGACCAATCGCGTATTAAAGATTTAAGAACAGGCGTGGAAGTGGGTAATACGCAATCAGTATTAGATGGGGATTTAGACCAGTTTATTGAAGCCAGTTTAAAGAGTGGGTTGTAAAATGAAAATTATCAGTCTTTTCTCTGGTGCTGGGGGTATGGATATTGGTTTTGAAGAAGCAGGTTTTGAAATAGCAGTTGCTGTGGAACAAGATTCAGCTTGTTGTAATACATTAAGACTTAATAGACCTAATTTAAAAATAATTGAACAAGATATTTCAACGGTTAAAACCGAAGTTATTTTAGAGCAAGCTAATTTAAAACCGCTTGAAGCATCTTTGGTAATCGGTGGACCTCCTTGTCAATCTTTTAGCTTAGCGGGGAAAAGAATGGGATTAAACGATAAAAGAGGGATGCTATTACTAGAATTCGTTAGAGTTGTTCGCGAAGCATTGCCTATCGCATTTGTTATGGAAAATGTACAAGGCATGATGAATTGGGAAAATGGTAAAGCATTAGAAGCTGTTATGAATGAATTTAGAGAGCCCATTATCTATCAAGAAAAACAATATAATTACGAAGTTAATTATCATGTGCTTAACGCGGCTAATTATGGTGTCGCGCAATTTCGTGAAAGACTTTTTATTGTTGGTAATAGGCTTAAAATAAATTTTAGCTTTCCTTATCCAACACATAATTCACAAAAAGAATCAAGTATGGATATATTTGGACATCAAAACTTACCCTATCAAACAACATGGGATGCTATAGGTAATTTACCTTGCGCTAGTGAGCCTTCTGAAACAGCAAAACGGGTTTCTCAAACTATCAAAGGGCGTATTGAAAAACATGGTTATTAAAAATCATCAAATGACGGCGCATTCACCAACAACATTAGAAAAAATTAAATCCGTTCCTATTGGTGATAAATTATTAACTCAACAAAAAACTTTTGGTTCTACTTATAGAAGGCTTGACCCTAACAAACCATCACCTACCGTAACGCGCAGTGGTTATCGTGATTTTATTCATCCCTATGAAAATAGAATGTTGACTGTTAGAGAATTAGCTTGTCTTCAATCATTTCCATTAGATTGGGAGTTTACTGGTGTTCGATTAGATTCATATAGTAGTAAAAGAGAAACCAATATGACTCAATTTGGTCAAGTTGGTAATGCTGTTCCACCAAAATTAGCATTTGTTATTGCCCAAGCAGTAAAAGAACAATTCTTTATTAAAGATTCTAATGAATAAATATATTAACAAGCCAGAAGATTTACAAACTACTTATGAAGAAACTAAAAATGGTTTTTTAGCACTCTCTTTAAGAAAAAGCAAAGAAGCCTGTTTTTATATCGAAAAAGCTAAAGCTTTTAAGCATATTATTTCTGCTTATAACAACCCTAATGAACTAATTAAAGTTAGAAGTATACAATATACTTTATGTGAAGCCGCTGGCGTTTCAACTAAGGCAAGAAGTTATTTAAAACAACATGATATAGAATTAATTTTAAGTGAATTTAGCGAAGAGTTTTTAATTCCCGCAGGATGTAATTTTATTGATGAATTAGTTCATCGCTATTTATTGACGTTAGGCGATGCGTTAGGTGGAAGAATGCGAAATATTGTTGGTAGCATAGCAGGAGAAAAGCTAACGCAACAAATTATAGCTGCGCTTCATGTCAGAAATTACAAGTTCGCTTATTTCGATAAAAGAGCCAATATTTGGCTCAATGGCGAAACATTTAGAACAGAAATTACGCCAGATATAAAAGCAATTCGTTGGCAGATTGATGATAAAACTAGATTATTATGTTACGACTTAACTGTACCAATTGTTAAAAAGAATATTGATATTGTTATCTTCAATAATGATGAAGTTGATATTACACACTCAAAGCAATTTAACACTTTCAAAAATAATCCCAATCATTATTTAACGCTTGGAGAATTAAAAGGTGGAATTGATCCTGCTGGAGCCGATGAACATTGGAAAACAGCAAATACCGCTCTTAATAGAATTAGAGATGCTTTTGAAAAAAATAACGCTAATATAAATACTGTATTTATTGGTGCGGCTATTGAGTCAGCAATGGCTAAAGAAATTTATGAGCAATGTGTTTCAGGTAAATTAAATAACTGCGCTAATTTAACTAAAGATAATCAATTAGTAGAAGTTTGTGATTGGTTAATAAGTAAATAAAATATATTTATATGGAAAATGCGTTAAAACTTGTTCTTACCCGCGTAGTTAATATTAAAAACGAACCCTACGATATTTATATTGGCAGAGGTTCTGCGTGGGGTAATCCTTATGCCATTGGTATTGATGGTGATAGGGATGAGGTTATTAGAAAATATCATTATGATTTTGAGCGCGGTTATTTAAAAAGTAATAAACAGCAGTTATTACAATTACGCGGTAAAACCTTAGGTTGTCATTGCAAACCCTATTCTTGTCATGGTGATGTATTAGCCGATTACTTAAATTCATTAGATGATGGTCAATAATTGACTTGAGGGTATTATGAAAATTGATTTTGAACGCTTTGGCTGTATTGATAAAGGCAGTGTTGAACTCAATGACTTTACTATTTTTTGTGGTAAAAATAATTCGGGTAAAACTTATGTGATGTACGCGCTTTATGGATTATTAGCTAATCGATTCACTATCAGTTTTGATTTTGTAAAACCTATTGTTGAACAGTTAAAGCAAAAAGGTAATATTGAATTAGATATTGCTGAAATAATTGAAGAGCATCAAGAAGAAATGCTCAATGATATTAAACAACGGCTTAAAGAATACTTGCCTAATTTATTTGGCGTTGTTGATAATGAATTTAATGATAGTAAAATAAAGTTGAGTTTTACAGATAATGAAATAAAAGAACGAATAAAACGCAATGTTGACTTTGGACACTCTTGGGGGGAATTAAAAATAGTTAATACTATTTCCTTAAAAACTTACAATAAAAAAATCAAACTAACATTAAAAGATACTGAAACAAAAAATGATGATTTATTACAGGTTTTTATTTCAGAAAAATTGATTGACATTCTATTTTTTGATTGGAGCTTTTTTCCACATTGTTTTTTATTACCTGCTGAAAGAAACGGAATAAATACGTTTTCTAAAGAATTATTTAGTATTCGCAACTTGTTATTACAGCAGGCACAAAATAATAATGTCAATCCAATGATTTTATTAAAAGATATATTTAGTGCGCGTTACGCTGAACCAATTAAAGACTATTTACAGTTTATTAATAATATCGGTACAATTCAGCAAGACAATAGCAGTTACAGTAATTATGCACAGACTATACAAACTAATGTCTTAGGCGGCGATTATCTTGTTGATGAATTAGGTAGCATCTCTTTTACCACGCATCAAAATAATAAAAATATCCCACTGCATTTTAGCTCTTCAACGGTTAAATCACTTTTTGGCTTAGTATTTTATTTAAAACATATCGCCAGATATGGCGATTATTTAATGATTGATGAGCCAGAACTTAATTTGCATCCTGATAATCAACGCGAAGTTGCCAGAATCTTAGCGCAATTAGTCAATGCAGGTTTAAAAGTCATCGTTAGCACCCACAGCGATTATTTTGTGCGTGAATTAAATAATTTAATCATGCTCAAAAATGATTTTTCAGGTGTAGACGCATTAAAACAAAAATATCATTATCAAGATAATGAATTATTAGATAGTAGCAAAGTATCTGCTTATTTATTTGATAACAATACCATTGAAAAAATGCCCTTAGGTGAAGAAGGGATTGTTGCTGATACTTTTAATCAAGTTATTCATGAATTGAATCAATCATCGAATGAAATTTATTACGCCATGCAAGATGCAAAGGAGCTAGAAAATTGGTAGCTTGTATTCCAAAACTATTAAGTGAAATCATTGATAGCGATTTGCATTTTAAACCTGTCGATAAAAAAACCTTGCGGCTTGTTGAAGAGAAAACAGCAAAAAAATTATCGGTTGATATACGTTTTGATGATTATCAGCTATTTTGTTTTAGTATTGATAAAGATAGAAATAGTGAGATTTCAAACAAAGATTTAATTTTTCCATTTTTTAATCCTAGAGCAGAAGGCATTTTATCAAAAAATGATTTTATTATCGTGGCGCAAAAACAAAATAAGGTTTGCATATTTTTAGTTGAATTAAAATCAAGCAACCCTAAAGGTTATTTAAAACAACTTCATGCCGCTAAATTGTTTATGAAGTTTATTTTAGATAAAGCCTGTCTTTGTCATCCTGATTTTAAAACTTTGTATGATGAATTTGAACTAGAATACAAAGGTATCTTATTTCATCAGCCACCCATTACTGATAAACCCAACGAAGAAAAAAGTAAAAGCAAAAATAAGAAGCTACTTTTTAATGATATTAAAGGTCTACCAATAACTCAACAAAACTACGATAACATTTATTATTTATCTCAATTCTTTTAAACAATGCCCCCCTATCAAACCAGCCTATTTATTTTCCGCCGTGATTTAAGATTACACGATAATACCGCCTTAAATAATGCGTTACAATTATCACAGCGCGTTATTGCCAGTTTTATTTTTGATGATAGGCAAATAAATTCTCATAAATACCAAAGCAAACCCGCGCTGCAATTTATGTTGCAATCCCTAGACGATTTAGCGCAACAATTTAAAAAGCACAATGCAAATTTAAATCTATTTCAAGGCTTAGCTGTCGATATAATAAAACAATTACACGCCCAAGAAAAAATCCAAGCGGTTTTTATCAATCGTGATTACACGCCTTTTAGTCGCCTGCGTGATAATGAAATTGCCACCGTATGCCAGCAATTAAATATAGCCTTGCATTATAGGGCAGACGCGCTATTAAATGAGCCAGAATACGCATTAAAACAAGATAATTCGGCTTATAAAGTATTCACCGCATTTTATAATAACGCTAAAAAAATACCTGTTAATTTGCCACAAACGTTAATTAAAACTAATTTTATAACAATTAATAGTAACGTTAATTTAACGCAATTAAAACAATTACACGCACAGCCCGCTATAACGATAAAAGGCGGACGTACTCAAGGCTTAAACTTAATAACACAATTAGCAATTAAAACTGATTATGAAACTACTCGTGATTATCCTGCATTAAATACGACTAGCCATTTATCAGCACATTTAAAATTTGGTACAGTATCAGTGCGTGAGGTTTATTATGCTATCGCGCAAACATTAAATAATGAACACGCTTTAATTAGACAACTGTATTGGCGCGATTTTCTAACGCATATTGCTTACCATTTCCCACAAGTATTTGGACATGCGTTTATTGCTAAATTTGATACTATTACTTGGGATAATAAGCTAGAGTATTTTCAAGCGTGGGCAAGTGGTAATACAGGGTTTCCTATTGTCGATGCGGGAATGCGTGAATTAAATACTACGGGGTTTATGCACAATCGCGTCAGAATGATTGTCGCTTCATTTTTAACTAAAGATTTACGAATTAGTTGGCGTTGGGGTGAACGGTATTTTGCCCAGCATTTAATTGATTATGACCCGTGTTTAAATAATGGTAATTGGCAATGGGCGGCTTCAACGGGTTGTGACGCGCAACCCTATTTTAGGATTTTCAATCCGTGGTTACAGCAACAAAAATTTGATAAAGACGGCGATTATATTTATCGCTATATTCCTGAATTAAAGTCTGTACCCATTAAATTAATTCATCAATGGGATAAAAAATATTACGGTAATTTTTATCCAAAGCCTATAATTGACCACAGCACAGAAAGCGCGATAACAAAAGAGCGTTTTAAATTAGTCGATAATGTCCACGAAAGGCACTAAAAACACGAAAGTTTTTAATTATTTTTCGTGCTTTTCGTGTCTTTCGTGGATAACTTAAATAAATAATTATGAACCAAGAATTATTATACCGTGATGAATGCTACCAAATACAAGGTGCAATATTTGAAGTTTATCGAGAAATGGGTTGTGGTTTTTTAGAAGCGGTTTATCAGGAATGTTTAGCTAAAGAGTTTGCATTACGAAAAATTCCTTATGTGCAGCAACAAGCCTTATCGCTATATTATAAGGGAAAGCCATTACAGCATATTTATATTCCCGATTTTGTTTGTTATCAAAATATTATTGTAGAATTAAAAGCAATATCGAGTATTACAGGCACACATCAAGCACAAGTATTAAATTATTTAAAAGCATCAAAAATGCGTTTAGGTTTATTAGTCAATTTCGGTAGCCACCCTAAAGCGACTATTCAGCGTATTATTTTATAATAACGTCCACGAAAGACACGAAAAGCACGAAAAATAATTAAAAACTTTCGTGTTTTTAGTGCCTTTCGTGGACAATAACTCATCCTCTTAACAGACTATTATTATCATGACAGAGCAACATCAAGACGAACAAGAACAAATCAAACAACGCCGTAGTAAATTAACTACTTTGCGCGAAAATTCTATTGCCTTTCCTACTGATTTTCGACGTAATGTCATTGCTGGTGAATTACTCGCCCGTTATAGCGACGTTTCAAAAGAAGAATTAGAACAGCAAGCCATAAGAGTGAGTATTGCGGGACGTATTATGACGCGCCGTATTATGGGAAAGGCGAGTTTTGTACATATTCAAGATATGTCGGCTAAAATTCAATTGTATGTCACTCGCGACCATTTAGCCGAAGGGTTTTATAATGAACAATTTAAACACTGGGATATTGGCGATATTATCGGTGCGGAAGGGGTTTTATTTAGAACGCAAACGGGTGAACTCAGTATTAAAGTTGATGACATTCGTTTATTAACTAAAGCCTTGCGTCCTTTGCCTGAAAAGTTTCACGGTATTGCAGACTCTGAAATTAAATACCGTCAACGGTATTTAGATTTAATTATGAGTGAACCCACCCGAAAGACTTTTTTAATACGCTCTAAAATTGTCGCTTATATTCGACAGTTTTTAATTGAGCGTGATTTCTTAGAAGTAGAAACCCCGATGATGCAAGTCATTCCGGGTGGCGCGACGGCGCGTCCATTTAAAACTTATCATAACGCGCTGGATATGGATATGTATTTGCGAATTGCGCCTGAGTTATATTTAAAACGATTAGTCGTTGGGGGTTTTGAGCGGGTATTTGAGATTAATAGAAACTTCCGTAATGAAGGTTTATCGACAAGACATAATCCTGAATTTACTATGCTTGAGTTTTATCAAGCTTATGCTGAATATGACGATTTAATGGATTTAACTGAAGGCATGTTGCGCGGTATTGCACAAGAAGTGGTCGGGCAAAGTATTATTACTTATCAGGGTGAACAATATGATTTTGGCAAACCCTTTGCGCGAATGACTATAGTCGAATCGATTTTACATTTTAATCCGCATTTAACTATTGATGATATTAATACTAGAGAAGCCGCTGTTAAGGTCGCTGAACAATTAAAATTACCTATTAAAGACAGTTATGGTTTGGGTAAAATTCAAATCGAGATATTTGAAAAAACCGTTGAAAGTAAATTAATGAATCCGACTTTTATTACTGCCTATCCTGTGGAAGTATCTCCATTAGCACGGCGTAATGATAGTAATCCCGATATTACCGATCGTTTTGAATTTTTTATCGGTGGGCGTGAAATCGCCAATGGTTTTACTGAATTAAATGACCCCGAAGACCAAGCGGCACGGTTTTTACAACAAGTCGCTGAAAAAGAAGCGGGCGATGATGAGGCAATGCACTTTGATAGCGATTATATTACCGCTTTAGAACATGGAATGCCGCCCACAGCAGGTGAGGGTATAGGTATTGATAGATTGGTGATGTTATTTACCGACGCGCCTTCTATTAGAGACGTTTTATTATTCCCGCATTTACGTCCTAAGGTTTAATTAATACTACGGTAGAGACGTTGCACTGCAGCGTCTCTACAATCATACATTAATAAAAAATCACTTTTTATTAACCATCTATATTAAATAGTAAGGGGATATTTATATTGCCCCTAAATTTAATTCTATTTAGCCAAGCCTAAAATAAAACTAATTAAAGTTTTACGGTCAGCATCACTGACAGCAGACATTGCAGGCATGGACATCGCACCCCAAACGCCACTCCCGCCTTTAGCAATTTTTTCATTTAATTTGGCTTCTGCCTGACTGTCGCCTTTGTATTTATTAGCGACTTCTTGCCACGCAGGCCCCATGAGTTTTTTATCAATGGCATGACAGCCTGTGCAAGCGTATTTTTTAGCCAAATCAGGCATTTCAATTGCAAAGCTGTTACTTGAAATTAATAAAACAGTAAGAGCAATACTATTAATAAGTAGCGATTTCATTATTAACTCCTTTATTTTAAAATTAACGCGCTTAATTAGCGCGTGGGATAAGAAAAACAAGCTTTAAGCATTTAAAATTTTCGTAATTAGCGCGTGTCTGAATCAGGATTTACAGGATTTAAAAATTCACAAGATTTATTCTGAAAATCTTATAATCTTGAGAATCCTGATTCAGACAGAATAATAACTAATCATGTATTTATCATAAAGGGCTTAAAAGATAATTTTTCACTGGGCAGGGCAATCGCATAACCTTGGGCATAATTAATCCCCATATCACGCAACATATCTAAAGTTTCAATGGATTCAACAAATTCAGCGACAGTTAATATACCTAAGTCTTGACATAAATGACTTAAATTTCTCACTAAAGCCCTATCAATGCGTGAATTTAAAATATTTGAAACAAACGCGCCGTCAATTTTGACATATTCAAAATGTAATTCGCGTAAATAATGAAATGAATTATAACCACTGCCAAAATCATCTAAAGCAAAGGCAAAACCTTTGTCGCGTATATTACTTAAAAACCTGCCCATGTGACTCATATCACCAATGGCATCACGTTCTAATAATTCAAAGACCACGCAACTAGGTGGCAGGGCTAATTGAGTACATAATTCTTCGGCAAAACTTAATATACCGCGCTCTTGAATTTCTTGCGGCGATAAATTAAGAAATACTCTAGCAGGATTACCTGTAATTAATTTATGGTCACGAGAAGCCGTTAAGGCTTTTGTTAAGATGGCTTTATCTAATTCACGGGTTAAACCGTATTTGTCGATGGTTTCAATAAAATGTCCTGCATTAATAATAACGCCTTCTGGGGTTTTCATGCGTGCTAAGGCTTCATTAGCAAAAACCTCCCCTGTTTGACAATCAATAATGGGTTGGTAATAAGGGGTAATTCGCCCTTGGCTTAACGCTTCGCGTAATTCTTCGGCATAAAGTCGACTATTTTTTGCCACATTCACTTGTTGTTTGCTCATGCTTAAAGTGGCGACTTCATTTTTACCTAAGTGTTTGGCATGATAAAGCGCGACATCGACAGCGGTCATTAATGCTTCTGAATATTGACCATCTTGGGGAAAACTCACTAAACCAATTGAAGTGGTAACTCTATAACTTTTACCCTCTTCAGTTTCAAATACTATTGCATGTAATTTTTCGCGCAAGCATTCGGCAATTTTATAACCTTCAATATTTAATTCGGTTTCTGGCAAAATAATGGCAAATTCATCACCGCCAATACGCGTGGCTATATCCCCTTGGCGTAATTGCTCACGCATGGTTTGTGCAATTTTAATTAAGGTGGTGTCGCCAATGGGATGACCATAAGAATCATTAATATCTTTAAAATTATCTAAATCTAATAATAAAATACAAAAACAATGGGCGTGACGAGAAGCTCTGCCCACTTCATAATTTAACATGTCGGTAAAAAAACGGCGATTATAAAGTCCTGTTAGTGGATCGTGGCCTGAATAATATTCTAATTCGTCTAAAGTTCGACTTAATTGTTTGCTCGAACCCACTACCATAACCATAACCGATAATAAAGAGCGAATAATACTGCGCTCTTGTCCGCTGAGTTTATGTACCGAAGCATAGGCTAAACCTAATAATCCCGCTAATTTAGGCGCGTGATCGGGTACGGCTACAGTTATCATTTCTATATCTTCTAAAGTAATAGCTGAGCCATTTTCAGCTACTGAATATTCTTCAATATCAATGAGGGCATCTTTAGATAAATGTAATTGTGTAAATAAATCATAAGATAGCTTTTCTTTTACTTTAGCTTTTAGTTCATCGTTATAACCACCAAAATAATAAATATACAATCCTAAACCGTGTTCTTCTGCAAAAGCAATAAAGAAAATATTAAAAGGAAAAATAGCATGAAAGCCTGTGAGTATTTCTTGAATAAATTCTTTCCAATTAGTGACGCGTTCGTGTGAGAGGACGATTTGTTCTAAGACATGGCTTTGACGTTCAAATAAATCCCGCTCTATTAAAGTGCTGGATAAATAATTAATAGTTTGATTAAATTCTTTTAATAATTCTTTTAAATATTCGCCATTTTTTTGCCATTGGCGTTCATGTTCATTAAATAAAAATTTAAGACTTTTATCTAATTTTTGACATTCAGCAATGGCATTATCATGGGTATCGTGGGGATTTTCTTGAAATTCGCGGAGTATTTCAGTATGAATACGCGTAATTAAACTGCTAATGGTTTGTGCAAATACATTGGTGCGGGTTTGATTTTGAAATAATACCGACATTTGCGCCATGACTTCACGGCGAAACTGCTCTAATTCATCAGGGCCTGTGGAAAATTGAGCAATATCGGCATTCATAGCAAAGATTCCTGTTCAAAATGACCGCCTTTAGTCATTAAATCAATGCCACAGCGCAACTGAGCAAACCAATCGATAAAATCAGTGACGGCTTTGCCGCGATAAATAGGCCCATGTTGGGGCGCGAGCATGTTTATTTCTAAATCAGCAATGGTTTCAACCCAACAGCGCGCCGCTTTATTGGAATTCATAAAACGGCGATGAAAGCCTTCAATATAGGGCAAGTGCGCGGCAAAATCATCGACAAATTCATAGCTTCTATTCTCAGGCATCATTGCCGCGCCAATATCACCTGTAAATAATATTTTAGCGATAGGATCGTACACATTGATTTGCCCTTCGGAATGTAAAAAATGCGCAGGAATTAATTGCAAGTTAAAATCAGGTGCTATTTGGCAAGACATGCCCGTATCAGGTACACCAATAAAGCGACTCATGTCATAAATACCATAATGGGGTAAAAAGCGTAGCCATATTTTTGAAACATACACAGGTGCGGTGGTCATTTCTAACCAAGTGCTTAAACTGCCAACAATATCAGGGTCTTGATGCGATAACATAATGGCTTTAAGCGCGCTGGGTTGCAGATAAGCCATCATTTCAGTCAACACGCTAGGCATAACCCCAAAACCACCCGGATCGAGTAACACCCCCATGCCTTGATGTGCGATAAGATATTGATTAGAACGAATGCCTTCTTCTTCCCCCAGCTCACTTTCATTTAACAATACAAAGGAATGCTCGGCGGATTTAAATAAACAAATGTTACGCATTTTTTTTCCTTAATGATTATGCGGCAAAACGATTAAAATAATTTACCACAATACCTGAAAAATACTAAGGATGGTTTTTTAAGCGTGTTATCGGCAAGTATCGCAAAACAGCAGCTAATATATTTTATAAACGCTTTAATTACTCTTTAAAAGCAACCGTTTTTAACCTTATGGAGTTTAACATGACAATAATATTGAGCAGTGCGGTTTGCATCGCATTATTAGCATCGGGAATTTTTTTTATGACAGGCTTATTGACAGGTCTGTGGAAATATCGTTGTATTCGCGCCCATCCACAAGCGCAAGCTCCATTTTATGTCAATACTGTGCATAGAGCCGCTTTAATGTATGCCTTTTCCGCACAATTAATCGCCGTATTTGCCGCTTTGAGTGTTTTACCTAATTGGTTAAATACCATTGCTGTATTGTTATTAATAGTGTTTTTTGCTTTAGCCATTATTCATTATATTCAATTAGGATTAAGCACCGACAGTAATAATAGTTTGCGTGACAGCCCTAATAAAGAAAAAGACTATATGATTTTAAATATATTAACTGTTGCAGAAATCAGTGGCTTTAGTATTTTGTTATTAGGTTTTATATTAAGATTATTTGGCATAATATTCGATTAGTTATTGGCAGTTGTAGGAGTAAATTTATTGCCCTTATGCAACAGTTCGTTATTAAGGGCAAATAGGATTTGCCCCTACAAAAAATACAATATTTTATCAGCGTTATTTTACGCTCCTTTTTAATTTTAAACATTCCATTAGGTGTCTATGAGAATTATTATTTTCGTTATTTTACTATTCTGTCAGGCAATTTTTGGCTGGCTGAGTAATCTGCCCCAAGAGGCAGGCATTGATGTTCCCGAAGGGAAATTAAATAGCTTATCGTTCGCGCCTTATCGAGAAAACCAAGGGCCATTTGATGGTATTTTTCCAAGTGTTGCCGAGGTTTCAGAAGATTTGCAATTAATGGCAGATAAAACCCACACTATTCGCACTTATGCCAGTTATGAAGGCACAATGCCTGCCATTCCGCCTTTAGCACAAAAATACGGACTCACCATGATTCAAGGCGCGTGGATTAGTGATGATACTATTATTAATGAAAAAGAAATAAACGCCTTAATAAAAGCCGCGAATAATTATCCCGATGTGGTTAAACGCGTCATTGTCGGTAATGAAGCCTTAATGCGTGGTGAAATAACAGCCGACAAATTAATTGATTATATTCATCAAGTAAAACAAAAAATCAAACAACCCGTGTCTTATGCCGATGTGTGGTCAATTTATATGAAACATCCACAATTAATTAAAGAAGTGGATTATATTACTATTCATATTTTACCGTATTGGGAAGACGAACCCATTCACGCCCAAGAAGCCCCTGCGCATATTGAACGTATTTTTAAATTAGTAAAAAAAGAAATGGAGTCTTTGGGGGTTAATAAACCGATTTTAATTGGTGAAACAGGTTGGCCGAGTATGGGGCGACAACGCGGTTGGGCTGTTCCGACAATAGTCAATGAAGCCAGCGTGGTGCGTAGTTTATTAGATGTGGCAAAAAGAAATGGTTTTGATGTCAATATTGTTGAGGCATTAAATCAACCTTGGAAAAGTGAATTAGAAGGCGTGGTCGGTGCGAATTGGGGTTTATTTTCTAAAGATAGAAAAGAAGTATTTCCATTAACAGGTAAAGTTTATGAACATCCACAATGGTTTAAAAATTTGAGTATATCGCTGGGTTTAGTTTTATTAATTACCGCATTAAGTTGGCAAGTATTAAAAGAGTTAAGCCTAGTTAGAATGACGATATTTTTAGTTTTTGCACAAGTATTAAGCACCTTACTGGTTAATCAATATGAATTTTTATGGTATACCAGTTATAGAGATTGGCAACGTCAAGTGACCTTATTAATTGTGCTATTAAGTGCTTTATTAGAAGCTTTAGTATTGCGCCGTAGTTTAGAACTATTAACTGAGCGTGACTTAAAACTACCCGCTTGCCTTGCTAAAATGCAAAGTCATAATTTAAATCAAAACGCTTACAGTTTAATTATCGTATTTGCCTGCTATGCGTTTTATCAAAGTTATTTATTAACTTTTTACGGACGTTATATTAGTTTTCCAATAGTACCTTGTTGTATTGCTGTTGTCGGTTTATTGGGTTTATTAGTAATTACTTGCTTTGTGCAACAGCGGTGGACATTAAAAAATATCGAATTAAATCGCTTGCTTGGTTATGAAAATCATTATGCGGCTCAAAATAGAGTATTAGGCTATTTTTTGGCAGTATTAATTATTGGTGTAATTATTGGTGAAATTCGAGGCTTTATCTTTAGTGGCGATTTTATTTTGGCGTATCCTGATTTAATAACCCGCCTTGGCATGGCAACTTTTTATACCTTTTGCAATTTGCAATTAGTCACATGGCTGTTGTGTTTAGTGATATTGTCTTTGAGTTTATTAGTGAGTGATAAAGCCAGTTTAGCAAAAAATGATTGGCTGAGTCGTTTGGCTTATCATAATTTTGGTAATGGAAAAGATTGAGTGAGTTTCAAGCGTTTTTTTGCAGAGACGTTGCAGTGCAAAGACGTTGCAGTGCAACGTCTCTACATAATCATGATTATTTATTAGCATTCACAGTTTTTCACTAGCATTATTTTAATTAACGACTACTTTATTTATTTTGACACTATCATGACTACTGAAAGAAATTTTATTCCGCTCAATATTGCTTTATTAACTGTTTCAGATACGCGTAGCTCAGTTGATGATATATCTGGACAGATATTACGCGAGCGCGTTATTAATGCTGGACATTCTGTTTTTAGTAAAAAAATAGTCCACGATAATATTTATCAAATTCGCGCTGAATTATCATTATGGATAGTCAATAGTGCCGTTAATGTGATTATTACCACAGGTGGCACTGGGGTGACAGGACGTGACGGAACACCTGAGGCAGTATTACCGTTATTAGATAAAGTATTAGACGGTTTTGGTGAAACCTTTAGAATGCTCTCCTATCAAGATATTAAAACGTCAACGATTCAATCGAGAGCGATTGCAGGGGTAGCCAATGGCACTTATATTTTTTGCCTACCCGGTTCTGCTAGTGCTTGTCGCACTGCTTGGGATTTATTAATTCACGAGCAATTGGATTATCGCACTCGCCCTTGTAATTTAGTGCAGTTAATGCCGCGATTATTAGAAAGATAACTAATAAGAACCTCGTTGTGTTATTTATTAGAGTTATTGTGTCAATAAGTCATGATGATAATGAATAATGGAATGCAAACCTAGGTTTGCACTCCTGCTAGTTAATAGCGTCTATTAAAAAATAGCCATAAAAAAACCTGCCAGATTTTAAAAATCTAGCAGGTTTTTTAATAGCTAATAAATAATAATTAAAGCATATTACCGATACGCGCTTTTAATTTAACCGCTTTCCCTGCTATTAATTCACTATCCCAAGCGACTTTATTATTTTCAAATAAAACAATAATAGTCGAACCCATATTAAATCGACCCATTTCTTGCGCTTTTTCTAATACGGGGGCATTAGTTTGATAATGCCATTCACGCACTGATTGAATAGTGGGTGGTGTCACCACACCATGCCAAACGGTTTCAATACTCGATACAAAAATCGCTCCGACTAATACTAAAGCCATTTTACCTACTTCAGTTTCAAATATCGCCACTACCCGCTCATTACGCGCAAATAAACGCGGTACGCCCTCAGTTGTCGCGCCATTAACACTAAATAATTGCCCCGGAATATGTACCATTTCAATTAAAGTGCCAGTAATGGGCATGTGCAGACGATGATAATCTTTAGGCGATAAATAAATAGTAGTAAATAGTCCATTATTAAAAGGCTCTGCGCGTTGGCTATTACCGCCTAATAAATCAACAGCTGAAAAACTTTTACCTTTCGCTTGAAAAATATCACCCGCCACAATATTACCTGCTTGACTGACTACACCATCGGCAGGACTGACAATGGCATTAGTTTCAGTCGCTAAAGGACGCGCATCAGGTTTTAATTCACGGGTAAAAAATTCATTAAAACTGGCAAAGGCATTAATATTTTGTTGCAAAGATTCGCTCATATTAACGCCATAAAGCTTAATAATTTGCTGAATTAAAATATTTTTTAAAGTTTTGTTCTTAGAATGGGTCAGTTTACTCATTAAAACGGATAAACTGTGTTGGGGCAGAATATATTGCGGTAATACTTTAAAAGCATTTATAAATGACATACACAACTCTTAAGGCAAAGTAACAACAGCGGGGGCTTGCCAATTAGGATTGCGATGCTCAGCTATTACGGTGGTATATATGCCGCCACGCACATTAAATTCAGCACGCAAGCGCATAAAGTGTGGTTCAACGGCGGCTACTAAATCATTTAACATTTCATTAGTAACCGCTTCATGAAATGCACCTGTATCACGAAATGACCAGATATAGAGTTTTAAGGCTTTTAATTCTACGCATAATTGCGCTGGAATATATTCAAGATAAATAGTAGCAAAATCAGGTTGTCCTGTTTTTGGACATAAACAAGTAAATTCAGGCACGGTAATACGAATAGTATAATCGCGCTCAGGTTGAGGATTGGCAAAGGTTTCTAAAGTTTTACTCGGTTGCGTGGTCATATTATTTTTTAAGTGTTGTGGATAATTAATTTTAAAATTTATGATAACTACTTAAGGCTTAGTTAATGATTACTTGTGTCAGCATCAGAATCAGAATTTATAGAATTTTAGAATTAACAAAATATTTTAATCAGCAGGAGTGCAAGCTTTGCTTGGCACTTGCAGGCAGAGCCTGTCCTAACTATATCTTGTAATCCTTTAATCTTGAAAATCCTGATTCTGACAATTAAATCAAACCTAATAATAGGCTGATCTTTTAAACATTATTTAATACAGTCTACACTAGAATCAAAAGTGCTGTCGAAAGTATTAGTAATCCATGTGTTAGCGCAACTATCTGCAATTTTTGCATTTAATTCAGACATATCCGCATAAGTCACAGCGGGGTCTATAGAAGGAATAGCATTATTATTGAGCGAGATATTGCTGTTTAAACGATTACCTGTCGCGCCTGCTAATACCACAATACCACTGCCGCCATTATGTAAGGCGTTGTTATAGCGGACTGTATTATTAGTGGTAGTGGCTCCCGCTACTTTAGTACGCAAATAAATACCATCACGGTTATTATCATTAGCAGTATTGCTGTAAACAAAATTATTATTACTGTCTTTTAATTCAAGACCGTCTTCTTTGTTATTAGAAATGATATTGCCAGTGATGGTGTTATTATTACTGGTATTTAAATTAATACCGTCATCATAGGCTAACACACCACCAACGATTAAACCAACACCATTGCCAGAACTGTTATTACCCATGAGATTATTGTAATGGCTATTGAGTAAATACAAACCTTTGGCACCATTGCCAGAAATAGTATTACCACTGATAATATTGCGCGAAGAGGCATTTAAGTAAATACCATAGGTGCTGTTATTACTGACATTAACACTGCTAATTCGGGTATTAATGGTATTATTTACATTAATCCCTGTAACAAAACCAGTTACGCTACCATTAACAATACTTACGCCATTAATATTTTGTACATCAATACCTACGCCTGTATTGCTACCACTGATAGTATGTCCGTTTAAATTAAAACGGATTTTTTTGGCAGTAATGGTAATCGCTGTACTAGGGCAGGTAGTTAAATCATTGGCTAAATCATAAACGCCTGAGGCAACTGATAAGGTTTCTCCACAACTACTCACAGGTATTGCCGCCGCTAATGACGCATTTGAAAATAATGTGGCAAGTACCGTTAAACCTAACGTAGGGACTAAATTCGATAAGGGTTTATTCATTGTAATGTTCCTAATAAAAATTAACACACGATAAAACTAATAAATTATTGCAATATTGAATCTATTGTTTTATCAATAGGGTGAGCAATAATTAAACGCCCCAGCATTTTTGTTATTGCTCGTTTGTGTAACTAACTGGGGCGGCTTACTTTCTTTAACTATTAGCTAATTCCAATTACTACTGCCGATTTTATTTAAAATAGCCTCATGCACACGAGTGAGTTCTTCTTTTAGACTAATAAAATCATCTTGCAAATCGCTATCTAAACCACTGGTATCAAAATAAGTTAATTCATTGACTAAATCGTTAATACGCATATTGAATACTGATAATTTTAATTTATCATTGGATTCATTCATTTTATCGAAAATGCTCATAAAGAGTCTCCTTGGGTCTTGGTATTGAAGTAATGATTATCAGCAATGAATCAATGTCCTCAAGGGACATGGATTTCTCAATTGTTAAAAAGGCAGGTTTTTCCCTGCTGTTTTTTGTGAAAGGGCATTAGTACACCACTCATTTTACAGAACTAGTAGCCGACAAACCTCGGATTATTTTACTACTTCAAATCATGAGTTATTCAAAGAACTATTGTTATCGTTTGAATTTTTACAATAACATCGTGCCATCCTTTGAATTGCACCTTAAGTTTAACAAATTAACTCTAAAGTTGTTAAAAAATTTAAACACGCAATTATTGACATTTTTGTTACCAATGGCAATTAGCAATAAATTAATACAAACTTTTTTGTAGTGGTATTATAAGCGGATTATTTATCTCACTTTAAGGTTCTATCATGAATGCTATCAAAATGAGTTTATTAGCGTTGCTGTTACTAAACACGCCTATTAGTGTTGCGCGTTTGAACACCCCGCAAACAGTGTTGCAACAATTAAAGCTACCAGCGGGTTTTGAGATTTCCATTTATGCCGCCAATGTAGCCAATGCGCGGAGTTTAGCCTTAGCTGAGGATGGCACGGTTTTTGTTGGTAGTGGTCGTGAAGGCAAGGTTTATGCGCTGCAAGATAAAGATGGCGATGGCATTGCTGAAAAACGTTATGTGATTGCCGACAGCCTATATATGCCCAATGGCGTGGCTTACAAAAACGGCGCGCTCTATGTGGCGGCGGTTAATCGTATTTTGCGCTTTGATAATGTCCTTGAAAAATTGGGTTATACTCAAAAACCTGTGGTGATTTATGATAAATTCCCCAGTGACAAGCACCACGGTTGGAAATATCTGCGTTTTGGCTCAGACGGTAAATTATATACTGCCATCGGTGCGCCTTGTAATATTTGTGAGTCAAAGTCAGACATTTATACGTCATTAGTACGCTTAAATCCCGATGGCAGTGATTTAGAAATATTAGCTAGCGGGATTCGTAATACTGTCGGTTTTGATTGGCAACCTGATAGCAATGCTTTATTTTTTACTGATAATGGACGTGATTTATTAGGTGATGATATGCCACCTGATGAATTAAATTACTGGTCACAAAAAGGTGAACATTTTGGTTATCCTTATTGTCATGGCGGCGAAATTGCCGACCCTGAATTAGCGGGTAATCATAAATGCGCAGAATTTAAAAGTCCCGCTTGGCAATTTAAAGCCCATATCGCACCATTAGGAATGCGTTTTTATACAGGCTCACAATTTCCTAGTGATTATCAAAAACAATTATTCGTCGCCCAACACGGTTCTTGGAATAGAACCCAGCCCCAAGGTTATCGTGTGGTATTATTAAAATTTAATGGCACACAAGTCATTTCTGAACAAGATTTTATTAGTGGTTGGCTCACTCAAAACGGCGATATTTTAGGCAGACCTGTCGATATATTGCAATTACAAAATGGCAGTATCTTAATTAGTGACGATACCTTAGATGTTATTTATAAAGTCGAATATAAACCCGCTACACATTAAAACAAATTCTTTCTGTCATTACCTATTACTATTATGAGCAAGCAATTTACTGTGGTTAAAAAAGAAACCCCTTTTCAAGGTTTTTTTCGTGTCCATAAATACTGGCTAAAACATACTTTATATGAAGGCGGCTGGAGCAATGAAATTAGTCGCGAAGTATTTGAACGCGGCAGTTGTATTGCCGTTTTATTATACGATCCCAATGCCGATACGGTGATTTTAATTGAACAATTTCGAGCAGGGGCAATTAATAGTTCTGATTCTGAAAAGGCTTGGCTAGTTGAAATTGTCGCTGGCGCAATTGAAGAAGGCGAAACTGCTGAATCAGTTGCTTATCGAGAATCATTAGAAGAAGCGGGCTGTACGATTGAAGAATTAATGGTTATTAACGAGTTTTATACCTCACCCGGTGGCACATCAGAGAAAATTACTTTATTTTGCGGTAAAGTCGATAGTCATCAAGTGGGCGGCGTACATGGTTTAGATCATGAAGACGAAGATATATTAGTTAAAGCCGTACCCTTTAATGAAGCTTATGCCATGGTTGAAGATAATACTATTGAATCAGCGATTCCTATTATTGCTTTGCAATGGCTGGCATTAAATAGAAATACCTTGCGTGAGCAATGGCTCAATTAATTAATATATTGAAGTAATTATAAAGGCAGGTTTAAAAACCCTGCCTTTTTTTATAGCGTATTTTGGGTGGTGCATCAAAAAAGTAGGCTAGTGAATATCAAACAATCGGAGTTCAAACCTAGGTTTGAACTCCAACTAAAAGCGCGTTTTATTAAAACCTACTCTTTTGAAGCACTACCTATTTTTGGAGTTCAGGTTTTGCCTGATAGTTTTATGTTTTATTGAGTTGCAAGCAAAGCTTGCGCTCCACCAAATGGCAATCATCAATGACTTTCTATAGTGCGATTCCACCCTTATTAGTACAATTTATTTTAACCATTGCCTTTTCTTTTGTGGTGGGTTTAGAATTTCGCCGTTATTTACATCTTGCCAAAGAAACCGATAATGAAAAAAATAATAATAAGCCGCATTTTGGCAGTACTCGCACTTTTACCTTAATTGGTGTATTAGGTTTTGTTTTAAACGCGTTGGATAATACTCATGTTTTATATGCGGTAGGATTATTATTACTAGGATTTTTATTGCTATTATTTTATTGGCGATTAACTGCCACAGCGCATTTTTCATTATTTGGTAATTTATTAGCCCTATTAATTTACACCATAGGCCCTATTGCCAGTAATTTCCCCACTTGGTTTTTAGTGGCTTTTGTAGTGTTATTAATTTTAATCCTCAATGAAAAACCTTTAATACATCGAATTTCTGAGCAACTGGCAAATGAAGAAATTGTCACCTTGGCAAAATTCTTAATTATGTCAGGGGTAATTTTACCCTTATTACCCGACGAAGCCATCGCGCCCTTATTACCTGTCACTTACTATAAAGTTTGGCTTGCGGTGATTATTGTTTCAGGCTTTTCGTATTTGAGTTATTTAGTGAATAGCTACTTTTTTAAAAATCGTAGTTTAATGATTACAGGCTTATTGGCAGGCTTATATTCAAGTACAGCGGCAACGGTCGTTATTAGTAGAAGAGCTTATGATAGCCCTGAGCAAGGTCGACAAATTTCATCGGCATTAATCATGGCAACTACTATGATGTATTTGCGTTTATTAGTAATTATCTTTTTGTTTGATAAATCTGCGGGCTTATTATTATTATTACCTTTTGTCAGTATTATTATAGTATCACTATTGGTAATTGTTGGCTTATTAACCGTTAGAAATCATTCAACTGATTTGCATCAAGCCGCCAGTGTTAAACATCCTTTAGAATTATCGACCGCGATTGCCTTTGCTTTATTATTTGTAATATTCACTTTTATTACTCAATACATTACCAGTCAATTCGGTAGTCATGGTTTAAATTTTTTAGCGGTAGTAGTAGGTTTTACCGATATTGACCCGTTTATTTTGGCATTACTCAGCGGTAAGTTTGCCGTAGAAAATACCGCTATTGTTTCAGCGGTGATTTTAGCCAGTGGCAGTAATAATTTATTAAAAGCCACTTATGCGATTGCTTTAGCGCGAAATAAGTCGGTTTTATTTGCCGCCGCTTGGTTGGTATTTTTATTCGTGCTGTCAATTTTATATATTTATTACAACTAGGTTTTTGATTTTAAATATTATATTAAATGAAGTCGGGGCGAATTCATTCGCTTTTGCACTAGG
The DNA here is from genome assembly GCA_049296695.1 of Methylococcaceae bacterium. Taxonomy (GTDB): domain Bacteria; phylum Pseudomonadota; class Gammaproteobacteria; order Methylococcales; family Methylomonadaceae; genus UBA10906. The sequence goes on along the minus strand of JBAQSX010000025.1, from coordinate 1,082 downwards.
CGAATGAATTCGCCCCTACACGCAATATTTTTAATAACTACGCGAATATGAAAACCCGTTTAAAAAGCTTATAATGACCTTTTGTTAAATTAAAGCAGTAGGTAGTTTTTTAATTATGAACCTACAACAATTACGTTATTTGCGTGAAGTAGTCCGCCAACAATTAAATATTTCCCAAGCCGCTGAGGTATTACACACCTCACAATCGGGTATTAGTAAGCAAATTCAATTATTAGAAGAAGAATTGAATTTACCTATTTTTCAACGACATGGTAAACGTTTAGTCAGTGTCACTGAGCCGGGAAAACTTATTATTAATTTAGCCGAACGCGCTTTGCGTGAAGTTGATAATATAAAGCGCGTGGGTGATGAATTTAGCCAACAATCAGCAGGCTCGCTCACAATTGCCACTACCCATACCCAAGCACGTTATCGCCTGCCTGATGCGGTAAATACTTTTATGTTGCGTTATCCTGAAGTGAAATTACATATTCATCAAGGTAATCCCACGCAAGTGGCGCAACAAGTTGTTAATGGTGATGCTGATATAGGTATCGCCACTGAAGTAATTAGCGATTATGATGCTTTATTATGTTTGCCTTGTTATCAATGGAATCGTTGTGTTATTACACCGCCCAATCATCCTTTATTAAAAGACCCGCCTTTAACATTAGAAAAAATCGCCCGTTATCCTTTAATTACTTATGATTTTACTTTTACAGGTGGTTCATTAGTTAATCGGGTATTTTCTCAAGCAGGTTTAGAACCTAATGTAGTATTAACCGCTATTGATTCTGATGTGATTAAAACTTATGTACAATTAGGTTTAGGTATTGGCTTACTTGCCAATATCGCCTACCATGCTGAGCGTGATAATAATTTAGCTATGCTCGATGCCAGTCATTTATTCGCGCCTAGTACCACTTATTTAGGTTTGCGCCGTGATGCTTATTTACGAGGATATACTTACGATTTTATTAGTTTGCTCGCACCACAATTTAATCGTAAAGCCGTTGATAATGCCCTTCAAGGGGTATCAATTAATCGTTTATTTTTAGGTTTTATGTAAATGACTAAAAGGT
>JBAQSX010000024.1:0-18638 GCA_049296695.1 Methylococcaceae bacterium | reverse complement strand
CTTGAACTTTAAAGCCAAAACTCGCGTAATTAGTACCGCTAGCATTCACAACGGGCATGAATGTTAATGCGCCGTTATCCAGTTGGATTTTGCTGATACTTTGCGGCGCAGTGAGCGGTATGCCGTTGAGTTGCAAACTGCCCGATAATACTAAGGGCAAATTGGTCAAAACAATGTTGCTTAAAGTATTACCATCAACATCACTAAAATTAAAATCGGCACTATTAAAGGTATAAGCCGTGTTTTCTAATGTTGAGACAGCATTATTATCCGCGCCTTTAGGTGCATCATTGATACCATTGATGGTAATGGTTGCTGTTTGTGAAACTGTTGCCCTGTCATCGCTGATGGTATAAGGAACAGTTATAGTCTGTGTATCGCCACTTTTCAGACTAGTATAAGCAGGATCACTAGGATTAAAGGTCAAAGTGTTGTTTGTTAAACTAACCCCCGTAGGTAATGAATCTATTTTGACATAAGCATCATCAAATATAGTGCCATAATGACCTATCCAATTTTCAATATCGTCACCACTTTGCGAGAACGTAATATAACGCACTCCTGCGCCATAATTGCTAAAGCTATGTTTAACTTCTTGCCAAATACTACTGGTGGTTTGTAGACCTGTATCGTAAGTAATGATAGTTTGCTTATTGGCATTTAATAAAGACACTACTATTTGATAGTTATCGTTATAACGGCTGGGAACACTATTATCAGCTGCATAACCTTTAACAAACGTACCCACATCAATAGTTGGTGCAGTATCTAGGACACTGCTAGCATAACCTTTAGCAACTAAATCGATAGTTTGTGAGAGCGTCTCTTTAAGATAAGAACTGGAAAAAGCATGATTACCGCTATGTGCCTCACCATTACATGACCAGCCCTGAGCGGCATTAGCGACTGTCCAGCCTATGGTATTATTTTCCGCACCTGGGTCGGTTAATAAATTGGTATTGACACTGAGTGACTGTACTGAAACAGAGGCATCATCAAAGATAGCCCCATAATTACCCGCCCAATGTTCTACATCTTGACCTTTAAGCACTAAACGCACATAACGCACGCCCGCGCCATAATTACTAAAACTGTGTGCGACTTGAAGCCAACTGCTATTTGCAGTCTGTAGACCCGTGTCGTAAGTGCTGATAAGTTGATGATTAGCATCTAATAAAGAGACTATCATTTCATATTTATCAGCATAGCGACTCGCCGCGCCATCGCTTGAATAACCTTTTACATAAACGCTTGTATTAATAATAGGTGCGTTATTTAACGTGTTGCTTGAATAACCATTAGCCACTAAATCAATGTCTTGAGATAGGCTACCCAAAGCATAAGAGCTAATAACAGCATGAGTACTGCTATGAGCATTGCTACTTATTGCCCAACCAGAACCCGCATTAGTGACTGTCCAATTAGCAGTGGTGTTATTTTCAAAGCCTGAATTAACAATTAAATTCGGTGCGGAGTCAGACGTATTTTGTAATAAATTCAGATTATAGCTTGCCAAGCCCTGAGAGGTTGTGGAAGTTAAGGGGGTTGCAGATGGTACAGGGTCTATGGAAATGCTTTCAGTTGCGATATTGTTACTGGTATCAACACCACCATTCAATGTGCCACCGTCATCTACTACTTTGAAAGTAAAACTATCACTCAAGGAAGAATTTGAGAACGGTTTATAGGTGAATGCACCTGTTAGCATGTTAGTTACATTAATTGTGTCATTTACTTTAACTGCTACGCCGTTGAGCGACAATTGACCCGTAGGCAAGCTTTCGATGATGATAGACGATAAGTTGTCACCCGTACCTAATACGACTGAATCCGTATCTAATATATAAAAATCGTCAGGAAGAAAGTGATAATTCTGCGTATTGTCATAACTAAAAGCAATCGTGCCGTTTACCGCTATGGGTGGGTCATTAACACCTGAAAGGTCATTGGCTCCTGTCACCATATATTTAGTAGCAGGGGTACTTGTATCAAAACCGCCATTAGCCCAGCCGCCATTATCTTGTACTTTAAAACCAAAATCAGCGTAAGGACTAGCCCCTTGAAATATTAGTTGGTTATTACTAATACTACTTGCCGAGATTATCTGACCTACAGTGACCGCTGTATTATTTAACTTTAATGTCCCTTTTATAGGTAGACGGGTGATAATGACATTTAACAGGCTGTTAGCAGGACTATTAGTGTCAACAAAGCTAAAATCATTGCTGGTAAAAGAGTAGCTGTTGAGGTTAGTAACGATATAATTATCGTGTATTAGTGGTGCGCTATTAACTAAAGCTGAAAGATTAACGGTGGCGGTTTGGCTAATGGTGGTTTTACCATCGCTAATACCATAAGGAATCACCACTTGGCTTTGTCCTGAGAGCAGACTAGGATTTAGTGTTAAAAGACTACCCGATAAATTAGCTCCTGTTGGCAATTTAGAAGGCAGTTGCACACTGGCATCATCAAAAATCGCTCCATAATTACCTGCTTGATGTTCAACACTTTTGCCACTTTCTACAAAACTCACATAACGTACCCCCGTGCCGTAGTGGCTAAAACTATGTGTGATATGAGTCCAATCCTTATTGGCATTGGCTTGCTGTACGCCTGTGTCGTAAGTGCTAATAACATTACGATTAGCATCCAATAAAGACACGATGACCTGATAGTAGTCTTTAAAGCCGCTATCATTCCAATAGCCATTATCACCAGAATAACCTTTGACATAAGTGCCTACATCAATAGTCGGCGCGCTGTCTAAATAGTTGCTTGCATAGCCTTTAGAAACTAAATCAATGTCTTGCGATAAGCTACACCAATCATAAGAGCTAATAAAAGCTTGACCGCCATTATGGGTTTGGTTGCTAATCGCCCAGCCGTCGCCGCCATTAGTCACTGTCCAACCATCGATAAGACTACTGGTCTCAAAATTTGGATTTGCCAGTAGATTAGGCAGAGCTATGTTGACTGAGGCATCATCGAAAATAGCCCCATAATTGCCTGTGCGATTTTCAGCGTCGCGCCCCGTTTCTACAAAACGCACATAACGAACCCCCGCGCCGTAATCGGTAAAACTGTGCGCGATTTGTAACCAATCAGCACTGCTAGTTTGCAGTCCTGTGTCATAGCTCACTATCACTTGGTGGTTTGCATTTAATAAAGACACCACCACTTGATAAGGGTCAGCTGTCGCGCCATTGCTAGCATCACCTGCAAAACCTTTAACAAAAGTAGCCACATCAATGCTCGGTGCGCTGTCTAAATAAGCACTGGAATAGCCTTTGGCAAGTAAATCAATATCTTGGGATAAGCTATCCATAGTATTAGAACTGATAAAGGCATCGCCACCGTTATGTGCTTGAGTGGTTATTACCCAAGTACCCGCGCTCTCTGTCCAGCCATTGAAACCCCCTGTTTCAGCATCACCATTTGTTAGTAGTGGTAGCGTAATCGTTTGCAAGCTAACACTGGCATCATCAAAAATCGCGCCGTAATTGCCATACCAGTATTCAACATCTCTAGCACTTTCTGAGAAACGTACATAACGCACACCTGAGCCATAATTAATAAAAGTATGGGCGACTTTGAGCCAATCAACGTTGCTTATTTGTGTTCCAGTAGTGTAACTAGTAATAACTTGATGATTTATATTTAATAAAGAGACTGTTAATTGAAAGTTGTCATGGTAATAATTGCTACTATTACCGCCACCGCTGGAGAAACCTCGCACAAAAGTGCTGACATCAATGGCGGGAGCGTTATCTAAAACACTACTTGAGTAGCCTTTAGCAATTAAATCAACCTCTTGACTCAATGTACCCAAAGCATAAGAACTAATCAGGGCGCGATTACCGCTATGGGTCTCATTGGTCATCGCCCAGCCCTGTCCTGCATTTTGTACTGACCAGCCTTCAATAAAATTAGAAGATTCTGCCCCTGAGTTAGTAAGCAGATTGTCATTGTTTAGAGCAACAATACTTAAGCTATCAGCGTCGGCATCGCTTGCCCCTGTTAATAAGTCTATAACGTAATAGGTATTGCTTGACGAGGTGGTCGTGGAAATAGGTGCGGAAATAATTGGTTTGTGATTGACAACAACTGAGAGTTGATAAGTGCCTTTAAGCGTGCCCACTGCCGCCGCCTCAAGGTAATAATCGCCTGTGGTGCTTGGCGTAAAAGTGATTTGCGCATTACCCGCTTGACCACCGTTATCATCGCTATAACCTAAAGATAGCCCCGCGCTATCGTAAATGCCACCAAAATACGGGTTGTCGAGTGAGCCTTTGCTGGTCGCCGAAGCTTCTAGGCTAATAAGATACTGTGTCCCTTGTTCTAAATGCGCTTTAAACCAATCTTTATCTGAGGCGATTTCAATATTGCCTGTCACGGTATTGACTAAGGTACTAATCACACCTGTGCTTGCGGTGTTGGCAACATAATCATCGGCGGCTAGCGATACTGAAAGTTGATAATTGCCTGTATTGGACGCGTAAGCCCCAGCGTCTAGGTAATAATTCCCTGAAACAGTCGGTGTAAATCCTAGACGTGAATTAGTGCCAACGCCACCGTCATCAGAGCCATTATTTACCAATGTCGCTGTACTATCATAAATGCCATATAAGTACGGATCAGCAAGTGAGCCTTTGCCTGTTGCCGTGCCTTCTAAATCAATCACATAATTGACACCCTTGGTTAAAAAAACTTTAAACCAATCTTCATCGGACTGAGTTTCAATAATGCCTGTCGCTGAATTGGGAACACTGCTAATAACGGCACTGGTTGCGGTAGTTGCTACATAATCATTGGCGGTTGCAGGTAGTGAAACTGAGAGTTGATAAGTCCCTGTACTAGTCCCTACCGCTCCTGCGGCTAAATAATAATCGTCTGTTGCTGGCGCGATGAAAGTAATTTCGGAATTGGCATTAACGCCATTATCATCATTGCTATAACCCAAAAAATGACTGCTACTGTCATAAATGCCGCGAAAATACGGATCGCTGAGTGAGCCTTTGCTACTAGGTGAGCCTTCTAAATCAATAATATAAGCTTGACCTTTTGTTAAAGCGATTTTAAACCAATCTTGATCTGAGGCAGTTTCGATAGTGCCTTTGCTTGAACCCGCCCCCTCTATTAAGCCAGTGTTACTACTGTTTGCAATGTAATCATCGTTGCTAATAGATACCGATAGCTGGTAAGTCCCTGTATTTTTGTCTACCGCTCCAGCGGCGAGGTAATAATCCCCCGAAATACTCGGTTTAAACAGGGTTTGCGCGTTTAAAGTGCCTGCATTGTTATCGTTGGCAAACCCTAAAGGGTCGCCTGCACTGTTGTAAATGCCATAAAAATAGGGGTCTGTTAATGTGCCAGTGCTGGTGCTAGAACCTTCTAAATTAATAAGATAGCTCGTTCCCGCTACTAAAGAGACTTTAAACCAATCCTGATCATTACTAGGATTAGAACTAATAGTACCTGTGGCTACATTACTTTTAGTAAAGTCAATTAAACCTGTGGTGCTGGTAGTGCTGATGTATTGGTCATAATCATCCCCATCGACTAATTTTGAAATATGATGATTGTGTTTGGTATGGACAAGTCCCGACGTGGTTGTTACGGTGCTAATCGCCACTGAGAGTTGATAACTGCCGATATTATTTCCCGCCGCGCCCGCTGAAAAATAATAATCGCCAGCGGTGGTGGGCGTGAAAGTTACTTCAGAATTGAAATTTAGCCCATTATCATCATTGTAAGTGTTGTCTAACAACTTCTTTGAACTGTCGTAAATTCCTCGAAAATACGGATCAGTGAGTGAGCCTTTACTTGTGTTAGCACCTTCTAGGTCAATACGATAACTCGTTCCTGCCACTAAAGAGACTTTAAACCAATCTTGATCGCCGCTGGTTTCAATCGCGCTACTCACAGACCCTGAGCCTGCTGTTAGCGTAATAACACCTGTGGTGCTGGTATCGATAGGATAAAAATCTTTGGGCGTGACCGATAATTGATAAGTCCCTGTATTGTTACCCCCCGCCCCTGCCGCAAGATAATAATCACCACTGCTAGTGGGTATAAAAGTGGCATGGGCATTATTATTGCTGCCGCTGTTATTATCGCTATAACCTAAAAAGACACTGGTATTATTATAAATACCGCGAAAATACGGATTGCTTAAGGTGCCTTTACTAGTTGCCGAACCTTCTAAGTCAATAATATAAGTAATTCCCGCCACTAAAGAGACTTTAAACCAGTCTTGATCGGTGGCAAAACCAATAGTGTTGTTGACAAAACCAGGTAAGGTGTCTATTGCTCCCAAAGTAGAACTATCAGCGGCATAATCGATAATAGACACCGATAAGCGATAACTGCCCGTGCCATCACCTATCGCCCCTGCATCTAAATAATAATCCCCCGTAGCAGTTGGAATAAATACCTTTTGCGCATTATGATTTACACCGTTGTCATCGTTGTTATAGTTTAAAAACAATTCTTGGCTATCGGTAATACCATTAAAAAGCGGATTGCTGAGCGTACCTTTACCTGTATCAAAACCTTCTAGGTCAATGAGATACTCAACATTTGCCACTAAAGAGATTTTAAACCAATCTCTATCATAGGCCTTGTCAATCGCACCCAGTGCAGAGCTGGGGACTGTGGCAATTAAGGCTGTAGTGGTGTTATCTGCTGGGTAATCACTGGCAATGATTGATAATTGATAACTACCCGTTTTATCATCGGCTGTCCCCGCATTCAGATAATAATTGCCTGCAGTAGTGGGGGTAAATAATACCTGTGCATTATTGCCAACACCGCTATCATCATCACTAAAGCCTAAAAATACCCCCGCGTTATCGTAAATACCACGAAAATACGGATTATTAAGCGTACCATTACTGCTATCGCTCCCTTCTAAATCAATCTGATAAGTCGTTCCTGCATTTAAAGCAACTTTAAACCAATCTTCATCTGAGCTTATATCAATATTACTGCTAACAGCATTACCCACAATCAACGTGCCTACTGTAGTGCTATCGGCGGTATAGCTATCAGTAAAGCTAGTAATAGACAATTTATAATTGCCTGTTACCGAACTTAAAGCTGCCGCATCCAGATAATAATCGCCTGAACTAGTGGGCATAAAGGCGACTTGTGCATTAGTCCCACTACCGCTGTCATCGTTGCTGTAGCCCAAATATTTGCTTGTACTGTCATAAATACCTAAAAAATACGGGTCACTTAACGTACCTTTACTGGTACTGAGACCTTCTAAATCAATGACGTATTTCGTTCCTGCAATCAGCGATACCTTAAACCAATCTTCATCACCTGTGGTTTCTATTATGCCTGTCACAGAGCCAGACCCTGCTGTCAACGCAATAGAACCTGTTGTTGGACTGACGCTAGTGGTATTTGCCGCAAAATCATCACTCACTGTGGATGCAATGGATACTGAAAGTTGATAAGCACCTGTGTTCGTGCCAAATGCTCCTGCCGCTAAATAATAATTACCACCGCTACTGGGTGTAAAGATGACTTGAGAATTACTACTGCCATTACTGTCATCATTGCGATACGCCACATCTAAAGGTTTGCCTGTACTTTTATAAATACCATAAAAATAGGGATCGCTTAAGCTAGTTGTGCTAGTTGTACTAGTTGTATCACCTTTAAGATCAATAATATAAGTGATTCCCTTTGTTAAATTGACTTTAAACCAATCCTGATCAGATTCTATTTCAATAGTGCCTGTTATGGTTATAGTGGTTATGACGGTACTAATTTCGCCTTTAGTCTTGACAGTATTATCAAAATCATCACTAAGAACGCCTGAATAATCACTTAAAATCGCCGAATTAAAAGGCGCAGTTGCTTCAATTGTTCCCGTGCTTTGTTCTAACAGCCAATCCCCGCCTAAGGCGCTATTACCTGTTAAATTAGTTGATGCGGCAATATCTGCCGCCGTTAATTGCGCTAAATTATTAATAAAGTTCAAGCCCGTTTCACCTTGGGCAATATTACAGCCATATAACAAAATATCGCCATTTTCAGTTAAAGCAGAGCGAATAGTGGTTAAGGCATTACTATAAAAACTTAAATTATTGCTATTTAAAAGACTTGAACCCAACGATAACCCGCCGCTACTACCATGCGATACGATATGAATAGCGTCTAAATCATGACGGTTTTGTAAAGCTTTTGCTATTTGTAATAGCCCGTCTTTATTAGGATTTAAGAGTTGAATTTCAATATTATTACCTAAACTAGCGATTAGGTTTTGATAATCACTGACTTTTTCATCGATGAATACAATAGACGTTGGCATTGTAGTTTTCCTTTAAGCAATAGGGGCGTGTTTAAAATTAAGGGCTGGAAATTAAAGCAATAGAATAACCCAAGCTGAGCAATTAAGCGTGTATATATTGAATTAATATAACTAGCTAGCTTGTGTCTGAATCAGTATTTTCTCTGGTTATAGGATTACAGGATAAATCCTGTGAATCTTGAAATTCTGTAAATCCTGATTCAGACAATAGAACGATTAAAACAAGCGAAGTAATTACGAATTAATAAATAAACCCTAACGACTTTTAAATCCTTTGTAATTGCGTAGGTTTTTATTGCTTTAAAATACCAAAACAATATATATATCCACTTTCGTATAGCCGCGCCGAAAAGCGATATTGGCACGCTTAAGCGAATAGATTTTAATGTTGATGTTGTAGCCATAGAGGGTCTGGTACAAATTACGGGGACTGGCTTTGGAGAAAAACAAGGAAGGTTAAAACTGCTTTTTTAAGCATAACCTTAAAAAGGCAGGTTTAGTTAAAATCGACTACTACGAAATAGTTTTAGTGTGGCAAAGCATTTAATTCTGCCAAGCGTTGAGGCGTACCTATATCCAACCAAAAACCCTCAAAATACTCGCCTGATACGGCTTGTTTTGCCATAGCATCACGCAATAAAGGCGCGAGTTTATATTGACCTGCGGGATGTTGATGAAATAACTTGGGAGAATAAAGACCTATACCACTAAAGGTATATTTTTTTGTACCTGCACAACTCACTAAACCATTACTGAGTAAAGCAAAATCACCTTCAGGATGATGCTCAGGGTTATTGACTAGCACTAAATGGGCTAAATCAACGTTTTGTTGGCGTAAACTGGCAAAAGGAAAGTCAGTGGCAATATCACCATTGACTACTAAAAACGTCTCGTCACCCAATAAAGGTAAGGCGTTAATAATGCCACCTGCGGTTTCCAAACCTTGCTCACCTTCTGCTGAATAAACAATCCGTGCGCCATATTGGCTACCATCACCTAAATACTGCTCAATTTGCGCACCTAAATGCGCGTGATTAATCACTAATTCAGTAAAACCCGCGCTGACCAGTTGTCGAATGGTATGCACAATAATAGGCTCACCTGCCACTAACAATAAAGGTTTAGGGGTATGATCGGTTAAAGGACGCATCCGTTCGCCACGTCCTGCCGCTAGAATCATCGCTTTCATTCAGCGTCCGTATAGCTAACCATAAAATCACTGTATCTGGGTAATACGATTTCAGTAATAAAAGTATTAAATTCCGCGAGTTCGGGGTAATTTTCCGCCACCGTGGTAACGTAATCGAGGGTGCGTGGAATGTTTGTTAAATAACCATCACGATCATCACGCAAATAAAGCCGTGAAAAAATACCGATTGCTTTTAAATGCCGCTGCATTCCCATTAAATCAAACCAGCGTTTGAATTGCGCTAAACTGCAATCGACTAATTTAGCTTCTAGCAAGCGTTGATAATATAACTCAAGCCAACGATTTACTTGTTCTTCAGGCCAAGCAATATAACAGTCACGCAATAATGAAACTAAATCATAAGTAATAGGGCCTATTACAGCGTCTTGAAAATCAATAATTCCGGGAGAATCATGATTGAGTATCATTAAATTACGCGAATGGTAATCGCGGTGTACGCAAATAGTGGGTTGTTCTAAAGCGGAGTTGACTAATAACTGACAGGTTTTTTGCCACATCGCTTGTGGAATTTCAATATCTAATAGGTTTTGTAAAAACCATTCATCAAAAATAACTAATTCACGTTGCAATAATTCTTTGTTATAACTGGGTAACTCAAGATTATGTAACGAGGCTTTACTTTGCAAGGTGAATAAACTATCAAACGCATATTGATAACGATTATCGGCATTTTCACTGGTGAGCGAATCAAAAAAGTGTTCTGAGCCAAAATCTTCTAATAATAAAAAACCATCGACTAGATTCTTTTTATAAATGGCAGGGACATGTACTTGGAAATGCGTTAATAATTCAGCAATACGAATAAACGCCTCAAGATTTTCTTTTTCAGGTGGCGCGTCCATCACCATAAAATCTCCTTCAGGGGTATTAATTCTAAAATAGCGACGAAAACTAGCGTCACCACTGATGCGTTCACAACGGTTAATGATTAGTAATAAATCGTTTTCTAACCAATCTAACATAGCAAGTGTTCTTATATCTTGGAGCATCATAATAGTTAAGCGTAAGTTTAAAAGGAAAGAGAATTGTTAAATAATTAACAAGGGCTGTGTATTATCAAATGGGTTTTATATAAACTATTTTTATTTAATTTTACTAGAAAAGTTATTAATAATAGCGGGTAGTGCTTCAAAAGAGTAGGTTTTAACAAAATGCCATTTTAGCTGGAGTTCAAACCTAGGTTTGAACTCCGAAAGGTTTAATATTAACTAACCTACTTTTTTGATGCACTACCTAATAGCGCATTAAAATATAAAGTAGTAGTGCAAACTTTTTTATAGAAATAAATAGTGTTTTTGATTGCTTATTACTGTGAGTTTATTTATCGCTACATAAAACCAAAATACTATACTACAAATATTAACCTTAGCTAGGTTATAGTTACAAAAAAACCGCCAGTGAATAATCAAAGGCGGTTTTTTATAAGTGATGACAACGGTGAATTAAATCAAGTTACTGCATTTAACACACCGTCATCATTAGAACTTGTAGTTGAGGTTTAACTTGAAACCGTCAAGATCGCCACGTTTGCCGCCTTTGAAGCTAAACAAGTAGTTAGCGTTGACACTAAAGGCATTCAATGCGCCCATGTTTTCAGGTTTTAAAGCAAAACCGAATTCATTGTATTGGTCAAAGAATACAGTAGAACCAAAGTATTCAGCATCGTTTAAGTAAGTGGTTACGCCAAAACCATTGAGGCTTTTACCTACGCTAACACCATTTTTCAAGACAAAGTTACCTAAATCATTGCTATAACCCAATGCCAAGGGGCTTGTCGCGCCAAAACCATCGGCTACCGCAAAATAACCGCCCATATTGGTCATTGAGATTTTAATGTCATTATAATCCCAATCATATTTGCTAGTTAAACCACCACCCATAACTGATACGCCATCGCCTAATGCGCGTTTAGCATAATAATCGCTGTAATCGGTAGTGTCTGCGGTTCTGTAAGAGTAGCTAAATGCAGGTGTTAAGCTCCAACGGTCAGTTGCATTATATTTAAAGGCAACGCCTGCGCCCACTTGATAAGTGTCGTTTTTGTTTTGGCTAATATAAGACAGGGGTACTGACAAAATAACTTGGCTTTTGCTGTTAATCTGTGTGGTGTAAGACAGCGGTAAGCTGACAGTATTAACATTAGTACCTGCTAGGTTGTAGTAGTTGTACTGCAAACCTGCGTTAATAGAATGCTGTACGCCACCCGCCGTTGTACCTGAGGCAATAGTGCTTAAGTTGTTGATATCAGCACCTTGACTGAACATGTGGTCAGCGGTCATGTTCAACATACTAGAAGGGTTACCTGCAATACCGTTAGCTGAGGTGTTACGCGCCCAATATTCAGCCGTGCCAGTATTTGCCAAAGCAGTTTGTGCTTGTGCTTGTACTTGCGCGGCACTTAAAGCAGTTGTTCCAGCAGATGCGGTATTGGCAACACTTAAATCTTTGTATTTAGTAGATTTAGCAGCAGAACCTTCTGCATTATGCAAGGCTTGACGACCAGAAATAATTTGACCCGCTGTTGTGGTGTTAGCAAGTCTATGCGTTGCCGCAGAAAGCGCGCTGTTGGCATTGCTTAATTCAGCACTAGCAATTTTTCCAGCAATCGCATTTAAGTTTGCTTGTGCTTTGATTTTCGTCAACTCGTCAGCAGAAGTTAAGTTTTTCTTTGCTGTATCATAAGCACTTTCCAAAGTTTTCAATGCAGCTGTTTTTTGTGCAGCAGTTGCGGTACTACTAGTCAATGTATTTAAGGCAGTGGTCACGGCGGCATCAACACCATAAGTGGCTAAATCTGTCTTGATTTCTGCTATTTGATATGGTTTTAGCGATGTGTCACTTAATAAAGCTTGTAAAGTTTTCAGTGCCGTCGCTTTATCTCCAGTGGCTGTACCGTTCAAAATAGCCAATTGAGCCGCTATAGTTTGATCGTTAGCTAAAACAACTTCAGCCGCTTGAATAGCAGCAGTTTGATCAGCAGTCAAATTTGAACCAAATTTGCTGATTAAATCATCTAAAGCCAATTTAGATTTTTCTTTGTCTGACAAGCTTGCGGTGGTGCTGTTTAATACTGATAAACCATTGTCATAAACGGTTTTTACGCCAGCGGCAATTTCTTCGGCTGATTTTGTTACAGTATCATCATTTAGATAAGTCAATTCAGCTGTAGCTTGGTTGCTTTGCGCTGTAGCTACCGCTGCATTGACTGCATCTGCCAAAGTAGGGTCATTAGCTAGCGTAGTTGCAACTTCTTCGGCGGCACTCAGTGCCACATCAGCGGCTTTTTTCTGAACAACAGATGAACTGGTAATTGCTTGTAAATCAGGCAAAGCTGTTGTGGTCAGACCATTTGATGGCACAGTTAAAGTTGCCGCGCCATTTGCTAACACTTGTTGTAACAAATTCGCTCTTACTATGGCGGCAGGGTCAGTATTATCAGTAGGTGCACCACCTGCCGCTACGTTGACAGGAAGACCTACTGTAGCGGTTGCGGCGGCTTTAAGAGAGTCACTAACAGCACTCGCTACGTTGCCTGAAACGCCTGTATATAAACCTTGAGATAACAAAGCTTTTTGCTCAGCAGTTGCATTTGCTGGATCATTGACAGCGGTAGCATAAGACTCAATCAAACTATTTAAAGTCGCTTGCTTACCATCAGCACCCGTTACGCCCACAGTAGATAAAGTGAAAAAGCCTGTACTGCCGTCAGCGTTGGGTTGTGCAATAACCGCTTGAGCACCACTTGCTTTAATCATCGTGATGGGTACGCCATTGAGTTCTGATTGACTCACCAAACCAGCCGATGAAGGGCTTTCAGTATCACTGAAAAACAAGCCTATTTGCGCAGTAGTCGGATTGCTAATCATTGTATTCGCATCTGCTGGGTCAGCAAAATCCAAAGTACGCGAAGTACCATTTAAAATAACAGTGCTTTCAGTTGCCAAAACAGTTTGGCCAAAACACAACAGCGAAGTAATAGCTGTTGCTAAAAGATTTCTTCTTAAGTTCATAAAATTCTCCGATTACGGGTTAATCCTAGTGTGAGGTGGTACAACAGGATGACAAAAAAAGTCTATGCAATTATAGGTATAAGTTTCACAGAAAGATAGTTACCAATGTCCTAGAGAGACATTACGTTATTCATTTAAACGTTACAAGGCTTGTTGTTTAACAGCTACAACCGCTACTAAAACCTAGGATAATCGAGTTTCCCGTGTCTATTCACACCGTCAACACAACTGCTCCTGTGAGGATTGAAAGTCTTACATTGCTCTGATGCGCCTTTAAAGTCTAGCTGTAGCGTGTCTCGACTTTCAATTAAGTAAAGTGCAACTTGGTTTTCGTCCCACTGAAAAGCATTATACAGGCTTGAGGTTTACACAACACGAGCAATGCTTAATGTTTTTACAATTTTTAGCATTGCATGTTCAAAATTTACTATATTACGTTGTCAATTACTATTAATTTTTAAAAATGACAGCCTGTTGACAAAGAAGTCACCACACTTTTTAAGTGTTGTTACAACATTAACAATTTCTCGGCTAAATCAATAATGTGCTTGGGTTTTATTTCACTAATAGAATAATCAAGCTTATTGAGTTTATAAGGATTGACAACAGACGACGATTTTAACACACAATTAATGTCAGTTTGATAAACCCGACTAATGGGCGTGCAACCAAATAGCGTAATTGAAGCCTTATTAAGCCCCCAAGCAAGATGCGTAGGCCCTGTGTCATTGCCAATTAATAAATCAGCATGAGCAATTAACGCTTTTAAACTGTTTAAATCCAAAGGTGGCATCACCTGAATATAATGGGATTGACTTGCTATAGACTCAGCTTTAATTCTTTCAGCCTCACTGCCCCAGACAACTAAACAATTTTGTTGCAAAACATTTGCCACTTCAACAAATTTATCCATAGGATAATTACGACTTTCCCACGTTGAACCAATCACAAAAACAATATTGCGTTTAGTCGCACTTAAAAAATCATAAAGTTTTTTATCTTCGCCGTGAAAAAACAAAAAGGGCTGTTTATTTAAAATCTGCTCATGCGTCACCTTTATATTAAAGGCTTTGGTTAATACTTCAAGATTACGAATAATGGTATTTTCATGATACGCGCAGGCGATTTTTTGATTGTAAAATAAACTCGCCATTGATTCTCTGATTGAGTGTTTATCAAAACCGACCACTGTGTTGCCTAATAATCGCGCTGTTATTGCCGATTTTAATAAACCTTGCGCATCGATGACCACATCATAATTGGCTTTAGCATAGCTTAGGACTTGTTGAACTTGTTTGGAAATGGCTAATTTATTCGTTTTTAATGCTTTAAGATTAACGGTTAAAATATTAGTAATATGCGGATTGTGTCGTAATAGTTCAGCAAATCTTTGTTCGACTAACCAATCAATAATTAAATCAGGATGCTGTGCTTTTAGAAATTGCAACGCAATCATGGCGTGAACAATATCACCTAAAGCCGAAAGTTTTACAATAGCAATTTTCATAATAAATAGATTCTTGGTTGAATACGGTAACGCATTGAAGCTGATAGTTTTATTAACTCAAGTTACGCAGTAGAAAAGAGGGAATAATGATTTACCCGTATGAAATCGTTGAATTGTAGGGGCAAATTATTATTTGCCCTTATTATTATTTGCCCTTGAATAACAAGCGCATCGTTGTGAAAATTCTGTAATAATTAAAATTACTACGCATAGCATAAGACGGTAGTGCTTCAAAAGAGTAGCTTTTAACAAAACGCTATTTTAGTTGGAGTTCAAACCTAGGTTTGAACTCTGAAAGTTTTGATATTAACTAACCTACTTTTTTGATGCACCACCCATAAGACTATGCAATTATAAAGTAGTATTATTTGGATTTAACCAACCAAAGCGACTTAATAAAGTTCTCGGGCAAGGTTCAGCGGTCATGGTGCGACCATGTAAATAACGCGTATTATCAATAAATAATACATCATTAGCTTGCCAACAATGTTTGTATTGCAAAGCATCATGAATATCGATTAATTCATTAATAATCGTATCGCTAATTTCTTCACCATTACCAAAAAATACCCGATTGACTGTTTTGCTATAAACCATTTTATCTTGATAATTAGGATGAGTAATATGTGATAAATGTGCTAATAATGCTGTAGCAAAGGCATCACCACAATAAAGCGTCGGTGTAATAGCATTAATATGACAAAATAATTCTAAAGTATCGCCTTGAAATGAATATTGTATATTAGGTGTTTTAACTAATAATTGTTGTAGACTTTCTAAGTCTTGAAGATGAAATTCATTTTGCCAACGCTGAGCATCCCATACCATCCGATAAATAATACCCTCGTTTTGAAAACGAGTGCGCAAGGGTTTTGATAATAGTTTTAAAAAATCACAACCATCAATTAACGTAGTTTCACCACCCAAGGTACTAGGTGCTATTAAACACATAAAAAAACAAGCATGGGGTGGACAAGTAATATTAACAGGAAAAACACTCTGGGGTTTATAACTGCCTTCGCTATGCCCTAAAATAAAAAAATTGTCTCTAAATACTTCGGTACTATAACCATCCCCTTGTGTGTTTTTTAGATTATGACGAATCCCCACGGCATGAAATTGCTGGCAAAAGTGTTGGGTAAATAATTGAAAGCTGAGCGTATCAAAATTCCAATCACGCAATAATACTAGCCCTGTGGTTTTAAATGCTTGCCCTATTGCCGCGTAATCGAGTCTTTCAATAGGGTATTGATGGATATTTTCAAAAACGGCAATCGCTACTTTATCTTGAATAATCTGCATAACTTATAATTTCTGCACAGTGATATAAATTAATTCCCACAATAAATGCACTTGGGCTTGATGATAATCAATACCTATCATTTCTTTAAGTGCTGAAAATAATACAGCATCACTGATGTCACTGAGTCCAAATAATAATCTACAAAAATTAATTAAGGCTTGTTCATCATCAAATACCCAAGGGCAGACTTTTACTTGATTTTCAATAATACGATAAGGAGCTGTTAAACCTATTTGTGCGAAGGTGTCCAAGGTTAAATAATCGCCGCTATGCCCTGTGCCATTATAGTGACCACTAAAATTATCTAAAAAATTAGCAATACAACTACCCGCTAACACATCACCTATACATAAATAACCTTGAGGTTTTAAAGCCTTAAATAAGGCATTAATAAAAGCTTGTTTATTATTAATATGATGAATAGCGGCTAGATTAATAACCGCATCATAATGATTTTCTGGCAAGGTAACTTTTTCTAAATCAATATAGTTTTTACTGTTAAAGGTACTGCAAGGTTCAAAATAATCAATCAGACAATCATCTGCTAAAAAACCTTGTAAGTATCCGCCACCTGCTGGAATATCGGCTACGTTTTTAAAAGTATTGCGATTTATTGCTGAAAATAACGCATTAAATTCAGCTTCTCGTGCTTGAGGATATTGCAGCATAGCACTATGATAATGAGTGCCACGTTTTGCAAAAATAGTTTCGTATTCACTCATAATATGTGTCAACCTTATTATAACGCTGTTATTTTTTGTTTTATTAATTCAGCAAAAGCGTGTTTGTGGTAATTGAGCATGTCTTGTAAATAAGGAAACAGTGTAACACGCTCGGCTGGAATGGAAGATAACATGGTGGCATTGGCTTCAAATAAAAGAATTTCACCTGTATTCATAAAAGCGAAATCAACGCCAAAACAGTCTAATTGAGCACTTTGTTTTAAAGCCGATATTAATGTATTAATTTTGCTATTTTTTTCTAAAAAATCGCCATTAATAAACTGTTGTTCTTCTTTTGCCATCCACGGATGTTTGGACATGGTCGCCATTCTCGAAGAGCTATGTACATTCCAATGCTCACTAAATAAGCTATGTGTTAGTGTAATCGTATTACCTATAGACCAACAACGGTATTTTCTATAAAAACCATCTTGAGATTTAAAATCATAATACTCAGAAAGATAATAATCACCTGAAATGGCGTGATAGTTATCACTGTCTTGCTTATCTTTTAACAAAATAAAATGAGTGCCATTTTGCGTACCTGCTGAACGTATTAATAAAGGATAACGGAGTGCGTGTTGTTCAATGGCATCATTTAAGGTATTGGCTGAATCATCTTTTAAAGTAACACGAATTAATTTTGGAATAATAATACCCGCTGTTAAAGGCGTATATTGACTAATATAATCACGCGTGGTTAATATGCTGTATTTAGGATGATTAATAATAGGTTTAGTACAGGTTTTTAAAATATTTTGTAATTGTAACATTTGCTGATAATAAAGATCACTATCAGATACCGCGTTAATAATACAGTCAAAAGCGTCAAGGTCTTTAGCTACAATGCCTTCAACAAATAATAATGCGACGCTGTAATTAGACGATTTTAATAAATGTTCTATATCGGTAAGTCCATTAGCAATACTAAAACCACCCTTATTAAATCTAATAAGTTCTGAGCCTAATGTAACTAAGACTGCTATTTTAATTGCTTGTGGATTAGTGCTTAATTGATAAGAATAAATAGGATTTTCGCTAACAAAACCTCTGAATTGTTGAATCGCTTGGGCTTGATTATTTAATTGTTGTTTGAGCATGGCATTGGCTAAATGCACTTGCCAGTTTTTACTATCTAATTCTGCTAACCAAGAAAATAATAACTCAGCGATAGAAAAATGTTTATTATTAAATGCACTCCAACCACGCTTATATAATGCTTGACATAATAAAGCTTTATTTTCGTTTGTTATTAAAGCAGTCAGTTGTAACTTAATAGAGTTTGCTTGTTTTAATTGATTATTTTCAATTTTTTCCTCAATAACAGTAAGCCATTCTTCTAAGGATAAAGTTTGTGCGCTCATAATATTAATGGATTTGATAATTCTGCTAATCTATAAAAAATATTGGTAGTGCTTGAAAAAAAATAGGCTAGTTAATATCAAAACTTTCGGAGTTCAAACCTAGGTTTGAACTTCAACTAAAAACGTGTTTGATTAAATCCTACTCTTTTGAGGTACTACCAAAATATTGAAATGGAATACAAACCTAGGTTTGTATTCC
>JBAQSX010000023.1:0-15638 GCA_049296695.1 Methylococcaceae bacterium | reverse complement strand
TGTATATCCATTAAGTTTTCGGACGATTACTATTAAATATAGTCCGACTATCAGGAGGCATATAATGCGATTATTAGCATTAAGTTTAAATATTTTTATCAACGCTTCTTTGTTGATTTATTCTGTTAATGTTGTAGCTAGTAATACAGATAATGAAAGCAGTCGCTTTGAATTTCAACAAGAATCCGCTCAACGTACCAAAGCGGTTTCATCAAAATTAAAACGCTCTCATACTCCGAGCAATATATGGGATCGTATTCGTTTAGGTATGCAAATACCTCGCCCTAATCCTCCTATTACTATTTGGTCAGATACTCTATTATCAAACAAAACTGATAATACAATGTTGAATAATGACTATAAAAATTCCAAAGCAATAAGTAGCCCATCTAATACACTTGAAAAAGTAATGACCGATTCAAGAATACACAGTCATTTACCTATTCATCAAGATGAAAAAGAATTGGCGCGAATTAATAGTATTATAGAAGCGGCGAGTAAGCATACTTTACCAGCAACGGGTTTAATGGTAGCCGACAATGGTAATAGCGTAATTGAACAAACTGTAGCAATACCATTAACGCTCGAACAGCAAGATGCTCTTAAAAAACAGCAGTTAGAAAAACAAAAACAAGAAAAACAACGCTTAGAAAAAGAAGCGGCTATTCATGAGCGTGTTAATAAACATATTATTAAATACACGCAAAATAAAAACTATCTTTATGCTGTTGCTGAAAGAGCTAAGCCTTATTTATATCATATTGTTAATGGACTAAGTCAATATCAATTACCCTTTGAATTAGCTTTATTACCCATTGTTGAAAGTGCTTATCAACCAACCGCGCAATCGCCAAAAAGTGCGGCGGGATTATGGCAATTTATTCCCAGCACAGGCTTAGATTTTGATTTAAAGCAAACCGAGAATTATGATGATAGATTAGATATTACCGCTTCCACGCAAGCGGCAATGCGTTATTTATCTTTCTTAAAACGGCATTTTAAAGGCGATTGGTTACTGGCATTAGCGGCTTATAATTGTGGTTTAGGTATGGTTGATGAAGCCATTAAAAAGAATACTATCGCAGGATTGGCAACGGATTATTGGTCATTAGATTTACCCGCAGAAACTCAAGATTATGTGCCGCGATTACTTGCATTATCGAGTATCTTTGCAGAGCCTGCGCGTTATAATTTAAAATTCGCGCCTATTAGAAATGAACCCTATTTTATTCAAGTACGCATTGATCGCCAAAGTGATGTGCAGTATTTAGCGACTAAAAGTTTTAGTGAAATTGCCGAATTAGCTAATTTAAGTTATGAGCAATTTAATCGTTTAAATCCGGGGTATCTACAAGCCAGTTTAGCCTCAGCAGAACCTGCGACTTTTCTGATGCCAGCGGTAAATGCTAATTTATTACAAAAGCGATTAACAGCAATTACCAAATTTGTCGATGCCGATAAAACTATACATCTCAATACACCTTCCAAGAGCAGAGCTGTAAACGAGCTAAAACCTGAATTTTCTCTTTATGCGACAATGACGGTTTCTACGCCAACGAAGTTAGTAAATCTTTCTAGTCCTTTTATTACATTAAATGTGAGTGCTAATAAAACCACACCGCGTATTGTACAACAGCCCTTAGTTAATGCTTCGTTATCACTGGTTAATAGCTTTGGTGTTTAACAAATAATAGTTCGCTATTATATAGTGATTCATATAAGGTAAAGCGTACAAATTTATTATTTTTGTATGCTTTATCTATAGCATTTTATCGTAATTACTTAACTTATTATTCTATTCAAATCAGGATTTATAGAATTTTGAAATTAACAAAATTTATTTAAAGCATACTTGCTAGTGCTTTAATTTTGACAATCCTAATTCAGACGCAAACTCAGTTGTTTTATTGCAAGATGTATTGAATAATATCGCTAGCATTATCAACTGTCACTTCCCTATAACTGCCTAAAATAAAGCGGTTACAATATCTACAGCAGAATGCACTAAAACTAATTTTACTATTTTCATTACTAACTGAAGCATTACTTAAAAAATCAAGTACAGTGTTTTTAATTCAATATGATGTATAAAAACGACTGCCAGTCCGTTGGAGGACTGGCAGTCGTTATGTCAGTTTGATAGTTAAAACAATTGTAGGGGCGAATAAATTCGCCTTTTGCGACCAAAAGCGAATAAATTCGCCCCTACAATACTTTTTAATCACCTTGTATAACCTCAGTTACTAATTTGTAACTATTAAATAAACCCATGCCTGCAAAAATTAAATACTATGCCCTCTTTTTCTTATAAAGGTCGCAATAACAAAGGCGAATTAATGCAAGGGATATTAGAAAGTGCAAATAGTGGTACAGTTGCCAAACAATTAATAAGTTTAGGCATAGTACCTGTTGAAATTTCTCTGCGTCAATCCAACAAAGTGACCGATTCAAAACTAAGTTTATTTGCAGAACCGATTAAATCACTTGATATTATGTTATTTAGCCGACAAATGTATACTTTGCTAAAAGCGGGTATTCCTATTATGAGCGCGTTAAATGGTTTGCAACTATCCACTAAAAATAAAAGTTTTGCCAAAGTAATTGCCGATATTCGCGCTAGTCTCGATAGTGGGCGAGAATTATCGACTGCTTTTCAGGCGCACCCTAAATTATTTAATAACTTTTATTTAAGTATGGTACGCGTAGGTGAAACTACAGGTCGATTAGATGAAATTTTTTTACGTTTATTTGAGCATTTAGAATTTGAAAAAATCATGCGTGATCAAATTAAAGCCGCCTTACGCTATCCAAGTTTTGTTATTGTTGCCATTGCTATTGCTTTAATCATTGTTAATATTTTTGTTATTCCCGTTTTTGCTAAAATGTTTTTAAAATTCGGTGCAGAATTACCATTTATGACCCAAATATTAGTGGGATTTTCTAATTTTATGTTAATTGCTTGGCCATATTTACTGGCAGGTGGTGCGGCTAGTTGGGCTTTATTTAATTGGTATATAAAAACAGAGCGCGGTAAACTCCAATGGGATGGTTTTAAATTAAAACTGCCCATTGCAGGAGCGATTATTTATAAAGCCACTATGGCGCGATTTTCGCGTAGTTTTGCTTTAGCCAGTAAAAGCGGTGTCCCTTTAATGAGTGCTTTGAGTTTAGTGGCGCAAACTGTTGATAATGATTTTATTGCCCTAAAAATAGAACAAATGCGCACAGGCGTAGAACGCGGTGAAAGCGTATTACATACCGCCGCCGCAAGTGGTGTATTTAATCCTTTAGTATTACAAATGATTGCAGTAGGCGAAGAGTCTGGTTCACTTGATGATTTAATGGAAGAAGTGGCTGATATGTATCAGCGCGATGTGGAATATGATATTAAAACCTTAAGTGCGCAAATTGAACCGATTTTAATTGTCTTTTTAGGGATTATGGTATTAATACTGGCTTTAGGTATTTTCTTACCCTTATGGGATTTTGGTAAAGTAGCAATCCATAAAGGCGGGGCTTAATTGTCAGAATCAGGATTAGCAAGATTACAGGATTAGCAAGATGCTAATATCAAAAATAATCCTAAAATACTATAAATCTTGATACTGACAATAATAATTAACTAGGCTTAAGTGGTTACATTAAATTTAGACTAATGCTTCAAAAGAGTAGGTTTTAACAAAACGCCATTTTAGCTGGAGTTCAAACCTAGGTTTGAATTCCGAAAGGTTTAAGGCTCATACTCATTTAAAATAAACTGCCAGTGCATTTCTTTAACAGGCATGACCGATAAACGATTACCGCGTTGTAATAAAGTAAATTCGGCTAATTGAGGGTATTGTTTTAATTCTTGTAAAGTAATGGTGCGTGAAAAATGCTGTAAATACTGCACATCGACTTGAAACCAGCGTGGTTTTTCAGGGCTACTTTTAGCATCGTAATGAATATGTTCAGGATTAAAAGCAGTCTCATCAGGATAAGCGGTTTTACTAATTTGCATTAAGCCGACAATACCTACAGTGTTGCAATTAGAATGATAAAAAAAAGCTAAATCACCTAACTGCATACTGCATAAAAAATTTCTGGCTTGATAATTACGCACCCCATTCCACGGTTCGGTTTTTTCAGGACGATTGTATAAATCATCAATACTAAATTGCGAAGGTTCTGATTTGAGTAACCAATAATTCATGGTGTGTTTTAAAACTCGTATTTAAAAATTAAAGCCAGCAAGTTTTTAAAACTTAGCCTTATTGGATTGATTAATTTAATCGCGTTCCCACAAAAACTTGCGTTCGTTTTCATTAATGGCTAAATCATTAATACTGGCAAAACGCCGCTGCATTAAACCATTTTCAGCAAATTCCCAATTCTCATTGCCATAAGAACGATACCATTGTCCCGATTCATCGTGCCATTCATATTCAAAACGAACAGCAATACGATTATCAGTAAATGCCCATAATTCTTTTTTTAAACGATAATCTAATTCTTTAGCCCATTTACGTTGTAAAAAAGCTTTAATAGCTTCGCGTCCTGTAAAGAATTCAGCACGATTACGCCATTGAGAGTCAATCGTATAAGCAAGAGCTATACGTTCACTCTCTCGACTATTCCACGCATTTTCAGCGGCTTGAACTTTTTGTTGTGCAGTTTCTAAAGTAAAGGGTGGAAATGGGGGTTTAGATTCCATTGTGTTATCCTCAATTTAAGTGTTATTGATATTGTAGAGACGTTGCACTGCAACGTCTTTACAAACCTATATTTATCAGTAATTACTAACACTGCTGTTTTTAAACTCGTTTAAAATTCTAGTTAATTTAAGAATCGTCAACACTATCGGCCATTGTACTTAATTGCGCGACTAATTCAGTTAATTGCGCCTCAGTATTAGTACGAATAGTAGCATGGGCAACTTTACGTCCCTTTCTTGGGGCTTTGTCGTATAAATGTAAGTGACTGCAAGGTATATTTAAAATATCGATACTATCACTTAAGCCACCAATAAAATTAACCATAGCCGATTTACCCACGGGTGCTGTTGAACCTAAAGGTAAATCCATAACGGCTCTACAATGATTTTCAAATTGGCTAGTTTCCGCGCCTTCAATTGTCCAATGCCCTGAATTATGAACGCGGGGTGCAAATTCATTAGCGATTAATTGTCCATCGACTTCAAATAATTCTAAAGCTAATACCCCAACATACTCTAAAGCATTTAATAAGCGGGTAATATAATCTTGCGCTTGTGCTTGCATGGCATCATTTTCACGACATTGCGCTACGCGTAATATACCTGAGCGGTGTTTATTTTCAGAGATAGGATAAAATTTTATTTCACCTGAAATAGAACGCACTGCAATAATGGATATTTCACGGTTAAAATCGACAAAAGATTCAATAATGGCGGGTTTGCCATCTAATACTTTAATGGCTTCTTTTAAATCAGCCGAAGAATGAATAAAAAATTGTCCTTTGCCGTCGTAACCTTGGGTGCGTCCTTTTAAGATAGCAGGATAACCAATGCTAGGCATAGCACCTACTAAATCAGCAAAACCATCAATTGCCTGATAGCGGGGCGTGGGTATACCTAATTCATTAAAAAAGTTTTTTTCAATTAAACGGTCTTGCGCGGTCGCTAAGGCTTGTGCGGGTGGATAGACTGCTACGCGCTCAGCTAAAAAAGCAACCACTTCGGCGGGGACATTTTCAAATTCATAAGTGACTACATCGACTTGATCGGCTAAATCACCTAATACGCGCACGTCATCGTAATTGCCCAGCATTAATTCACCGACTTTGCCAGCACACGCCTCTGCTGAAGGGTCAAGAAAAATAAAGTCCGCGCCCAGCGGATAACCCGCTAAAGCCATCATACGCGCTAGTTGTCCTGCACCAATAATTCCAATTTTCATAGTTTTTCCTCGCGGGGATCGGCGTGAGACAGTACGTTTTCGGTTTGCTCACGTCTAAATTCATGTAATGCGTCACGATACTGGACGTGTTTGTTGCTAATAATAGCGGCGGCCAATAATGCGGCGTTAATCGCGCCTGCTTTGCCAATAGCCAAGGTGCCAACGGGAATGCCTGCGGGCATTTGTACAATAGACAACAGCGAATCCATGCCATTTAAGGCTTTAGATTGTACAGGTACACCTAAGACGGGTAAGGCGGTTTTTGCCGCAGTCATCCCCGGTAAATGCGCCGCGCCACCAGCACCTGCAATAATCACTTCTAAGCCTCGCGCTTCGGCTTGTTCTGCGTAGCTGAAGAGTTTGTCAGGGGTGCGATGCGCAGAAACCACTTCAACCTCATGCGCTATACCCAAACGCTCCAGCGTTTCTGAGGCAAAGCACATGGTTTCCCAGTCGGAAGTCGATCCCATAATAATGCCAACCAAAGTGGTCATTTCGGTCTGCTCCTTTTTTATTCAATAGTCAGAGTGAATGTTAAACGGTGTAGTATCGACTATTTTAAAAAAAACGGTAGTCATTGATAGCATTACGAGGAAAATTTTATCTGTGTAATGATTAAAAACACACAGTGTGTTGCGCATTAGTCATGCTAGTTTGCAATAATAATATTATTTATTACAGTAGTTTACGATGGAGTATCTAGGGGAAATTGTGCGTTTGGTTGCGCTCGTACAATAAAAAATTTTATCTAAAGGTACTATACAAAAAAAAAAGTTTGTGTATAATAGTCGGCTCTTCGCTGGTGTAGCTCAGTTGGTAGAGCAGCTGATTTGTAATCAGCCGGTCGCGGGTTCGAGTCCCATCTCCAGCTCCAGAATTATTAAAGCCCTAGTCTGTTATGGACTAGGGCTTTTTTATTGCCTGTTATTTTGAATATGTTTGTATAAATTTATTTGATAGTTAGCATTTATTTTTATTTATTGGGTAATGTCGTTATTCAATAATAACTAAATCAAAATGCTTAAAAGTAATATTAAAGCCAATGATAATTAGGTAATAATAATTGAGTTGAATTTACAATAGCGTTCTCTTATTTTCAAGAGCCAATAATTGTTTTTTAATAGCCAAGCCTCCACTATAACCGACTAATTTTCCATTCATACCAATAACTCTGTGACAGGGAATAAAAATAGGAATCGGATTTTTACTATTAGCCTGACCGACAGCTTGCGCGGCTTTGGGTTTATTAATCATTAGGGCAATTTCTTTATAACTCACCGTTTTTCCATAAGGAATTTCACACAAACTTTGCCATACGCTTTGTTGAAAAACACTGCCTTGTGGTGATAGCGGTAATGTAAATTCAGTTAATGTTCCTAATAAATAGGCATTTAGTTGATCAAAGGCTTCTTTAATCAAAACACTTTGATTAATTTGAATGGTTGACGAAATATTGTCTGTTTCAAAATACACATCGCTTATCTTGCCTTCATTTTCAGCAATGCCGATTTTTCCCAATAGAGTTTGTTGAAAATAGAGGTTCATATTTATTAATGGGTATTTGTAGAAATATTGTGTAATGACACTGATTAGTAATCTCAATAAGGAAAATTATTGAAATTAGCAAGCATTAATTTAATGCAAAGATAGTCGTTTCAATTAAGTATTCAATAAAATAAAAAGTAGTACACAACGCCCTAATTTTTCCCGCTGGTAAAATATTGTGTTTTGATTCATTATTTTTGTTTTTTCATACTATTTTTAGTATTAAATGTGCATTTATTACAAATGTAATCATACGTTACCGAGTAGAACTGTCTTTAGGTAACTAATTGACTGTGTATTAATTACTTTTAGTTTTTAAATATTGCAAATAAAATGTTTTTAAGATTAATGGTTACGCGAATGTTAAATTTATAGCTTATTATTTTTTAATGGATTTACTTTTGATAATGCTTAACTTTATAATTCTCATTAAGAGCATAATTCATCTTAATTTAACATAGTGTTCATCTATATCCTTTTCTAGCACAAAATAAATAATTTTTATAGTAACTATTAGTATTGCTACCCCCTAGAAAATGCGCTACGCTAATTATAACCCATTCTACCAGTGGGTCGTTGCGGCTGAGTATAGTTATAGTTAAATAGCGCAACCCTTTGTTAGCCAACACATTTCATAGGACACTTGTCATGAGTACCACCAATACCATTAATTTAAATCCCCTACCCACTTCTTATTCACATACAGATAATGTGAGCGCGGGTTTATCCGATCCTAATGATTATTATACTTTTACAGTAACGGGCGACACGACTTTAAATTTTGTTTTGACCCCTACGACAGGTGATGCTGACCTTTATCTATACAAGATAGAAAATGGCAATTATATTTCTATAGGTACATCAACTTATGGTGGCTTAAGCACTGATAGTATTAATACTATTTTGGGTGCGGGTGACTATATGCTGTCAGTGTCACCTTTTTATGGTGATGTCGCTTACACCTTGAACATCAATTCAAACGTAACTACCCCCGCTTATGCAGATTTCTCTGACTGGGGTATGAGCAATGCTTATGGTTTAGGTGCATTAACAGCAGGGACAGACATTACTACCGCAAACTTGCCTGAACATACTTTGTCGTTGAGCAATGCAGGTTTTAACGGCAGTACAGATGATAGCCATGACGGTTATTCATTTACATTAGCCACTGCTAGCACTGTAACGGTTAATTTAACAGGTGATGCCAATAGTGTTGTTAATTTGGGTTTGTATGACGTTGAAAATAACAGCGTAGTGCAAAGCACTAATCAAGCTACGGCAGGAGGCAGTGACACTTTAACGGCTAATT
This sequence comes from Methylococcaceae bacterium, assembly GCA_049296695.1. Classification (GTDB taxonomy): domain Bacteria; phylum Pseudomonadota; class Gammaproteobacteria; order Methylococcales; family Methylomonadaceae; genus UBA10906. The sequence continues at coordinate 6,869 of JBAQSX010000023.1, read as the reverse complement.
TACCAGCGGGTACTTATTGGGTAGATGCTTCTTTGGCTAGTACGACTAACACTGACGGTATTGCCAATTATGATGTGTCTTTGTCGGCTGTCAAAAATACCCCACCTACTACGACTTTTAGTTCGGCTACACCAACTCAATTAGCAACTGCCTTTAATACTGATACGAGTAATATCGTTGTCACTAATGCTACTTACACAGGTGGTGCTACACAAAAAGCAGTAGTTGATAATTTTGTAGGCGAGACTAATCACGGTATTTTCTTAAGTACAGGTAGTGCCAATATCCTCAAGCAAACCTATAACCAATACCAAGGTTTAGATACCAGTGCTACTGAAACGATAAAAAACTGGAATAACTTCTTAGGCTCTAACGGTCAGTTCGTGTCACAAATGCAGGCAGGTAGTACCACTTCGGGTGATTTATTTAGTGCTGTTGGTGATTTAGTTGCCGCACAAAATATTCAAAATGGATTGCAAGAAAATGATACAGGATATTTAACACCGATTACCTCTGTCAATGACGTGGCAACACTGTCTTTTGATTTTACTAGTACCGCAAATACCATTGATTTTAATTTAATTTTTGGTTCAGAAGAATTCCCATTATTTGCTAATCACTATGTGGATGGCGCGATTATTAAAGTTGACGGTATCAACTTTGCCTATTTTGATCCCACCAAAGCCGATACCTTGCTTAGCGTAACGCAAGCAAACGTGGATGCGGGTTATTTCCATGCAAACACACAATCTGCTGATAAAACCAGCAGTACTTATGCCACTGAATTTAACGGTATCAGCGACACCATTAATGTCTTAGCCCCCTTAGATACTTCACTGACAACACACAATATCACCATTTCAATTGCTGATACCAATGACCACTCATTGGATTCAGCGGTTTTCTTAAGTAATCTGCATACTATTAATCAATTTACTGATGATCAAGTTGCCACTATGCGTGATACCGCTAGTGCGCAAGCGGGTTTGATGCACGATATTGCAGGCGCGTCGGCGGGTTCTGATGTGTTAATTGGTACTGATGATGTCAACAACTATGTCGAAGCTGATTTGGGTGATGACAGCATTACAGGTGGCGAAAATGGCGTTAACGTTTTAATCGGTGAAGCAGGTGACGATACTATTCAAGGCGGTGATAGTCGTGACTCTTTATTTGGTGGCGAAGGTGACGATACCATTATCGGTAATACCACTAGCTCAAGCAGTGATGTTGGCGGCTCTGCTTCTGTTTTAGATGGTGGCGAAGGTGATGACACGATTATTGGTAGCACCGATGATACTAATGGTACTTTAGAAGAAAGCTTAGTTGGCGGCGATGGTAACGATACTGTCACCACTGGTGCGGGTGCAGAAACCGTTGATGCTGGCGCGGGTAATGACACTATTACTGGCGGTAGCGATACTAGCAGTGACAGTATTTCTGCTGGAGATGGTAGCGACACGGTAACCTTAGGTTCAGGTGATGCAACCGTTGATGGTGGTACAGGTAATGACACTATTGTCGGTGGCACTGATACCACCAGCACTAACAGCATAGCAGGTGGTGATGGGAACGATACTGTGACTATAAGCACAGGTGATGTCACTGTTGATGGTGGTACAGGTGATGACGTTATTTCCGCTACAACTAACAGCACAGGTTCTAGCTTAGCAGGTGGTGATGGTAACGACACTGTCACTGGTGGTACGGGTAGCGATACTATCAGTGCAGGCATCGGACGAGACGTTTTATTTGCAGGAACTGGTGATGACGTAATTGTTGGTGGTACTGACGCTATCGGCGACAGCTTATCAGCAGGTGCAGGTAACGATACCGTCACGGGCGGTACAGGTAGCGATACCATCAGCGCAGGTACAGGTGCTGATATCGTAGACGCAGGTGCAGGTAATGACACCATCGTCGGCGGTACTGACACCACAGGCGATAGCTTAGCGGGTGGCGTGGGTAATGACTCCATCACAGGCGGTGCAACTGTTGTAAGTAGCGATACTATCTCTGTTGGTACAGGTGCTGATACCGTAGACGCAGGTGCAGGTAATGACACCATCGTCGGTGGTACTGATACTGTAGGCGACAGCTTGGCAGGTGGCGCGGGTAACGATACTGTTACCGTCACCACAGGTGCAGAAACCGTTGATGGTGGTGCAGGTAATGACGTAATCTCAGCCGCCACTGATACTACAGGTGCTAGCTTAATCGGCGGTGATGGTAACGATACCGTTACTGGTGGTACAGGTAGCGATACTGTTAGTGCAGGTACAGGTGCTGACAGCGTAGACGCAGGCGCAGGTAATGACACCATCGTTGGTGGCACTGACACCAAAGGCGACAGCTTAGCAGGTGGCGCGGGTAATGACTCTATTACAGGCGGTGCGACAGTTGTCAGTAATGACAATATTTCTGTTGGTACAGGTGCTGATACCGTCAATGCAGGTGCGGGTAACGATACTATTGTTGGTGGTACTGATACCGTAGGCGACAGCTTAGCAGGTGGCTTGGGTAATGACTCTATCACAGGCGGTGCGGCAGTTGTCAGTAATGACACTATTTCTGTTGGTACAGGTGCAGATACCGTCAATGCAGGTGCGGGTAACGATACTATTGTTGGCGGTACTGATACCGTAGGCGACAGCTTAGCAGGTGGCGCAGGTAATGACTCTATTACAGGTGGCACTACTGTTGTCAGTAATGATACCGTGTCAGTTGGTACAGGTGCTGATACTGTAAATGCAGGTGCGGGTAACGATACTATTGTTGGCGGTACTGATAGCATAGGCGACAGCTTAGCAGGTGGTGCAGGTAACGATACCGTCACCATTACCACAGGTTCAGAAACCGTTGATGGTGGCGCAGGTAATGACGTGATTTCTGCCGCGACCGATACTACAGGTTCAAGTTTGTCTGGTGGTGATGGTAACGACTCAGTTACAGGTAGTACAGGCAACGATACTATTACAACAGGCACAGGTTTAGATACCATCGTGGCAGGTGCAGGTAATGACACTATTGTTGGTGGTACTGATACCACGGGTGACAATATCAATGCAGGTACAGGCAATGACTCTGTCGTAGCGGGTACAGGTAGTGACACTATCGTAGCAGGTGAAGGTAACGATACTATCGTGGCAGGTGCAGGTAACGATACAGTGACAGGCGGAACAGGTAGCGATACTTTCGTCTTAAATTCTACCACCTCAACTGACACCGTAACTGACTTCTCAACAACGCAAGATACGATTGCTATTGATAACAGCATCTTCACAAGCATTGATATTGTTAATACAGGTGACTTAATTGTTGATGGTTCAACACCTACAGCATCACACGGTTACATCATCTACGATAACAGCACGGGCGGCTTATCTTACGATGCTGATGGTTCAGGCTCTGTCGCACCAGTAGAAGTAGCCATTATTGGAGCGAATTTAGGCTTAACCATCTCTGATTTCGTGGTCATCTAAGTTTAAAGTGTTGCTGTACTACTACAGCAACATGCGTTAAAGACACAAAAAAAGGGTCAAGCTTATCGCTTGACCCTTTTTTATGTGTATCGATTAATACCAAAAAGTCTTTATTTCACATCTTCTTTAACTACTTTTTTAGGCGTGTCATCACTGCCGTCATAACTGACCAACCCCGTAATTTTTTCCCACAAGGTCTTATCTAAATCTCGTTTTGGCACAGTCACAGTCACGTCAGTTGCTACTTTGCTAGGTTTATCACTGGGTTTAAAATCCCCTTGAATACCCATCATACGATCATCATCTGTAAAAAACAGTGACAATCTTTTTTGTTCATAATCGCCACTGGTTGGCTTATTAGAATAAATATAATCCCAGCGATTAGGATGAAACGCATCCACTAACATCGGTGAACCCATAATGAACAACACTTGTTTTTTAGTCATATTAGGTTGCAACTGATCGACCATAGTTTGCGTCACAATATTACCTTGCTGAATAGCAAGGGAATAAACGCCCGGTAGATGATTCAAAAGGGTTGAGCAAGAAAGCAATGATAAACTTGCTAGCAAAGTGACAGAAAAAAATGGCTTTCTCATGAGGCGACAGGAAAAATAGTAAAAAACAAAATCATACAGGATAGTAGCAGATTATGAGTGGAAAATCCCGCCGTTGCGGTTTTTTTCAATGTGCAAAGCAGCTAACTTAGCAAAAGCAAAGCACAAAAACTGCCATGCTCTTAAGGCGTAAAACAGCTACAATGCTTCAAATAAGGGTGTCAAACCGTTTTAATCAATTATGTTATATCGGAGATTTACAGTGGAACCGCGTGACTTAAGGAATGTTGGTCTAAAGGTAACTTTGCCTCGCATCAAAATCCTACAAATATTAGAAAATCAAAGCCATGAACGTCATCTAACCGCTGAGCAGGTCTATAAAATCCTAATCAATGATGATGAAGACATAGGTCTAGCCACCGTTTATCGGGTGCTAACCCAATTTGAAGCCGCAGGCTTGGTGACACGCCACCATTTTGAAGGCGGCAACTCCATTTTTGAACTGGCACAAAACGAACATCACGACCACATCTTGTGCATAAAATGTGGTCGAGTTGATGAATTTAGCGATCAGCAAATTGAAACCCGACAAAAAGCCATTGCCAACAAACTCGGTTATGAATTAACCGACCACAGCTTATATTTATACGGCTATTGTCCGCAATGCAAAACAGATTAAAATTATAATAAAAGGGCGAATAGTATTCGCCTTTTTATTATTAAATTATTATTAGGGCAGTTATTGCCCTGTCTTCTCTTATTCCCGCCCTCTTTTATTTCCACACACATGTTTAAACCACTTATTTTATTTATTGGTTTGCGTTATACGCGAGCCAAACGCCGCACCCAATTTATATCCTTTATTACCCTCACCTCAGTATTAGGCATAGCCTTAGGCGTGACCGCTTTAATTACCGTGTTATCGGTTATGAATGGTTTTCAAGCTGAATTACGCGAGCGTATTTTAGGTATGACCTCACACGCCACTATTACAGGACAATACGGACAATTACAAAATTGGCAATTACTGGAACAACAAATTAATCATTATCCGCATATTGAAGGTATTGCCCCTTTTATTACAGGACAAATTATGATTAATGCTGAGCGGCGTGTTAGCGGCACCATGCTCACAGGGGTATTACCTGACTATGAAGGCAAGGTATCTGATATTGCCCATAAAATGGTACAAGGACAATTAAGCGATTTAATAGCAGGACAATACAGTATTGTATTAGGCAAAGAATTAGCTGAGTATTTAGGGGTATTTGTCGGCGATAAAATCACCGTAATAAGTCCGCAAGTCAATTCTACTCCCGCAGGTGTTGTACCACGGATGCGACGATTTACCGTAGTAGGCTTATTTCAAGTCGGGATGTATGAATATGATAGAAATATGGCAGTAATTCATATAGACGATGCCGCTAAATTATTTAGATTAGAAGATGCAGTATCTGGGTTGCGTATTAAATTAGATGATTTATTTAACGCGCCGCAAATAACTAAAGGCTTAGCCGATAAACTGCAACATCAATATGTGGTTAGTGATTGGACAAAAGCCCATAATAACTTCTTTGCCGCAGTGCAGACAGAAAAAAAGGTCATGTTTATTATATTATTATTAATAGTCACCGTTGCCGCCTTTAATATTGTTTCTACCTTAGTGATGGTAGTCACTGATAAACGCAGTGATATAGCGATATTAAAAACTCAAGGATTAACGTCGCGTTCAATCATGGGTATTTTTATTGTCTTAGGCACAATTATTGGCGTGACGGGAACTATTATTGGCACAATTAGCGGGGTATTATTGGCCAGTAATGTAGAAACTATCGTCCCTGCTATTGAAAAGTTTTTCCATACTAAATTCATGCCAGCCGATGTCTATTATATTAGCACCTTGCCTTCAAAATTATTATTATCTGATGTGTTTGCTATTGCGGGTATGGCATTTTTATTATCCTTATTAGCCACCTTATATCCTGCGTGGCAAGCCTCAAAAATCAATCCAGCCGAAGTATTACGTTATGAATAACCTTATTTTACAATGCCACAACCTCACTAAACGTTATACTCAAGGCACATTAGATGTTGACGTATTAAAAGGCGTTAATTTAACCATTGAAGTGGGCGAATTAGTTGCTATTATGGGCGCGTCGGGTTCGGGTAAAAGTACCTTATTACATTTATTAGGTGGCTTAGATAAAGCCAGTAGTGGTGAAGTGATTTTAGATGGCGTTAATTTAAATCAAGCCAGTGAAACAAAATTAGCGCGTTTGCGTAATCGTTCTTTAGGATTTATTTATCAGTCGCATCATTTATTAGGTGAATTTACCGTTTTAGAAAATGTTGCCATGCCTTTATTAATTGCAAATGAGAGTATTAAAATCGCTGAGCAACGCGCCGCTGATTTATTAAAACGCGTAGGATTAGGACATCGAATTGAACATAAGCCGGGTGAATTATCAGGTGGTGAACGGCAACGCGCCGCTGTTGCCAGAGCGTTGATTAATAAACCCAGTTTAGTATTAGCCGATGAACCCACGGGTAATTTAGATAGTAAAACCGCGCATTCGGTTTATGAATTATTATTGGAATTAAACCAAGAATTACAAGTGAGTTTTTTAATAGTGACCCATGACCACGAATTAGCGGCAAGAATTGGTAAAGTATTAGTGATGGAAGATGGTGTGATTTTATCTTGAGATAGCGATTTTAGTTTTTAAACTCTGTACAAATCTGAGTCTACACACCATTGTTTAATTATAATAATTAACTTTGTTGTCGTAATAACTCTAATATTAAAAAAAGGATTGGCAGTGCTTTAAGC
>JBAQSX010000022.1:0-8145 GCA_049296695.1 Methylococcaceae bacterium | reverse complement strand
AAAAGTAGGCTAGTTAATATTAAACCTTTCGGAGTTCAAACCTAGGTTTGAACTCCAGCTAAAATGTTTTGTTAAAACCTACTCTTTTGAAGCACTACCATATTTTTTAATTGCCTAAGCAAAGCTGAAATAAGTATTTGGTAAAGACGTTGCATTGCAACGTCTCTACCAGCTTAGATTAATAATTACTAGCCCACTAATTGCTGTTGACGCACTAGTTTTTCAAATTCTTCAGCAGAAACGGGTTTACTTTTAATATAACCTTGGTAATTATCACAGCCTTTTTCGTGTAAAAAAGCTAATTGCTGAGGTGTTTCTACACCCTCAGCTAATACTTTAAAACCTAATATATGTCCCATCGCAATAATAGTGGCAGCTATTGCCATGTCACCTTGTTTATAGGGTATATCATCAATAAAACTTTTATCGATTTTTAAGGTATTAAGCGGAAATATTTTTAAATAAGCTAGCGAAGAATAACCTGTGCCAAAATCATCAATCGCAAGTTGTACACCTAATTCGCGTAGTTTATTTAAAATTTGGCGATTTTTATTTTGATTATCCATTAAACCGCTTTCGGTTAATTCCAATTCTAAATAACGGGCAGGATAAGCGGTATCACGCAATACTTCGGCGACTAAACCCACCATATCACTGCGCTGAAATTGTTGCGGTGAGACATTAACTGCCAAAATTAAAGGCGGCAATCCCTCATCTAACCATTGTTTGCCTTGTCTACAAGTCTCGCGTAATACCCACGCACCAATGGTATTTATAAAACCTGTTTCTTCGGCAAAGCGGATAAATTGTGCAGGACAACTAAAACCTTCTATGGGTTGTTTCCAACGAATAAGAGCCTCAGCACCAATAATTTTATCAGTGACAATATCGACTTGGGCTTGGTAATGAACCAGTAATTCATTATGTTCAATCACCAGTCGTAAACGCGCTTCGAGTTCTATGCGTTTGCGTGCGGCAATGGTTAGGTCTTCAGAGAAATAAGCAAAACAATTACGACCATTATCTTTGGCTTTATAAAGCGCGGCATCGGCATGATCCATGAGTAATTGCGCGGTGTTGCCGTGTTGCGCATACAAACTAATCCCTATACTCACGCCAATATGCACTTCATGCTCTTTGTCATCGAGTAAATAAAATGAACCATTTAAATCGTTAATGATGTTTTCGGCAACATGCGAGGCATCATCGGCAGAATTAACATTTTCGAGTAAGACGATAAATTCATCGCCGCCTAAACGGGCAATCATATCGACATTACGCAAACAACCTAGCAATCGCTTGGCGACTTGTTGTAATAATTCATCACCTGCCAAATGCCCTAAGCTGTCGTTGACGGGTTTGAAATTATCTAAATCTAACATCATTAACGCCATTAACTTGCCATCGCGGTCGTGCATATCAACGCTATGTTGCAAGCGTTCTAGCAACAAGCGGCGATTAGGCAAGCCTGTTAAGGGGTCATAAAAAGCAAGCTGGCGAATTTGTTCTTCTGCGGTTTTGTATTCGCTAATATCGGTCATAGTGCCGATGTAATGGGTAATCACGCCATTATTGCTTACAGGTGTGATGGTCAACCATTCAGGATAGATTTCACCATTTTTACGTCTGTCCCAAATTTCACCCTGCCATGTGCCTGTTTGCTTAATGCTTTGCCATAAACCGCGATAAAAATTTTTATCGTGCCGACCTGAGTTAAGAAAACTGGGGTCTTTACCCATGACTTCTTGCGCACTGTAGCCTGTCATTTCAACAAAGGCTTTGTTGACCCGAATAATTTTATTATCGGCATTGCTAATCATAATGCCTTGTTGGGCTTCAAAAACCGAAGCGGCTAATTCTAATGCGGCATTATTTTCTTGGAGTTGTTGATATTGTTGATATAAGCGTAAAAATACATAGACTTTAGCCTTTAAAATGTGATCATCTAAAGGTTTAGTTAAATAATCAGTCGCGCCAGCGGTATAGCCGTGCATTTTGTCGCTATTTTCTTTGTAGGCGGCGGTCAGAAAAATGACGGGGGTATCGGCAGTACGCGTATCGGCGCGGAGTTGCTCGCAGACTTCATAGCCATCCATTTCAGGCATCTGCACATCGAGTAAAATCAAGGCGTAATCGTTTTCTAACGCCATAGTCAAGGCATCAAAACCATTACTGGCTTCGTCTAGCTGAGCATCAACACCTTTTAAAACCGTGCGTATGGCTAAGCGATTATTAGGATTATCATCAACGATGAGAATTTTAGCTTTTTGAATCATAGTTTTTCATCCACTGAAACCAACAAACTAATAATGTCTTCCATGCTGGCAATATAATCGACAGTAATACGTTGAATAACGGCATGGGGCATGGTATTAAATTCAGCTTCAAGCGGATTTAAGACAATACATAAACCGCCCAATTGTTTGACTGCCACCATACCATCTGCTCCATCAGAATTCGCGCCACTTAAAATGACGGCAATTAACGCGCTTTCAAAAACTTCAGCGGCACTGCTAAATAAAACATCAATACTAGGACGCACGGATTTAACAGGGTCATCTTCAGATAAAGCAAAGCTCGATAAAATAAATTGCCGATTTTGTTCGACCAATAAATGATAATCAGGCGGTGCAATATAGACATGCCCTGCAACAATGGCTTCTTTATCTTTTACCATCGTCACAGGTAAAGCTGTTTCTGCTTTTAATACTTCAGCCAGTGTACTTTCATAACCTTGAGGCAAATGCGCCACAATTGCCACGGCTAGCGAATAATCTTTAGGCAAGGCGGCTAATAATTGTTTGATAAGCGGCATACCCCCTGCTGATAAACCGATAACGAGCATTTTATACATTTAAGAAAGTACCAAAAAATTGTTTTATTGTAGGGGCGAATCCTATTTGCCCTTAATAACTATTATATAAGGGCGAATCTGTCGCCCCTACAGTTATATTAACTAATCTGTTTGCGATAAAACTGTAGTGAACTATTGAGTAACTCTAATTGAGGATGCTTTTCAGACAAATCGACAATATTTTCACCGCGCCCTAATAATAAATAACCGCCACGTTCTAAACTACGCGTAAATAAATGCACGACTCTTTCTTGTAATTCATTACCAAAATAAAGCAATACATTACGACAAAGCACTAACTGCATTTCTTTAAAAACTTCATCGCTGACTAAATTGTGTTCAATAAATTCAATCGACTCTTTAAATTCAGGGCGAATACAAAAATTATGTGTAGATTGTGTAAAAAAACGCGCAAAATTATTATTGCCCTCAGTTTGCAGATAATTCTCTTGCCAATGCTGTTGATTGCGCACTGACCAACAACCCGCGTGGGCTTCATCAAGAAAAGCTGAATTAATATCAGAACAAAAAATGCGGCTTCTTTTTAATAAGCCTATTTCATATAACAAGATAACTAAACTATAAGCTTCTTGTCCAAAGCCACAACCCGCTTGCCAGATATTAATCAGCGGAAAACTGGCTAATTGCGGTAATACTGTGTGGCGTAATTGTCGCCACACCGCAGGATCACGAAAAAATTCTGAAGTTGGTACTGAAATATGATTAATGACTTTTTGCGCCACCGATTCGTCATATAAAACTAAAGGAATTAATTGTGATAAATGCGCGACATCAAAATAATGACTCAATCCTAATAAACGTCGTTTTAATGAAGCGCGGGCATAACCTGTAAAATCATAACCATAACGTGCTTTTAAGGCATTGAGTAATAAATCAACTTCAACATCTTCAATGTGATGATTTTTCCATTTAATTAAAACTGTCATGAGAGCGTATTAATTAATTCAATTAAAGCATGAACATCGACAGGTTTGGCTAAATAAGCATTTGCACCCGCTTTTAAACACGGCGCGTCATCGCCTTGCATGGCTTTAGCGGTAATGGCAATAATGGGTAAGTGTTGATGACCTAAAGCGCGCACCCGCCGAATTAACTCATAACCATCAATTTTAGGCATCATAATATCGGTGAGCAATACATCAAAATTGTTTTGGCTTAATAACTCTAAAGCTTTAAGACTATCAGGCGCGACCTCAACGCTAAAACCTTTGGCTTTTAATACTTTAGTGAGCGCGTAAAGGTTACGCGCATCATCATCAACTAACAGTAATTTTTTACCCGTGACAGTTATTGGGCTACTCACTTGAGGGCAAGTGCCATTATTTAAAATATGTAAAACTTCGTCGCGTAAACGATTACTTAAAGCATCTTTAGTGACAATACTTTCGGTCACGCCTTTGAGTTCAAAAACTTCACTTTCGGTTAATTCCCGCGCTGAATAAATAATAATGGGCGGCGGATTTAAGTGATGTTGCGCTTGTTTAATCCAATCAAAGCCACTAATGTCGGGCAGTTGTAAATCTAAAATGACCACCGAGAACATTTCTGTTTGTAAGTGGTGCAACGCCTCAGTGCCTGTTTCTACCGCAATTAAGGTCGCTTTAGTGTCTTGTAAGAGTTTTTCTACAAACTGCCTGTCTTGTTTATTGTCTTCAATTAATAAAATTTGTGGGTGACTGTTTTGTTCGGTGATTTGTACCATGATTTTTAAGGATTCAATAATGGTATCGCGGGTAACGGGTTTTTTCAAAAAGCCCAACGCACCCAAACTACTCGCTTCACCTGTATCAACTGCCCCTGACATAATAAACACAGGAATTTTAGCCGTGTTAGCTTGGGTTTTTAATACGCGTAACAACTCCATACCGCTCATTTTAGGTAAGCCTAAATCAAGAAAAATCCCTGTTAATGGCGTATTAGTCAGTTCAATTAAAGCTTGTTCAGCCGATTGCGCGCTGATAACACTAAAGCCCAACGTGCTAATCATGCGCCCTAAAATAGCCAACAAACGCGAATCATCTTCAACTAATAAAATATTACCATTCACAGGTGAGGCAACTGGCGCGCTAATAACCGTTGGCGTTTGAACTACAGGCGCGGTAACGCTGGCTTGCTCAGTTAAAATATCATGAAGTTGTACGATAAAACGACTGCCTTGTCCTAAATGACTGCTGACACTAATATCACCACCCAATAATTGGCTTAAATTACGACTAATAGCAAGACCCAAACCCGAACCGCCATATTTACGGCTAGTAGAGCCATCCAATTGTTGAAACGCACCAAAAATATGTTCCAATTTATCTTCAGGAATACCAATACCTGTATCAGAAATCTCAAAGTACAAATCCTGATTCATTTTATAAATAGCAATTTTAATGGTGCCGTTATCCGTAAATTTAATGGCATTAGTTAATAAATTCGATAAGACTTGCGATAAACGTTGTTTATCACTGTAAATAGTGTCGGGGACATCACTGGCAATATCGCTAATAAAGCTTAAATTCTTTTTTTGCGCTTGCGGTGAAAATACCCGTTGCAAATAAGCAAGCATATCGCGCAAAGCAAAAGTTTCTTTAAGTAATTCCAATTTACCCGCTTCTACTTTAGATAAATCCAAAATATCATTAATTAACGTTAATAATTGCGTACCGCTTTCACTAATCACCGTAGCCGATTCAATTTGGTCTTTAGATAAATTCTGCTCATCATTTTCAGCTAAACTTTTTGATAAAATCAAAATACTGTTTAAAGGTGTACGCAATTCATGCGACATATTGGCTAAAAATTCAGATTTATATTGATTGGCTCGTTGCAATTCTTCAGCTTTGGTTTTAGCTTGGGCAATAACTTCTTTTAATTGCACACTTTGCGTTTCTAATAATTTATTTTTTAATAAAGTTTCGTCTTGTTGAGCGCGTAATTCCTCTTGAGAGGATTTTAATTCCTCATTTTGTGATTTCATTTCTTCGGATTGACTGCGTAATTCTTCAGTAATCGCGAGCATTTCGGCATTACTTTGTAATAAATACTCTTGTTGTTCTAGCATTTGCTGTTCAGCTTTCTTTTTATCGGTAATATCACGCGCCGCTGCAAAAATACCTGCCACTTTGCCTTCGTTATTATGATACACACTAGCGTTGTATAATACCTCGGTAATACCGCCTTCACGATGCTGAATTGCTAAAGCATAATCAGTGACAAAGCCTTGAGAAAATATTTGTTGATACCCTGTGCGGGCTTTATTAGGCTCGGTAAAATAATCACAAAAATCACTGCCAATTAATAATTCTCTTTGCACACCTGTGACTTTTTCAGTAGCGGCATTGACATCCATAATTTTACCATCTACGCCAATAGTGACTAAAGGATCGAGACTGGCTTCTAATAAACTGCGGGCATAATTTGAAGAAGCGCGTAATTCAGCGGCTTGCCTACTGGTTTCAATTAATAATTGCGCATTATGTTCAGCGGCTTGCAGATTTGCAAAATAAAGCCCTAAGGTTACAGAAATATTTTTTAATAAAGCATGTTGTCGCGTTTGTAATGACTCAGTGACTGCTAATTCTAATATCGCTAATACTTCATTTTTATGTACAATGGGATAAATAACTAATTCATGCGGTGCAAACTCTGTTAAGCCTGTACTTAAAATTGTCAATCCTGTTGGCACGGGTGATAGTATTATGGGTTGATGACTTTGCGCACATTGACCCAATAAACCATCACCTGATTTAAAACACGTTTGTGCTTGATTACTACGCGCTAAACCCTGACTGCTAATGCGTTGATAACAATTCGCATTAAATAAATAAATCGCACCGACAGGCACATTTAATAATTCACATAATAAATATAATACCCGTGCCGCCGCTTTATTTATGGTATCTTCTGCTGAAACAACATTCGTTAGCGCGTTTACATTTTCACTCAGCCAATGCTCATATTCCATTTGCTGGACAATACCGTGAAAAGTCTCTGCGGCTTTAGCAATTTCACCAATTTCATCGGTGCGTTGTAATTCAGGAATATCGACACGCTCACCTTTTGATAAACGTGTTAATGCCTCAGTAATACGCACCAGTGGTAATGTTATAGTACGTCCTCCCCAAACAGCTAGAGCCATTGCCATTAAAACTAATATTAACATTGTTAATAATAATATTTTTCGCAAATTATAATAATTTCTCAATATTTCATCACGTTCAATTTTAGCAATAATACCCCAATGCGTTTTATCACCCAATGCCATAGGAAAAGGGATAAATGGTTTTACGATGACTAATACTTCAATCCCTCGATAATCAGACGCAATTAAGGTTTTTGATTCACCCGCTAAAACCATTTTGGATGCGGCAGTATCTACTTTTCTGTGTAAAATATCATTCTCTTCAGTAAAACGTGAACTGGTCAACATAGAGCTATCTTTATTAATTACAATCACCTCGCCTGTCTCACCAATACCTGATTTATCCAGCATTAATTCATTCATTTTAGAGACTGCTAATTGAATGGCAAGCACGCCTAAAAATTGTTGTTTTTCTTCATCAAATACAGGCATAGCCATAAAACTTGCCGCCTGCATTTTACTGGGTGGGTATTGTCCATAATCCGAAAAACTTAATTGCCGAGGAATGGCATCGTGCAATAAAGGAATAACTGCTCTGGCTAAACCTGAATCTTTCCAAGTCCCTGTATATAAATTAGTGGCGAAATCGGCTTCTTTTTTTAAAGTAAATACCACATTACCTTGGGTATCGATTAAAAACATATCATACCAACCAAAAGCATCATAACGTTGACTAAAAAAAGGCATGGCTTGGCGATGTACAGCCTCATAAGCCTGTATCGCGTTTTTGGGTTGTGCTAATTTATAATCACGCCCTGAGGCTAAATAGTTTTGTTGTAATATTAATTGCGCATTACTGCCTAGTTTTTTAAATTCACTACTTAAATCATTTAATAATTTAGCCGTCATCGGTGCGTAAGCAGTAATAGATAAATCAGCTTGCAATACCTCTGTCCAACGCTCTAAAGCACTATAGCGTGATTCAATAACCACCGCTAATTTTTCCTGTGTGGCTTTTTCTAAAGCTTGCCGTGTTAAATAGGAGGTAATCAATAAAGCAATGGTCATGGTAAGCGTTGTTTTAAACAGCATTAATAATAATAATCGAGTTTGAATTTTCATAACGCTTAACCTATGTAGCTGTGGTTGTAACAATAATTGATTATTCAATAAGGGCAAATAATAATTTGCCCCTACCATT
>JBAQSX010000021.1:0-8048 GCA_049296695.1 Methylococcaceae bacterium | reverse complement strand
AGGACTTGTATGATAAAGCAAGTAACGAAAACCAGTTTTTTTGTTAAGATGGATACTTAACAAAAAAAATAGGGAAGGTAGACCGATAGGACTATGGTTTATTCAATAAAACCGTCTGCCAGCAAATAGTCGCCTTCCCTAACTTTTAATATCTCGAACAGTTGCATGGAACATTAAATGATTCCGCATAAACAAGTAAGAGAACTGAGGGTAATTATTATGTCAAACAATACAAAAGAATTAAAAATTATCGGTGTCGATGTTGCAAAAGCAAAGTTAGATATAGCACTCGATGATAAAAATGTTATTACTATTAATAACAATGAAACAGATTTTAAAAAATTATTAGCAAAACTTTCAAATAAAGAAAGTTCATGTTTTGTTATGGAAGCGAGCGGTGGCTATGAAAAAGTATTCGCTAATTTTTTAATAGAAAATGGAATAGAAGTCGCTATCATCAATGCAAAAAGAGTAAGACAATTTGCAAATGCAATGGGTCTGTTTGCTAAAACAGATAATATTGATGCACAAATGATTAGATATTATGCTGAAACACTTTATGCAAAGAATAGTCTGCATACCTGTGTAAAAAAATCAGAGGCAGAACACTGTTTTACAGAGCTTTTAAGACGGCGGCAACAGTTAGTTGAGCAAAGAAAAATAGAAAAACAACACTTAGAATCCGCAATAAATAAAAGAGTTATTACATCAATTGAAAAAAACCTCGAACATTTAGATAGCGAAATAGACGAGATTGAAAAAGAATTAAAAAAAACGACTGATGACGATGCTATTTTAAAAAAAAGTAAAGCGCGTTTAATTGCTGTTAAAGGTATTGGTGATATAACCGCATTAACTCTTTTATCACACACCCTGAATTGGGAAAGTTATCTGAAAGAAATAAGCGCGTTAGTAGGATTAGCACCTTATGCAAAAGATAATGGCAAAAAAAATGGGGCATAGCGTTATATCGGGTGGACGTTCATTAGTGCGCAATGTTTGTGTATGGCAACTTTAAATGCAACACGTTCTAATTCTATTATTAAAGTCTTTTATACTCGATTAGTCGCAAACGGTAAAGCTAAATTATAGCTATTACCGCTTGCATGAGAAAGTTATTGGTTATTTTAAACTCCATTACTAAAAAAGAGTGTGCATGGGATATAAACTACGTCAAATAACTTTGACTTTTAACACAGTTGCTGGCAGTCGTGCAGTTCACAACAACCAAATAAAATTGAATTACTAATTAATTTAATAAAACATGATTGATTATTTCATTATATTTGTATAACTTCAGAGACTAATAAAAAACCAGTTAGATTTTAAAAATCTAACTGGTTTTTTATTGACACATTTAACAGTTCTAATTTTAAGTAAGGTAACACCATGAGAGATATTAAACAATTAGTCCCGCCTCACCGCATGATTGAAGGTCGTCACGGCATATTTATCTACAATATGCACGACCATTATTTAGGCTTAGCATTAGAATATTATGGCGAATGCTGTGAACATGAAATTGAGTTATTTCGACAATTAATTCAACCCAATTCAGTAGTATGGGATATAGGTGCTAATATTGGGGTATTAACGATTCCACTTGCGCGTTTTGTCGGTCATCAAGGACACGTTATCGCTTTTGAACCGCAACCCGAAGTGTTTCATTTATTGTCAGCCAATATTGCAGTTAATGCCCTTAACCATGTCAGAGCCATGCCTTTTGCTTTAAGTAATGAGCAAGGAATTTTAAATATACCCGCCGTTGATTATAGTAGGTCAGGTAATTTTGGAGGGATTAGTTTTTTAAATGCAGAAAACTACAGCAATAAACAAGTGGAATGTCGAAAAATAGATGATTTGAGTTATTTACCTTTGCCTAATTTTATAAAAATAGATGTGGAAGGCATGGAATTATTGGTTTTACAAGGGGGTATCCATACCATTAAAAAATCCCGTCCTGTTATTTATTGTGAAAATGATAGAATTGAAAAATCAGAAAACTTAATTGCCTATTTATGGAGTTTAGATTATCGATTATATTGGCATATTCCGCCGCTTTATAATCCAAATAATTATTTTAATTATTCATCGAATATCTATAACAACGTGCATTCTTTTAATATGTTATGTATGCCTAAAGAATTAAATGTCAGTGTAGCCTTGCCTGAAATACATGATAAATTAGCTCATCCTTTAAAACAATAAGTAGTACAGCAATTCATAATTGCTAGAGAGTAGTTAATTAACTGAAGTAATTAAAGCGATTGTAGGGGCGAATTTATTCGCCCCTACAATATAACCTTGCGTAACTTAAGTTTGAACACCTATATAAATCATAAAATACAAGCTTGGCGTATAAAGACGTTGCAGTGCAACGTCTCTACAGTGGTCATAAATCGAAATTATTTTTCGCTATCTATAGATTAAATAGACATTTGTTTATATAGTAGAGTTGTTGCAATGATATTGTAATTAATATTATAAACAATGGAGTCCAAAACATGTTTTGGACTCCAACTCTTTAAAAAATCGGTTAAAACTACGTCGCAACAAGTCTATTCTTTTTTCACTATTAAATCTATTGTAGAGACGTTGCACCGCAACGTCTTTATAACGAACTTTTTCTAAATACGCTAAATGAATCTAAAGAAAATAATAACGCATTTTGATTGAAAATCCTGTGCCTTAATTATCATTTAGCATTATCTGTTTTTACTATTCATTCAAAATGTACGCTTTGCGTTACAATAAATAAAACCTTTTCATTCCAATAAGGAGTTATTGATGTCGCACGATAAAGTCTATCCCGTCAAAGCCGATATTGCCGCCAAAGCGCATATTAACAAAGCCCAATATGAGAGCATGTATGAGCAATCGATTAAAAACCCTGAGCAGTTTTGGAGCGAGCAAGCCCAACTCTTTTTAAACTGGCACGAGCCTTGGCATAAGGTCATGGACTTTGATTATCCAAGCGCGCAGATTCGTTGGTTTGAAGGCGCGAAGCTTAACGTGAGTTTCAATTGTTTAGACAGACACTTGCCCACTCGCTCAGAGCAAACTGCGATTATTTGGGAAGGTGACACGCCTGATAACGATAAAAAACTCAGTTACGCGCAGTTACATGAATTGGTGTGTCAATTTGCTAATGTCTTAAAAACGCATGGCGTAGGCAAGGGCGACAGGGTTTGTATTTATATGCCCATGATTGTGGAATCTGCGGTCGCTATGCTGGCATGTACCCGTATTGGGGCGATTCATTCAGTGGTGTTTGGTGGTTTTTCTGCGGAATCTTTAAAAGACAGAATCCTTGATGCCGATTGCCGTTTTGTGGTGTGCGCCGATGAAGGCTGGCGCGGCGGCAGATTGATTCCTATTAAAGCCACTGTCAATACGGCGTTGCTGGCGTGTCCTAATGTTGCACAGGTTTTTGTAGTACAAAATACTGAAAATTCAGTGGCTTGGCATGAAGGGCGTGATGTTTGGTATCACGAGGCAATGGCGCAAGCTAGCAGTGTTTGTGAACCTGAATGGATGGACGCAGAAGACCCGTTGTTTATTTTGTACACCTCAGGCTCTACGGGCAAACCCAAAGGCGTACAACACACCACAGGCGGTTATTTGCTGTATGCTGCCATCACTCATAAATATGTATTTGATTATCATGAGGGTGATATTTATTGGTGTACAGCGGACGTGGGCTGGATTACAGGGCATTCTTATGTGCTTTATGGCCCGTTGTGCAATGGCTCTACTACTTTATTGTTTGAAGGCGTACCCACTTATCCGCAAGCCGATCGATGCTGGCAAATTATTGATAAACATCAAGTGAATATTTTTTACACCGCACCCACTGCTATTCGGGCGTTAATGGCGCAAGGTGATGAATATCTAGCCACTACCCATAGAAACAGTTTGCGCGTGTTAGGCAGTGTTGGTGAACCCATTAATACTGAAGCGTGGGAGTGGTATTACCATCTTGTCGGTCATGAACGTTGTCCAATTGTCGATACTTGGTGGCAAACTGAAACGGGCGGGATTTTAATTACCCCCTTAATAGGCGCGACTGCTTTAAAACCCAGTTCAGCCACCTTACCGTTTTTTGGTATTGAACCCATTATTATCGATAGCACAGGCAAAGTATTAGAAGGCGAGGCTGAAGGTATTTTAGTGTTTAATCATTCTTGGCCTGGCCAAGCCCGCAGCGTTTATGGTGATCATCAACGTTTTATTACTACTTATTTTGCCAGTTATAAAGGCTATTATTTAGCAGGTGATGGCGCGAGACGCGATAAAGACGGTTATTATTGGATTACAGGACGCATTGACGATGTGATTAATGTGTCAGGGCATCGTTTAGGTACGGCTGAAATAGAAAGTGCTTTGGATTTACACGATGATATTGCCGAATCGGCGGTAGTGGGTTATCCCCATGCTATTAAAGGACAAGGGATTTATGCTTATGTGACTTTGCATAAAGGCGTTGAACCTTCGGATAAATTAAAACAAGCCCTGTGTGCTTCAGTGAGAAAAGAAATCGGAGCAATTGCCACGCCTGATTTAATTCAATGGGCGCAAGGTTTACCTAAAACCCGTTCGGGTAAAATTATGCGCCGCATATTAAGAAAAGTTGCCGCCAATGAATTAGATAATCTAGGCGATACTTCTACTTTAGCCGACCCTTTAGTGGTTGATGATATTATTGCTAATCGATTGAATCGTTAAGTTAATAACTCAAATTACGCACTGGTAATAAAAATGTAGGGGCAAAATATTTTTTGCCCTTTATTAACAATCGTTTGTTATTAAGGACAAATATGATTTGCCCCTACATTGATAACCTTTGCGTAACGTCAGATAGTAATTAAATGATTGGTAGTGCTTCAAAAAAGTAGGCTAGTGAATATCAAACAATCGGAGTTCAAACCTAGGTTTGAACTCCAACTAAAAGCGCGTTTTATTAAAACCTACTCTTTTGAGGTACTACCAAATGATTTTAAAAACCTTGTATCGCTGAATTAGGATTTATAGGGTTTTCTATTTAGATTCGTGTTCAGGCTTTGTTTAAAATCAGGCAAAGCCTGAACACCATCTTTTTATTTTATTGAATAGCTATTCTTGTTTAGAATAAAACCACATTTGATAAATACTCAATAAAATCTGCAAACCCATCGATAAACCCATTAACGCGCCACTGAAAATTACGACATAGGCAAATTGCGGAATCGATTTAGTGATAAACCATGAAATAACATCCAATAACATCGCCGCAAACGGAATGACTACCGCTATGCGTTTGAGATAAACATTAATATCGCATAATAAAAATATTTTACCAATAAAGAATAAAATAAACGCAATACCGAATAAATGAATATGTGAAACTCTCACTAAAGTTGGAATAGTCGCGCCACCGGGTCGCGCTACTTCGGCAACACCTTTATAATTGCTTAAATCGGGTAATGAGGGATTAACACTAGGGGTATGACAAATAATACAATCACGTTCTAATATGGGTGCAATTTTATCATTATAATCAGGTTCGCTTGCACCTGAATTAATCCATTCTAAAATCACATCTTTATCGGTTTTATAACGTAAATTAGGTAGCATAATACCTTTTATCGCCGTACCTAATCGAGTTTGAGTCGTTGAACCGTAATAACTAATCACCACGTCTTCAACCGATAAGCCCGCTTTACCATCTAAACCTTGATGGGTGTAATACATATTGGCTAACGCTGCTAAATAACCCAGACCTATGGTTAATAAAAATACGGTATTTAAAATGCGTTCGCTAATTGAAATATCACGAAAACGCGTGTAACGTTCTTTCATTGGTTTATCCAGAAAATATAAAGCTATAGGGTTTTCAAAATGGGTTAGTTACACAAGTTAAAACAGTATGTAAGGGCGAATTTATTCGCCTTTTGGTCGTAAAAGGCGAATAAATTCGCCCCTACAATGATTTTTAATTCATGCGTAACTAACTGAATATGAAAGCTCTGTATCAGCTTTTAAAAGCTGATAGCTTTGCGATATTAAAACGCTACCCACGCATTAACCATAAAAGTATTATGATTGCCAGCGTTTTGCTGTGTGCCATCAAATTGGGTATAACCAATATATTGCAAGCTGGTACGCAAATTCATTAATGAGCCTAATAATGAAGCCTCTTTACCAAAGGGGACATACACTAATTCAGCGGTAAAATATTCGCTATTAGGACGATTAATAATATTATCAGCATACAAAGTGCTATTGCGTGAACCATCTATTTTATTATATCCAAAAGTTACGCCATAGGTTTGTTCAAAGGTGTAAGAGGTATTAAAACGGAATACATTTAAATAAGTTTTACCAATACCCTCATTAGTTGCACCTAGTTTTTGGTCTTCATAAATATACGAGGTTTTCGCTTCAAAAATATGTTTTGGATTTGCCATGTATTGATAAGTAGCATCAAAGGCAATATCAGTATAACGATCAGGTGTTGGCGTATGAATGCGTGCGGGATAGACATCCGCGCTCATACCATAATGACCTACAGTGAAAAAATGGCCTTTCCAGTCTTTTTGCAAAGCGACTCGCCAATAAGGCGCGAGTCCATCTAAATTAAGTCTATCGGCTTTATTGGCAACACCCACTATATCGCGTTGAAAACTGCTTGAAAAAGCGACATAAGAACCCGCTTCTAAATACAGTAAATTATTAATCATACTATAAGCAGTAATACCGCCTGTTTGTGTACCTAAAACCCCATCTAATAAGGTTGAAGCGGCGGGTGTGGGGGTTATTTCTGAGCCAGTGTAAGGAAATCCCCAAACTGGCGTGGTATTCCATAAATCTTGTACAGTCGGATTATTATTAAACGATAAACCATAGGTAATGGGTAAATCGGCAATTTCAGTATTATCAGCAAGCCGAATATCGGTATTATCCATTTCTAAGGCATCGCCTAAAGCGTTATAGGTTAATTGTGCAAACGCGCCGAGTTTTCCATAAATTTTACCTGCATAAAATAATGAAGCCTCATCAAAAACAAAATTATTATTTTTGTTATAGCCTGCAATACCATCAGGATTTTGTACCCCTTTATCGGTATTATTAAATGAACCCACTACCATACCGCTTAATGCAGGAAAATTAGATTTACCATTACTTAAGGTATAACCGCCTAATTTAAAATCACGACCAAACGGGGTTAAATTAGGACCAAAGGATTGAGTATGACATTGACTACAGGCCGCGCCTGTTTGCCGAGTAAAACTAGGCACAGCTTGCGCGTCTGAAAGCGTTAATAAACTGATAAATGTTAATATCGCTAAACTCAATAGCGATTGTTTTGAGTGGTTAATCTTTTTTTGCATAATACAACCTTTTTTATTATTGAAAAAAAACTAATTGTTCAAGCAAAAAAAAACCAATAAATATTGGCTTTTTTTGTTTAAAAATGGCAAGCAAATTTTAATACTTGGTTTAGCGTGTTTAATACTGGCGTTTTATTAAAAATTAATAAAACGCCAGTGTTTTTTATTTACAAAATTAAATCAGCGACATTAATGGCATTAATACCTGTTAATTGCACTGAGAATTCTGCTGTGCTATCTGCGTCAGTGCTGGCATACAGAGTGTGTGTGCTTGCATCAAAACGTAATTGCGCGGTGGCATTAGTGCTATTAAAAGCTGCTATGCCAATAAAGCTAAAGGTATCATTGGTTGTCGTTTGTGAATTTGCATCAATGGCAGAGACGTTGATTTTATCGACACCGCTGACAAAATCAGTAATCACGTTGCCAGTGGTAACCGTTAAGAAAGTGAATCTATCGTTACCTGTGCCACCGCTTAACGAATCTGTTCCTGAGTCGCTAACTAAGGTATCGTTACCCACGCCACCTGCTAGGTTGTCATTACCTGTGCCGCCACTGATAGTGTCATTGCTGATACCGCCTGTAATCGTATCGTTACCAATACCACCTGCTAAGCTGTCACCAATACTATCCGTGCCACCTGTGATTTTGTCATTACCTAAGCCACCATCAATAGAA
>JBAQSX010000020.1:0-10976 GCA_049296695.1 Methylococcaceae bacterium | reverse complement strand
TATTATCCATGCTTTAAATTACATTTTATTAACGTATATTAACTGTGTTGAAGACTTTGTGATAGACGTTGCAGTGCAACGTCTCTACGATTAATTACTAATTAATTCTGCAATTAATTGAGCATGTTGGCTCGAATCATTTAAACAAGGGATATAATGATAATTTTCACCCCCTGCTTTAATAAATAATTCTTTATTAGTAATAGCAATTTCTTCTAAGGTTTCTAAACAATCCACCGCAAAACCCGCGCAAACGACATCAATATGTTTAATCCCTTCGCTGGGTAAGTTTTCCAAAGTTTCAACACAATAAGGTTTTAACCACTCGGCTTTACCAAAACGCGATTGAAAGACTAATCGCCATTCAGTGTCTTTTAAATTTAATTTTTCTGCTATTAATCGCGCCGTTTCTTGGCATTGATAATAATAAGGGTCGCCCAAGCTTGTTAATTTTGCAGGTAAACCATGAAAAGACAGTAATAATAATTGATTTTTAGGTTTTACTTGCCACGCAGTTTTAATACTATTCGCTATAGCATTAATATAAGCTTCGTGATTGTGATAATCGCTAATAAAACGAAAACTGGGAATATGTCGCCATTGATTAATTTCTTCGATGAAATCATCATAAGTGGAAGCGGTTGTGGTAGAAGAGTATTGTGGATAAAGCGGCAGAATAATAATATTGTTAATGCCTTGCGTTTTAAAGTTTTGCAACGCTTGCGCCATTGTTGGTTTGCCATAACGCATTACATAATCTACGGCGATAGTATTATCTTTTAATAACTGGGCAACATTTTCGCTTAATTGACGGGTTAAATAAATTAACGGTGAACCTTTTTCTTTATCCCATATTGCCTGATAGGCGTGTAATGATTTTCTAGGTCTAAAGGGTAATATAAATCCGTGTAAAATAAATAACCATAAAGGGCGCGGTAAATTAACTACGCGCCTGTCGCCTAAAAACTCTTTTAAAAACTGCCGCACTCCAGAAACAGTTAAGCTGGCGGGTGAGCCTAAATTAGCGAGTAATAATCCTGTTTTCTGTGTCATAGTTTATTTTGATTTTAGTTAAGTATTAAGCAACGACTGGCAGTCCTTTAAGGACTGCCAGTCGTAAATCGTATTTAACGACTAATTAAATTTAAAAATTCAGAGCGGGTACTAATTTCTTTTCTAAAAATCCCTTTCATAGATGAAGTAGTCATCACTGAATTTTGTTTTTCAACGCCGCGCATCATCATACATAAATGTTTAGCTTCAATAACCACCGCCACGCCTCTTGCCCCTGTGGCGGATTCAATAGCATCGGCGATTTGTTTGGTGAGTTTTTCTTGTATTTGCAAACGCCGCGCATACATATCAACCACTCGCGCGACTTTTGAAAGTCCTATTACTTTTCCTTGGGGTAAATAACCAACGTGGCATTTACCAATAAAGGGTAATAAATGGTGTTCGCATAATGAATATAATTCAATGTCTTTAACGATGACCATATCTTCGCTATCGGCACTGAAAATCGCATTATTTAAGATGCCTTCTAAGGTTTTTTCATAACCATTATTTAGAAATTTAAAGGCTTTAGCGGCGCGTTTTGGGGTATCAATTAAGCCTTCACGCGTTAAATCTTCACCGACTGCCTCAATAATGCTGGCAAAATGTTGTTCCATAAAATGATTGTCTCTGTAGTGTTTAATAGCTGTTTATTTTAACAGATAAGTAGTTTAATAATTGACGCACAATTCCTAACCTATACCGCCCAAATAACTTTATGTCAAAACGCCTACGCCTTCTTATCGCTTTATTTGCTAGTTTATGTTTAAGCAATTGCAGCAGTTTATCGACTCCTGCCATTGCTAAAAATTCTAATAAAATCAAAAATGTAATTTTAATTATTGGTGACGGTATGGGGGCGCAACAAGTGGGTTTGTTGCTCTCTTATGCCCGTCAAGCCCCGCACAGCGTCTTGCCCACGCGCCAGACCGCATTTGACAGGTTATTGACCGATGGTGAGTTGGGTTTATCGCTCACTTATGCGGCAAATACCTTAGTGACCGATTCAGCGGCTTCAGCGAGTCAATTAGCCACAGGACAAGCGGCGCGTATTGAAATGCTGGGTATGGATAAAGACGGCAAAACCGCGCAAACACTGGTAGAAACCGCCCAACGACTAGGCAAAGCTACGGGGCTAGTCTCAGACACGCGTATCACCCATGCGACACCCGCAGGTTTTGCCGCGCATCAAAACCACCGCAGACAAGAAAATGAAATTGCGCAGGATTTATTAAAAACCAATGCCGATGTGATGTTGTCAGCGGGTTTGAGTTATTGGTTGCCACAACAAGTCAATCAGCCCTCTGCTATTCAAACGCAATGGCAACAACGTTTAACGATAAAACCCGTTTCCAAGCGTAAAGATGATAAGGATTTATTAAGCAGTGCTGAACAGCAAGGTTATCAATTAGTCTTTAATCGTGAGCAGTTAAATCAAGCAAACGGTAAATTATTAGGTTTATTTGCTAATGAAGAAATGCAGGACGCGATTACAGAACGGTATCATCCGCAAAAAACGCAACCGAGTTTGGCGGAAATGAGTTTAAAAGCTTTACAGACTTTAGATAAAAATCCTAATGGCTTTTTTTTAATGATAGAAGCAGGACAAATTGATTGGGCGGGGCATCACAACGATACGGGTTTATTACTGCATGAAATGCTTAAGGCAAATGAAACCATTAATAGCGTTTTAGATTGGTTAGGCTCACGCGAAGATACTTTATTAATTGTCACCGCCGACCACGAAACGGGTGGTTTTGGTTTTAGTTATTCGGCATATCAAATTCCAGCGGCGCAAACTTTGCCTAGTAATGCCCAATATAAACCTAATTTTAATTTTGGTAATCCCGCTATATTAGACCAATTATATTTGCAACAACGCAGTCATCATCAATTATTTCAAGATTTTGATGCTTTACCTAAAACTCAGCAAACCGCTGAGCAATTAGTTTTGATGGTCAATCAAGACAGTGAGTTTCATATTAATGAAAAGCAAGCTGAGCGTATTTTAGCCACTGAAAAAAATCCTTATTATTACCCAGAGCATGAATATTTGGGTTTAAAAGAAGTACCGAAAATGGAAGGTAATACGGCGTTTTTTCCATATCAAAAAACCAATCGTGAAAACTTATTAGCGCAAGCTTTAGCGAATCAACAACAAGCGGTTTGGGCGACAGGCAGTCATACCAGTACCCCTGTTTATGTATTTGCCAAAGGCGGGCTTAATAGCAATTTTCAAAAAATCCTGCATCATACTGAATTAGGGCGTTTGATAATGAAAGCCTTGCAATAGTGAATGTGAAAAACGCACAGAGTCTTTGTGAAAAAAAAACATTATCTGAGGTACTTGTAATTGTTACATTTATCGTCCACTTATCCCCGTTTACCTAGAGTAAACAAGGTGATAGGATATATCTTATCACCTACCTGTTTAAATGCTAACAGGGTTTAAATTGGAAATGCTGTATTTAAGTTACTGAAGTTACGCAGTTTAATGGAGTCCAAAGCTTGCTTTGTGACCTAAAATAACAAAGTACAAAGCAAGCTTTGGACTCTTGCGTGGTTTTTTTAAATACCCTATTGCATTCAGTTTGCGTAAGTTACAAATGTAGGGGCAAATTATTATTTGCCCTTTCGCAACATTCGTGTAGACATTAAGGGCGAATATGATTCGCCCCTACAATTTCATTATTTTTGCGTAACCACAGTTATTAAGTAAAATAATTAAGAAAACTCACCGTTTTTATACTGAATAAATTATTATTCAGTTTAGTCACTATAAGAAATTACTAGTCAATATTTTCGCTATAGTATTTATTAAAGTAAGCATTGAATCGATGAATGGAATCTACATTCTAATCCTTACTAAAATACCATAATTAAAAACAGAAACATTAACTGATTAATAAAAGTTGATTTAATTCAATACTAGGTCAGCACTTTTAATCGGGTAAAAATTTGAGCTTGCACACACCAATCATAATTTTGATTGACAGTTTGATGATGTAAAAACTAAATCATCACAGAGTTTGCGCGTAAATAATTTTCTGTTTTATTTTATTTAGCGAGGTAGCAAATGATAGAAAAAAACACCTTTGTGCTTAAATTGCTAGGATTTAATCAGCAGGAATTCAGCGCATTTTCTGCGGTTTTATCCTTATCGGAAACAAAATTAAATCACGCATGGCGTATTATTGATGTAGAAGAATCCAATGCGGATTTTTTTGTATTAGCCGATCATGGCTCGCAATTGGATCAAATCATTATTAAAAAAGATATACCAACAGAGCGTTGTCTTTTTTGTACTGATAAAATTTGCGCTACTAAAGATAATATCATCTCATCGAATAGTCATTTAGTACCGAGATTGAGTTCTTTAATAGAAACCCTTAATCATATCGCTCTTAATGTCGTTGTACAAAATGCTGTAGTTCATAATAATGTCGAATCTTGTTTTGACTTAGAAGAAAATGGTATTTTAAAACAACTGCTGCAAAATCAATCCCCGCTATTAATCACACTTAAAAATCAAGCTATTGAAATTTATGTGCATCCAACTGACAGTGTTTATTTTTGTCATTACAATTTACAACAATTAAGCGCGTGTACTTTGACTGAAACTCAGTTATTAAGCCAATCCTTATCCATTAATGAACTTAATACTCAAGTAACGCAAGCTCAGTTATCACCTCAGCCATTAAATGATTTAATTTGGCGGATTGCATTCAATTCTTCTCGCGGTCATTTATTAAAAGGTCATTGTAGTCAAGATATTATCTATTTGACTAATTGGCCTAATTTAGAATTACCTGAGAGTCAACGCTATGTACGACTTGCCGCTTTTATGCAGCATAACGCGGTTAGTCTGCATCAAGCGGCTAATAAATTAGCCGTTCCTTTGGAAGAGGCATTTAATTTTTATAATGCCTGTTATTTAATTGGTTTAATTGAAAAGGCTGATAAAACCGAGATTCATGAAAAGCAGTTAAGTGAGAATGAACGTTTTTTATTGGTCACTATTGCCAATCGTTTACAAACAGTTTGTCGCGAACATGAGGAGTTATCATGAAAACTAATGCACTGCATCAATCTAAATTTGTTTTTACTGGCTCAGTAGGCGCGGGTAAAACCACGGCTATTGCCACTATTAGTGAAGTTACACCGATTACTACAGAAGTAAAACCTTCTGAGGAAAGTATTATGAAACATAAAAACACCACGACCGTGGCAATGGATTATGGTGAATTAACGCTTGATTATGACCATAAACTTTATCTTTATGGAACGCCTGGGCAACGCCGTTTTGATTTTATGAGCCAGATTTTAACTGAAGGCGCGTTAGGCTTGGTTATTTTAATTAATAATGCCCACGAAACGCCTATGTCGGAATTGGATTATTATTTAAATCTCAATGCTAAGTTTTTAACATCGTATGCGGCAGTGATTGGAATTACGCATTATGATGAAACCGATAAACCCAGTGTCGCTGATTATTATGCGGTATTAAAAGAACGCGGTGAACATTGGCCTGTAATTCATGCCGATGCGCGTAAAATAGAGGATGTGACTCGATTACTGACTATTTTATTAGCGACCATAGAATATGCTGTTTAATATGGATAGGTCGCAGTTTCTATTATTAATTGATGTTACGCAAGAAACTAATTTTTCCACGAAAAACACAAAAAGCACGAACTGTATTGAAAGCAAGCCCCGATTTTAATCAGTTATTTTCGTGTTTTTTGTGCTTTTCGTGGACACACAAACGGTTCAGTTAATGCGCTTCTTTACTATGTTTAATCATTAAACGTAATTCATTTTTATTATCGGACGCGTCAATGGCATCGTCATAATTTATTTTGCCGTCTAAATATAATTGGCATAAAGACTGATTGAAAGTACACATTTTCTCAGCGGCTGAATTTTTCATTAATTCTTGTAAGTTTTCACAATCGCCTTTGCGTAAATAAGGCTTTATTTGCGCGTTATTAATTAATAATTCAAAAGAGGGATAATAGTTACCACTGTCTAGGCGTTTAATGAGTTTTTGCGCCACAATTGCGCGTAAATTCAGTGATAAATCTAAGAGTAATTGTTCTCGATTATCATGGCTCACACAATGAATCATACGATCGAGTGTTTGCTGGACATTATTAGCATAAAGCGTCGAAATACATAAACAGCCCGAAGCGGCAAAGTTAATGGCTTCTAATAACATTTCTTGGGTTTTTAATTCGCCAATAAAAATAACATCGGGGGCTTGATGGAGAATATTTTTTAAAGCGACATGATAAGATTCGGTATCAATACCTACTTCACGTTGGGTAACAATACAACCTGAGTGCGCATATTGAAATTCTATCGGGTCTTCTATAGTAATAATATGTCCTTTACCATATAAATTACGGTGTTCTAATAAGGCGGCCAAGGTATTGGATTTACCTGAATGTGGCTGACCGACAAACAGTAATAAACCGCTTTTTTCCATGACTAAAGTTTTTAATATAGCAGGAAGATTTAATAAATCGGGATTAGGTAATTGATATTCCACACGGCGCAATACCATCCCTAAAGCATCGCGTTGGGTAAATACACTGACTCGAAAGCGTCCCAAACCCTGTACGCCAAAAGCAAATTGACATTCTTTAGTGCGTTTTAATTCTTCTTTTTGTGGCAAGTTCATAATGCCAAATACCATTGCCGAGGTTTGTTCGGGCGTTAATGGTGATTCGTCTAACTCTAGCATTGAACCATTGATTTTTACCGTGGGCGCACGCCCTGCAGTAATAAATAAATGACTAGCCTTGTTCTCTGCCATTGCAGTTAGTAGATTTTTAAAACGCATAACAGTTCTCCTTTAACGGAACATCTCTTTATTAACGGCTTTTTCACCCGCCATTTTTGAGGTAATAATACCTTTATCGACCATTTCTTTTAAGTTTTGATCGAGGGTTTGCATACCATCTTTACGTCCTGTTTGAATGGCTGAATACATTTGCGCCACTTTAGCTTCACGAATTAAGTTTCTAATCGCTGATGTTCCCACCATGATTTCATGCACCGCAACCCGACCACCTCCGACTTTTTTCAATAAAGCTTGTGAGATTACCGCTTGTAAAGATTCAGAGAGCATGGAGCGCACCATATCTTTTTCAGCCGCTGGGAATACGTCAATAATACGGTCGATGGTTTTTGCCGCTGAGGTGGTATGCAGAGTACCAAACACTAAATGCCCCGTTTCAGCGGCGGTCATAGCAAGACGGATGGTTTCTAAGTCCCGCATTTCGCCGACGAGGATGATGTCGGGATCTTCACGCAAAGCAGAACGGAGCGCGGCGTTAAAGCTTTGGGTATCACGGTGAACTTCACGTTGGTTGATGAGTGATTTTTGGCTTTCGTGGACGAATTCGATAGGGTCTTCTACGGTTAAGATGTGGGCGTAATCGTTGGTGTTGATGTGATTAATCATCGCCGCCAAAGTGGTGGATTTGCCCGAACCTGTAGGCCCTGTCACCAAAATCAATCCACGCGGACGTTTACACAATTCTGCAAAAAACTGCGGTGCTTTGAGTTCTTCTAAGCTGAGAATTTGCGAAGGAATGGTTCTAAATACCGCCGCCGCACCGCGTTCTTGGTTAAAGGCGTTCACCCGAAAGCGCGCCACACCGGGCAGGTTAAATGAAAAGTCGGTTTCTAAAAACTCTTCATAATCTTTACGTTGCTTGTCATTCATAATGTCATAAATCAAGCCATGCACTTGTTTATGGTCTAAAGCAGGAACGTTGATTTTGCGTATATCGCCATCAACCCGAATCATCGGTGGTAGACCTGCTGATAAATGCAAGTCCGATGCTTTATTTTTGTATGAGAACACCAGTAATTCGGTAATATCCATAAGAGCCTCTGAGGTGGTTTTAAGTTTTGATAATCAATGCTTTGTAGGGGCGACAGATTCGCCTTTGCTTTGTAAGGGCGAATCTGTCGCCCCTACAGTTAGATTTCTTTAATAGGCGCGGGGGCAAGCACTACGCGTGAGCCATTGGCTTGCGGGGTGCTGATGACATCGGCGGTTTCCATTGCGTCAATTAAAATAGCGGCGCGGTTGTAGCCGATTTTAAAACGGCGTTGAATCACCGAAATAGAGGCTTTGCGCGATTCGGTAACATAACGCACTGCCGCGTCATAAAGCGGGTCGCTTTCACCGTTGTAGGTTTCATCCAAATCTTGGGTGATTTCTTCTAAGTAATTGGGTGGCGCGGTGTGTTTTAAAAACTCCACCACTCTATGCACTTCGGCATCATCAACAAATGCCCCGTGAGCGCGAATTGGAATACTTGTGCCTGAGGGTAAAAACAACATATCACCGTTACCGAGCAAGCTTTCCGCGCCGCCTTGGTCAAGAATAGTACGCGAGTCTATGCGCGAAGACACTTGAAACGATAAACGCGTAGGCACATTGGCTTTAATAAGACCTGTCAATACATCAACCGAAGGACGTTGCGTTGCCAGTAATAAATGAATCCCCGCCGCTCGTGCTTTTTGGGCAAGTCGTGCGATTTGTTCTTCCACTTTTTTGCCGACCATCATCATCATATCGGCAAGCTCGTCAATGACAATCACAATACTGGGCAAAGTGGTTAAGACCGCAATCGGCGCGGAGGCTGAAATAATTTGCGCTAACGGGTCACGAATCGCCTCGCCGCGTTCAGTGGCATCATTAATTAATTGATTATAACCCGCTAAATTACGCACCCCCATTTTAGACATTAACTGATAACGCCGCTCCATTTCCGCCACTGCCCAGCGCAAGGCATTACTGGCTTCTTTCATATCAGTGACCACAGGGGTTAATAAATGCGGAATACCTTCATAAACCGATAATTCTAACATTTTAGGGTCTATCATAATTAAACGCACTTGTTCTGGGGTGGCTTTATATAACAAGCTCAATATCATGCTATTAATTGCCACCGATTTTCCCGAGCCTGTTGTACCTGCGACTAATATATGCGGCATTTTGCCTAAATCGGCAACTAATGGCGTACCTGCAATATCTTTTCCTAAAGCTAGCGTTAATTTAGATTTAGCATGATTAAAATTATTCGATTCCAATAATTCACGCAAACTGACCATTTCACGTTCACGATTTGGAATTTCTAAACCAATCACCGATTTACCCGCAATAATTTCTACCACACGCACACTAGTGACTAATAAAGCACGCGCTAATTCTTTGCTCAATCCCGTAATTCTGCTGGCTTTAATCCCAGCGGCGGGTTGTAATTCAAAGCGCGTAATCACAGGTCCGGGATAAAAGCCCACGACTTGGGCAGTGACATTAAAATCTGCCAAAATAGTTTCTATACGCCGTGCCATGTTATCTAAATCTTCAATAGAATAACTTAGAATATTATTTTCGCGGCTATCTAGTAAATCCAAACTAGGTAATTTTTTACCTTTATAACGGGACGGTTTTTTAGTAGCTTTTAAAGGCGGTTGATTAATAATTTTTAAAGATTGAACGGGTATTTGCGGGGTATTCATTAATACCGTTTTAGCCACCTCAGGCTTATTATTTTTATTAAAAAGCGGCGCACTTGTATTAGTATCATTTGTAAAAGTATATTCAGTTGATGGGACTGATTCTGCATTAGTGCTTTGCTTAGCTTTAAAAAATACGCCATGCAATAAATCAAAGCCTATTAAAGTATATTTACCGATTAAATCGAGTAGTGTTAACCATGAAACTTTAAATAATAACGATGCCCCGATTAATAATAACATCGCCAAAAATAAGGTCGCGCCTGAATTGCCGACTAATTTAAGCACCCCATCACCCATTTCTTGACCTATTATGCCACCTGTACCATTTGGTAAACGCGTACCTAAGCGCGGTATATATAACGAACACGAAGCGGTGCTGGCAAGCAAGCTTAGTGTATAACCCAAGCCCTGCGCACTAGTTAAAATTGTCTGGCTTTGATTTTTTTGCAAAGCATACGCATACCACGCCATTAAGCTGGGCAACGTATAGGCGCTCCAACCCAAAAGACTTAAACTAAAATCAGCCAGCCACGCGCCCATCACGCCACAAGTATTGGTGACATAACGGGCATCACCACTGTGCGTCCAGCCCATATCATGGCTATTGAAGCTTAATAGCGCGATTAAAAAAAATACAGCGCCTACAGAACACACCAGCACCAGCAACTCACGCACACCACGAAAGGTTTTTTCTTCCATTACCACAGACATAAATAAACACTCGCTTGAGCATTCAATAATTAAAGCTTAATTATAGTGCATGTCGCTCATTTCATGACTAATGAACGATAAGTAAACCTATAAAACGATTAGGTAGCGCCTTAAAAAAGTAGGATGTATAAAAAATATACAAAAATAGAGATGCCAATAAACACTTAAACGATGATAGCCAATTGATAATAAGTAACGCTCTAGTTTTTCTTTATCACAAATAAGACCTTTATCTAATAATCATTGCGATTGTTTATATAGGTATTCATATTTTTTAGCCATAAACCCCCTCCGATTATGAGCTTCTTTCAAGTAAGATATTTATTTTTACTATTAAGAGTCGCTTGGAGGGTGTTGTCGAGCGAAATTTTACTAAATTTCTGCATTACTAAAATAAAAAATTCCCCGTTATTGTTTAATAATGGGTGGGGGTATATTTAATTGTGCAATAATTGAATTCAAATCAAGCGGTGTATTATTTTTCGATTCATTTTTTGCGGTGCGACACTCTTGCAAATCTTGATAATCCGCTAATAATTCAGTTAGTGTGCAATACTCTTCAAAAGGTAAAACAATAAATTCATTTTTGCCGTTCTTTGTTATTAGTTGTGGGTGATAACTATTGAGTTTGCTTTATTGCACCGTATATGAAACGTATTATGCGGTGC
>JBAQSX010000019.1:0-9188 GCA_049296695.1 Methylococcaceae bacterium | reverse complement strand
CCCCCCACTTCCACAATATGCTTTTTATTATCTTTGCGTCACTTCAGTTAATAATTTTTTTAGCCGACTTGGCTTAACTCACTCACAGACCAGAGTTTTTCTAATGAATAATGTTCACGCGCTTGAGCAGTGAAAGCATGAACAATCACATCGCCTAAATCGAGTAATATCCAATCCGAACCTAATCCACCTTCTATACCCAATACTTCAAAACCATCTTCTTGCGCTTGTTGGGCAACATAATCACACATGGATTTTAAATGTCTGTCTGAAGTGCCAGTGACTACCACCATATAATCGGTAAAACTGGTTTTACCGCGTACATCTAAAGTGATGATTTGCTGTCCTTTGCGATCATCTAAAACGCTTTGGGTCATTTTTAATAAATCTTCTGTTTGCATGATGTTCCTAAATGTTAAGTTTGGTAAAGCCGATGTTGCTTAATATAGTCAAGCACGGCATCGGGTAATAAAAATTGTGGTCTGTTGCCACTGGCAATTAATTGACGAATTGCCGTGGCAGAAATGGCTAAAGGTGTGACGGCTTGAAACCACAATAGTCCTGCTTGGGTTTTAGATAATTCATTAATGCTACTAGCGCGTCTATTGGCAAAAAAATCCGATTCATCACCGAAGTCAGTTATTGATTCGGTTTCGGGTCGGGTTAAAACGATGATATGGGCATAAGCAAATAATTCTCGCCACCGATACCAACGGGTTAAGTGTGCAAAAGCATCGTTGCCAATAAATAATAATAAAGTCGTCTCGCCTAATTCGTGTCGCAAAGATTGCAACGTCTCTAAGGTATAAGACGCGCCAGTGCGTTGTAATTCTCGCCTGTCACATAACAGTTGCGGTGAACTGGCAATTGCCAGTTCGACCATATCAGCGCGTAGATTCGCAGGGGTCATCGGTAATTCACGATGCGGCGGATTGGCGCAAGGGATTAAGCGTACTTGTTGCAACTCAAAAATGGCTTGCACTTCCAAAGCTGAACGCAAATGCCCGTAATGAATCGGGTCAAAGGTGCCGCCAAAAATGCCGACGCGCTTATTGGCGAATCTGTCCATCACCTAAAACAATGAATTTCAATGAAGTTAAACCTTCCAAACCCACAGGGCCTCTGGCATGGAGCTTATCGGTACTAATGCCAATTTCCGCACCTAAACCGTATTCAAAACCATCAGCAAAACGCGTTGAAGCATTAACCATCACCGAACTGGAATCCACTTCGCGTAAAAACCGCCGCGCTTTGCTGTAATCTTCGCTGACAATGGCATCGGTATGGGCTGAGCCGTAATGATTAATATGGGCAATCGCCTCATCTAAACCACTGACAATGCGAATCGACAAAATCGGTGCTAAGTATTCAGTATGCCAGTCTTCTTCAGTAGCACGCAGGCATTGGGGCAATAAAGAACAGGTTTTCGCGCAACCGCGCAATTCTACGCCTTTAGCCAAGTATTGCTCAGCTAAAATCGGCAACACTTCAGCGGCAACACTTTCCGCGACCAATAAAGTCTCCATCGCATTACACACCCCATAACGATGAGTTTTGGCATTCATAGCAATGGTCACCGCTTTGCTCAAATCGGCTTTATCATCAATATAAACATGACAGATGCCGTCTAAATGTTTAATCACAGGAATGGTCGCCTCACGACTAATGCGCTCAATTAAACTTTTACCTCCACGCGGCACAATCACATCAACATACTGATTCATCGTGATTAATTCACCCACAGCGGCTCTATCGGTCGTTGGCACAACTTGAACGCTATGAATAGGCAAGCCAGCGGCTTGTAGACCTTGCTCAATACAAGCGGCAATAGCTTGATTAGAATGAATCGACTCAGAACCACCGCGCAAAATACAGGCATTACCTGACTTTAAACACAACGCCGCCGCATCAATAGTCACATTAGGGCGCGACTCATAAATAATGCCAATAACCCCCAAAGGAACGCGCATTTGCCCCACTTGTATGCCTGTAGGGCGATAACGCAAACCACTGATTTCACCCACAGGATCAGGCAAAGCGGCCACTTGTTTTAAACCCTCAATCATGGTTTCAATGGCTTTAGGCGATAAAGTTAATCTGTCTAATGAAGCGGCATCTAAACCATTTTCTTTAGCCGTTATTAAATCTTTAGCATTTTCTGATTGCAAATAATCACTGTTTTGTGCAATGACCTCAGCAATTTTTAATAAAGCTAAATTCTTTTTATGAGTGTCGGTGCGACTGATTTCTCTGCCAGCGATTCGTGCTTGTTGCCCTAGCGCGAGCATCATCTGTTTAATATCGCTCATTATCTTACCTATTAAATTGTTATCGTTGCGACTAATTATATCGGTTAATCAAGGACTTTAGTAGTAAAAAACCCGCTATTAACCCGCATTTACCAAGGCTTATATTGCAGAGTTATTGTCTTGTTACCCGTTAGTTTGCATCGTTTATAGTTTAAAGTCTTTAAAGCCATTAAAATAATACAAGGCGATTTTTATATCGCGCTTACCACCCACAAACTATCATCCATTTAAATCATTTAATCACTCTAAAACCATGATGAAATCAACCTTAATTGTTAGCGCAGTACAACAAGCTTGTAATGCTAATCGAGAGACTAATCTGAATTTTTCTATTGAACAAATTCATAAGGCAGCCGATGCGAATGCCGATATAGTGGTGTTACCCGAATTACATTTAGACCCTTATTTTTGTCAAAACGAAGACTACAATTCCTTTGCTTTAGCGCAAACTATTCCGGGAGAAACTACCGCTATTTTGGCTAAGGTGGCAAAGCAATTAGGTATTGTTATTGTCTCTACTATTTTTGAAAAACGCACAGCAGGGCTTTATCATAATACTGCGGTGGTATTTGATAAGGACGGTTCTATTGCGGGTCAATACCGAAAAATGCACATTCCCGATGACCCCGGTTTTTATGAAAAATATTATTTCACTCCTGGGGATTTGGGTTTTAAACCAATTGAAACATCGGTGGGTAAATTAGGGGTTTTAATTTGTTGGGATCAATGGTTTCCCGAAGCGGCGCGGCTAATGGCCTTGGCTGGCGCGGATTTGCTGATTTATCCAACAGCGATTGGTTGGGATTTAAACGATAATGCTGAGGAGCATCAAAAGCAATTAAACGCATGGATGACTATTCAACGCGCTCATGCGGTAGCGAATGGTATTGCGGTGATTTCTTGTAATCGGATTGGTTTTGAACAAGCCCCCGATTCAACGCAGGGTATTCAGTTTTGGGGAAATAGTTTTATTGCAGGCCCACAAGGCGAGATATTAACCCAAGCTAATGACTCTGAAATAAAATTACTGACAGCGACTTTAGAACAAGCAAAGCAAGAGCGGGTTAGACAAATATGGCCATTTTTACGCGATAGACGTATTGATGAATATGGCAATTTAAACAAACGTTTCCTTGATTAAAACTAGCAAGAGACAGGTTGATAAAACCTGTCTCTACAATCTTATTTAGATTTCAAATTCACTTTTGCTGTGACCTGCATCTAATAAAGCGCGCATCCAACGTGGCATTACACCGCGACCAGTCCATGTTTGTTCTGGGTTTTCTGGATGACGGTATTTAATCGCCGCTTTAGTACCTTTGCGTGAAGATTTCTTTTCGGTTTCTTGAATATCGATAGCGATGTCAATAGAAGCCGCCAAGTCTTTAATTTGAGCGATTATTTCTTTACGTTGATTTGCTTTTTTGCTCTTCAACGCTTTTTCAGCATTGCTGATAACAGTTTGTAATTCGTCAGCAGAAAGATTTTGAAAGTCAGTCATTTTGTTACCTCGTTAAACGTTAATAATTAAACCAGACAATATAATAACATTATTTGCTAATAACAAAAATAATTCGTTAAATAATTCATTGCGACACGCTCTTCTATTGCGCTTTATTCGCTTGAGTAAGATTATTTTTATATTGTTTTAACAGAAAATTTTCTTTGTTTGAGCGGTTAATAGTAACTTTTTAAATCATGTCTAAATTCGGTTTTAACTGCGCTTAACTAAATCATAACTATACCGCTTAAAACTGACAAAATTTGTCACTCAGTAGCACAAATATTCACCTTGATGCTTCTTTTAACAGCTATTTTTTTACTTTGCGCTAGTAAATGACTAGCTAAAAATAGTATTGCTTAGTTGTTTAAACGCAAGGGAGCGGCTTGATATTCATTAAAAAACGGCTATCATGAACAGCACGTTATAAGGCTGGCTTAAAAAATGCTTGTACTTGACGCGTAATCTTTCTTACATAACACAACAGGAAAACACACCATGAAAAATCAAATGCAAAAAGTACAACAAGGTTTTACCTTGATCGAATTAATGATCGTTGTCGCGATTATTGGTATTTTGGCTTCTATCGCTATCCCTGCTTACTCTGATTATGTTGCTAAATCACAATTTGCAGCGGCTTTAGCTGAATTGTCACCTGGTAAAACTCAAATCGAAGTTAAATTGAACGAAGGTCAAACGGCTCAGCCCACTGTTACTGAAATTGGTCTACAAGGAGCAACTAAAAATTGCTCTACTATTGCAGTTGATAGTTATGATGCAACGGCTGGTACTGCGGCCATTAGTTGTATCATCCAAGGTAACTCTGCTGTTTTAGGCAAAAATATTGTGTGGACACGCGGAGCTGATGGCGTATGGGCATGTACGTCAGAAGTAACAGACACCAAATACACTGGCGGTAAATGCGGTTAATGAATTACCGACTCTAACTTAACAAAAGTTAGTGTTAACCAGAAAGCCCCGATAAATTCGGGGCTTTTTTTTTACAAGTAATGAAAATGGTGATGTTATGAGATACTCTCAAACGCATAGTTATCAACAAGGCTTCAATCTTGTTGAATTGATGGTCGTGTTAGGGGTTATTGGCGTACTGGCTTCTATTGCTCTACCCATGTATATGAATTATGTTGCTAAATCAAGTCATGCTGCGGGTATACAGGAACTTTCACCAGGTAAAATGCAGATTGAAATTAATTTGAATGAAGGTATCGGTAGTTTTAGCCAGCCCGAGGAAATTGGCTTGCCTAATTCAACTAATAATTGTTCGAGTATTGAGGTGACTGCAAATGCTTTAACAGGTGAGGCAACCCTGAGTTGTACACTTCAAGGCAATATGGATGTTTTAGGGGCTGTTATTACCTTAAAACGAACCCCCGATGGTTCGTGGTCATGCGAATCAACGGCTAACTCAAAGTTTGTTGATGGTAGTTGCGTTAGTACGGGTGGTTAATTGAATTATTATCGCTCTGCTGTTTTCTTCGCCACTTTATTACGCAAATACACTGGCATAGCCTGTTCAACAGGAACAGCTAAACCTAAGTCAACACCACGCACACCTAACTCGGCAATGGCTCGCGCCGTGGGTAGATGATTACTTTCATAACGATTAACCCAACCCGATAAACGCGCCAGTAATACATCGCCATATACTGCCCAAGCAGACCCAATCCCTGCGCCTATTTTATTAATACTTTCAACCATTGAAGCGGGAAGCACTGCCTCTTCACCTAGCAACACTGCAAAGCCTTCAGCATCACGCTGATACACGCCCCAAAAAATCTCGTCCATTCGCGCATCTAAGCCCACATAAGCTGTCTCTTCTTGCGGATTGGCTTCAAAAAACGCTTGCGCCATTGCCGCCAAAGTCGATACAGGCACAACAGGAATATCTAAACCAAACGCCAAGCCTTGAATCACCCCTGTCGCAATCCGAACACCTGTAAAAGAACCCGGTCCACAACCAAAGGCTAAGACATCTAAATCTTGAGGTCGCAAACCCGCCTCAGCGATTAATTCATCAATCATGGGTAGAATTAATTGGGTGTGTTCGCGTGGAGCTAGGGCAAAACGATGGGTAATTACGCCATCAATGGCTAAGGCGGCTGAACAGGCTTCAGTGGCGGTTTCTACTGCTAATAACTTCATTTATTTCTCTTGAGCAAAAAAGGCTTGCACTTCTGTAATATCGCGGCTTCGGCGCATGGGTGGCAAGCTGTCTAAAAATAATTGTCCGTAAGCGGCTTTCAATAAACGCGGGTCACAAATCATCAACACGCCTCTATCGGTGACATCACGAATTAATCGCCCCACGCCTTGACGCAAGCTAATCACCGCGCTAGGGACTTGTTGATACATAAACGCATTTTTACCTTGCTGATTCAGTGCGTCTAAACGTGCTTTTAATACAGGGTCGTCAGGTGAGGCAAAGGGTAGTTTATCAATAATCACGCACGATAACGCCTCACCGCGCACGTCCACACCTTCCCAAAAACTGGCTGTACCTAATAATACCGCGTGTTTGGTTTTTTTAAATTGTTCTAATAATAAAGCTTTGGGGCGACTGCCTTGAATTAGCAAAGGATAATCTAAGGATTTTTCTAATAATACCGCCGCTTGTTGCAAAGCGCGGTGGCTGGTAAATAAAAAAAACGCATGACCTTTACTGGCGCGTAACACAGGTAAGGCAAACTCAACAATTTTGGCGGTGAAATCGGCTTCACTGGGTTGGGGTAGACCTTTGGGGTGATAAAACAAGGCTTGGCTTTGATAATCAAACGGGCTTGCCCAACTTAGGCTAGTGGCTTCGTGCAATCCTAAATTGGCGGCAAAATGGGTGAAATTATTGGCAACACTCAAAGTAGCCGAAGTAAATATCCACGTTGCCGCTGTATGCGCCTGCATAAAAGAGCGAAACTCAGTTGAAATCTGTAACGGGGTTCTATGCAAGGTGAAACTTTTTTTATGGGTTTCATACCAGCGTATCCATTTATCGCTAGTGTCTTTTAATAAAGTATCAAAGGCATCATTAATAGTCTCAGCGCGTTTGCTTAATAATTCTAAATCTTTGCTTTTAACGCTAACTACTTTTAATTGCTGAGCTAAGGCTTGTAATTGCAACGCGGCATCGTTTAAGGTTTTAACTGTAAAGGGCGTGTTTTCCACTTCGCGCCATGAGCCGCGTTTTAATTCTTCACCAAAAGCTAAACGTAATTCTTTAATACCTTGACTCAAATTCT
The DNA here is from genome assembly GCA_049296695.1 of Methylococcaceae bacterium. Lineage (GTDB taxonomy): Bacteria > Pseudomonadota > Gammaproteobacteria > Methylococcales > Methylomonadaceae > UBA10906. Next base: position 2,124 of record JBAQSX010000019.1, on the reverse strand, counting down.
CAGCCGCTGGACGCAGTGCGGGATTATCAGAGGCTTCTTTAAAATAACTGCTTAACGCGTCATCGGCTAAATCTTGTAATTGTTTAGCACTAATACTAATCCCTAAAAAATTAGAAGCGGTATCGGCTAATTGATGCGCTTCATCAATAATCACTACATCGGCTTTGGGCAGTAATTCCATATAACCGCCGTCACGCAATGACCAATCGGCACAAAGCAAATGATGATTGACCACAATAATTTCACTGTCTTGGGCTTTTTTACGCGCTTTCACTAAAAAGCATTCATCATAATCATCACAATCTGAGCCTAAACAATTCTCAGTAGTCGAGGTGGCTTGATACCAAATGGGGTCACTCTCAGGCACACCCGCCATTTCGGTTCTATCGCCCGTAGTGGTTTTCTTTGCCCATTGTTTGATTTTGGCTAAGGCTTGCGCGTCTTCTCGAGTAAATCCTAAAGTGGAGGCTAAAGCATTTTCTAAACGATAAGTGCATAAATAATTATTACGCCCTTTTAATACCGCAATAGCAAACGGTTGATTTATGGCTTTACGCAAAATGGGCAAGTCATTGGTGACTAATTGGTCTTGTAGATTCTTAGTACCTGTGGAGACAATGACTTTTTTGCCCGACAAAATCGCGGGGACTAAATAAGCAAAAGTTTTACCCGTGCCTGTTCCCGCTTCGGCAATTAAGTTTTGTTTGGATTGAATGGCGGCTTCAATGGCTTGTGCCATTTCAAGTTGCGCTTGCCGTGGTAGATAACCGCGCACGGCTTTGGCTAAGCCACCATTAGCGCTGAAAAAAGTAGTTAAGGCTGTCACTTAAAGGTATATAAAGTTTGCAAAGGGGGAAAAGACACGGTAAGAAGCGGTTAATGTTGCACGATTACAATGACCAGAGTAAGCATGGTAACAATTCTTGCTAGAATACACCAAGTCGTTACTTTAACCGATGTTACGCAGAACACTAATTTTCCACGAAAAGCACAAAAAACACGAACTAGATTGTAATCAGCTATTTTTCGTGTCTTTCGTGCTTTTCGTGGACATAAAGCTGTGTAACTTGAGACTTTAATTCACTATGGAAAAATCACTATGTCAACTGAACTTAGCACCGTTACTTTAACGCCCCGTGCGGCGCATCGTTATTCTATTATTTGGTTACATGGCTTAGGTGCGGATGGTCATGATTTTGAAGGCATTGTTCCTGAATTACACTTACATGCTGAGGCATTTATCCATTTTGTGTTCCCTAACGCGCCCGTGCAGCCTGTCACCATTAACGGTGGCATGGCAATGCGGGCGTGGTATGACATTGCCGATTCAGAATTAGAGCGCAAAGTTGATATTGATGGCATTTATCAATCCGCCGCTTTAATAGACCAATTAATTGAAGCTGAAATTGCTAAAGGTATTGCTTCAGAATATATTTTATTAGCGGGCTTTTCACAAGGTGGTGTAATCGCACTACATGCAGGTTTGCGTTTTAAAGACAAATTAGCAGGGATTATTGCCCTATCAACTTATTTGCCTACTACTGAGCAGTTAAAAACCGAACGTGCTGAGGCTAATAATGCCACACCTATTTTTATGGCGCACGGGATTTTAGATGGCGTAGTCGCCATTGAAACTGCCAAAGCCGCATACAATGAACTACATAAATTAGGTTATTGCGTTGAATGGCACGACTATTTAATGGAGCATTCAGTGTGTGGTGAAGAAATTCATCGTATTGCCCATTTTATTAATAATTTGTTTAATCGCTAAACTGCAAACCTAACAAGCTCTATTAATTTTGAGCTATAAAAACCAAAATAAACACCTTCAAACAGGCATTTAAAACACGGCTGTGATAAATAATAATTATGATGAATTATAGTATTTTTAGCATAATTATTTAATTGCTAGTTATAATAAATATAGCGGCTTCATATCTTTACTGACATAACGACTGCCAGTCCTTCAAAGACTGGCAGTCGTTTTTAATAGTATCTAAATAATTCTATCACTAATTAAATTATCACTACCCAAAAAAACTCGAAAAATATGCGAGTATTTATTATTATCATAATCGCGTGGCTGTGTATTTATTTAATTATCAAATACGATAAATACCAACT
>JBAQSX010000018.1:0-4328 GCA_049296695.1 Methylococcaceae bacterium | reverse complement strand
GTAGCACCGAAGTGAGCCGCTCATTATACAGCCCTTTTGACATCCGTCAACTGCTAATTTTTATTTTTTTGTAATTTCTTTTTCCTACTTGGTAAATATGCTGGCTGTTAATGGCGATTTCTTGTTTAGAATCAACAATTTTTTCACCATCTAGCTTTACGCCGCCTTGCTTAATTAAACGCATTGCCTCAGAGGTACTGCTTGCCAAACCTGCGTCTCTTAATAGATTCGCAATCGGATAACTTGCGCCTTCACACTTCAATTCCAGCTCTTCTATATCATCGGGGATTGCGCCACGTTGGAAACGCGCTTCAAAATTTTCTAAAGCTTTAACAGCGGCGGCTTTGTCGTGGAAACGTTCAATAATTTCTTGAGCGAGCAATACTTTATAGTTGCGTGGATTTGCGCCTTCGGTGCAAGCCTGTTGCCATAAAGCAATCTCTGTCATCGGTCTAAAGCTTAATAATTCAAAATAACGCCACATCAATTCATCTGAAATCGACATGAGTTTGCCGAACATATCATCGGCGGCATCGGCAATACCGATGTAATTATTCAAAGACTTAGACATTTTTTGTACGCCGTCCAAGCCTTCAAGAATCGGCATAGTCATCACTACTTGTGGTTTTTGACCATAAATTTCTTGTAAATGTCGTCCCATTAATAGGTTGAACTTTTGGTCTGTACCGCCCAATTCCACATCGGCTCGCATCGCAACCGAGTCATAACCTTGTATTAATGGATATAAAAACTCGTGAATAGCAATCGGCTGACCGCCTTTAAAGCGTTTGCTAAAGTCATCACGCTCTAACATTCGCGCCACGGTGTGTTTTGCGGCAAGTTGAATCAAATCCGCAGGTGACATGGCATTCATCCAAGTAGAGTTAAACATCACTTGGGTTTTTTCAGGGTCTAGGATTTTGAAAATTTGTTCTTGATAGGTTTGCGCGTTAGCCAGCACATCTTCACGCGATAAGGGTTTGCGGGTGACATTTTTGCCAGTGGGGTCGCCTATCATGCCTGTAAAGTCACCGATTAAAAACAGCACCTCATGCCCTAAGTCTTGGAACTGTTTTAATTTATTAATCAACACCGTATGTCCTAAATGTAAATCAGGTGCGGTCGGGTCAAAACCTGCTTTAACGCGCAGTGGCCGTCCTTCTGCGAGTTTTTTGACTAATTCTTGCTCGATTAAAACTTCATGCGTGCCTCTTAAAAGCTGGGCTAATACCGTGTCTTGCAAAACCTATCTCCAAATAAAATAACCGTAGCCCATTATTATAGAATGGGCAAACCGCTTTTGGGGCGAAAATTTAGGGGCAAATTTAACTTAAAACAAAGCTTGCCATCTATATAGTATAGATAGCTCTGTTCACGGCACAGATTACGTTGTAATAAATCACTTTCCTTAAGGATAAATAGCATGAAATTTTTAGAAAAAACCTCAAGCTCAGAACGTTTTGAAATGCAGTGGCAACGCTTATTTATGCAAGGGCTTGCTATGTTATTAATGGGCTTGACCATTACCCTAGCCAGCGCGTTAAATCCTCATGCAGTATTAATGTCAGCGCGATTTGCTTCATGGTTGCCTTTGTGTGGCATGGTGATTTTGGCAATGGGTGTTTTGGAATGTTTGGATGCGTTTTTAGCCAAAGAATTGCGTGATTTTTTTCAAAACCTGCAAGTAGGCGTATTAGACACAGTAGTAGGCGGTTTAATTATTTTGGCGGTTGCTGAAATGTCAAATCGTTTAAGCATGATGATTGCGGCATTTTTATTAGTACGCGGCATTGTGCGTATTGCTTTGGTTTATGCTTTGAAATTACCGCAAGCTTTATCAACTGCCTTATGTGGCGTGATAGCAATTATTATGGGTTTTATGGTTTTCTTGCAATTACCCACCGCTGAAAACTGGTTTGTGTCTTTATGTTTGAGTATTGAAATTGGCTTTCGTGGTTGGTCGATGATGATGTTTGCTTTTTGGGTGAAAAAACAAAAAAGCATAAGCGATGATAAAAATAATATCTCTAATATAATTAATTAGCTATTAGTAAACCTAAGCTTAATTAATTGTTTATTTTTATTTAACAGTTTCATTAGCCACAGATATTATCAAAACAAATTTATTATTTAAACACCACTTTTTACTTTATTTAAAACCTATATATATTTTTTAAATATTATAGTTTGCGACACAATAATCCACTCAAAAACCATTGGTAAAATAGTTAAACCACTTAATTAGTATTAACTCAACTGTCACTTTATTTTCATAGTTATTCAATATCATAACGTTAATTCGCTTAAAAATATTATTTAAAGCGAATAATACCTGACATTGATTTAAACGCTATAGCGTTTTCTCAGTGTTATTTCTTGTTAGTGTTCACTGTTTCAATGGTGTTTTATGAAATTAAAAAAACTTAGCCGCGTACTTGCCTTAGCCTTTGCTTGTACACCTTTAGCGCATGCTGCAACGAATAGCGTTAAATTAAAAATCGTGGCTATTAATGATTTTCACGGTCAATTAGAGTCCCCAGGGAGTTTGCGTAATTTACCAACAGACAGCACAGCAACTGTGCCTGTGGGTGGCGTGGATTGGTTAGCGGGTTATATTGCCGATGTTAAAAGTAAAAATCCCAATACCGTAGTGGTGTCAGCGGGCGATTTAATTGGCGCAACCCCTTTAGTTTCTGCTTTATTTCATGATGAAGGCACGATTGAAACCATGAACCGTGCGGGTTTAGAAATCAACGCGGTGGGTAATCATGAATTTGATGAAGGTAAAAACGAATTATTGCGTATGCAAAACGGCGGCTGTCATCCTACTGATGTTAATAGCTGTCAAGGCGCGGTAGTGGGTACGCCTGTTCCTTTTGAGGGGGCGCGTTTTAAATTCTTAGCCGCAAACGTAATTGAGAAAGCCAGCAAAAACACCTTATTTCCCGCTTATGAAATTAAAGAATATGAAGGCGTTAAAGTGGCTTTTATTGGTATGACTTTAAAAGAAACACCTACCATCGTGACACCCAGTGGCGTGGCGGGTTTGAAATTTAATGATGAAATTCATACCGTGAACACATTAGTCCCTAAGTTACGCGCCTTAGGAGCTGAGGCGATTGTGGTCTTAATTCACCAAGGTGGCGTTGTGCCTGAAGCGGCATCATTGGCAACCATCAATAATTGCGCGGGTAATTTAGACGGCTCACCCATCAAAACTATTGTCAATGGTTTGTCTGACGCGGTGGATGTTGTGATTTCAGGTCACACCCATAACGCTTATAACTGTAAGCTCACTACTCGCAACGGTAAGCATTTGATTCCTGTGACTAGCGCGAATAGCCAAGGACGCGTGTACACTGAGTTAGATGTGGTATTGAATAAAACCACGGGGCAAGTGCGCTCTGTTAAAGCCACCAATGTCGCACTGGATCAACGCAACACCGCGATTACCGCTGATGCTGACATTAAACAAATTGTCACTAATTACAAAGGTTTGGTTTCAGGCATTGCCAACCGCGTTATCGGTAGCATTACTGATTCTTTGACCCGAACAAACAGCGTAGCGGGTGAAAATGTCATGGGCGATGTGATTGCCGATGCACAATTAGCCGCTACTCAAGAACCCAAATTTGGCGGCGCACAAATTGCTTTTATGAACCCCGGTGGCGTTCGCGCTGATTTAACGTATAGCTCAAGTAGTTTAGGCGAAGGTGATGGTAATGTGACCTTTGGTGAAGCCTTTACGGTACAACCTTTTGGTAATAGTTTGGTGACTTTAACGCTGACAGGCGCGCAAATTGAAGAATTATTAGAGCAACAATTCACAGGCTGTACCAATAATCAACCTTTTAATCGTATTTTATTAGCTTCAACAGGTTTTAATTATGTATGGAATGCCAGCGGTTTTAGTTGTGATCACATCGACCCTGCAACGATTACTTTAAATGGCGTGATGCTTGATCCTTTAGCTAATTATCGCGTGACGGTTAATAGTTTCTTAGCCGATGGTGGTGATAACTTTAAAGTATTAATTAAAGGTACAAACCGTTTAGGTGGGGCGCAAGATAATGATGCTTTAGAAGCTTATTTTGTGGCTCATTCACCCATTAGCCCCGTTGTTTTAAATAGAATTCAACAACTGCCTTAATTTTATAGATGCAAGTTTTGCAAAAGTTATTAAACTTCAACATTGCTTGACTACCCTATAAACGCTATATTAAAAAAGCCAGTATTATTAAAATAATACTGGCTTTTTTTACGCGCTTTATTCAAGATTATTTAGCATTAGTTACTATTAAAATAGGAGTGCAAGCTCTGCTTGCAAG
>JBAQSX010000017.1:0-1822 GCA_049296695.1 Methylococcaceae bacterium | reverse complement strand
GTGATTACTGTAGGGTCAAAGAAAATAAGGGGTCCAGCGGAAGAACTGACAATAACCGCATGGCCGATAGAGGTTGAAGGAGTTAAATACACAAGGCGCCGTATGTTGGATCTTTTACAGGCGCTTTATGAGGGAGAAATCAATGCCAGAAATAACGGTTGATGTCGTGAGGTCCAACGTGAAGAGGGGCTCACAGCATGTAGCACTTGTTGATGTGCGAGTGGATGGGGTTTTGTTGATTGGTGGGGCGTTACTTAGTTTTCCAGAAGAAAAGACGGATGATCAAATAACGGAAGCTGCTATTAATCAAATTTATATTCCCACTATTGAGCAGTTAGAGCAGGAGGTCATTGAATAATGGCGACTTACACCACCACACAAGACGGCAATGATCAAAGTGATGCGACATGGGGCGGGGGAGGACATCCGACCAGCAATGATGATATAAGGGTTATTGGCCATAAAGTCACATATGACGCCGGAGTCTCGGCTGTTACGTGGGGAAACATTACGATAAACAACGCCGGAATGCTTGTGTTGCCTATCAACGCCAGTTCCACCCTGAGTTTTTCCGGGACGGCAGTCCTAACAGTTAATAGCGGTGGGGAAATCCGCACCGGCACCACCAGTGCGGCGGCTGCGGTCGGGAGTGCATACACTCTGACGATTCAGTGGTCGAACGGAACAACAGCAAGAAATGTTTTTGTAGTGGCAGTTGGTGGCAAAGTAGATATCCGGGGGGACGCGAGTTATTATGGTGACCGGTATGCGTACCTTGATTCCAACTGGACGACCGGGAACACGGTATATCTCCAAGGAAACATGACCGGCAAGTGGGCCGCGGGGCATGTTTTTTACATTTTTGATAACGCCGACAGTTATACATCCTATCAACTCCAGGGGGACACATATACTATTTCTTCCGTTGGCGCGTATGACTCAGGGAATGACCGCACTCCTGTTGTTGTGCCCGCCGCTAACCCTACAAGAACCTGCTATGCCGTTAATAATTCTGGATGGCGGTCGATGCTGTGTATGTGCTCCCGGAATGTTATTCTCAAAGACACCGGGCAAAACAGCTTTGAGGTCTATGGATACAACTCATATACCGAGTATATCTCAATAGCCCCAGGGACTCAGACATCCCAGACTGTCTTTTTCTCAAATTGCCTTTTCCAAGGGTTCGGGAATGTTTTGAATAACGGCGCATGGGCGAAGATGACCGCCTGTGCTGCTGTGAATTGTGTCGCGGTCCTATCCTACGGAACCCGTCAAATCATCGATATTGATGCTATCAGCTGCTCGGGAGTGACCGCGTCAAATCAAGTCGTTGGGGGTTATCTCACAGGGTATTTTGGTGGGGTTGGCGTCGTACTGAATAATGTTGCAAGTGTCTATGGGGATGGATTTTTTGTAAGTTGCGGTACTGTGATCAGTGGGTCACGGGGCGCCGTATCAGGAGAATTTATTTGTTGCGGCACCCTATTGAGTTCAGCTTATCGTTATGTAGTCACGGGAGATTTTTTTAACAACCAAACAGTGGCCGCATACACGTCTGATTGCAGAATTAATGGCGACATGAAAAATAATGCCACTATAGCTGTTAGGGCCAGCGCCGTAGTCGTGGCCGATTTATCGAGCGTTTCATTCCCAAGTCAGGCGTATGAAGGATACGAAGCATATATGGTGTTGGAGGGATGTACGGTAAATGGCGGCAGCTACGAGGCCATCAGGATTTACGGAACAAGCGGGAATATCCTCCCTCTTGATTCATCCGATACCGATTGGCAAACGCCCAACTCAGGTCATTCATGGATTATGC